>JANMJZ010000189.1:0-1625 GCA_031371635.1 Sphingomonadales bacterium | reverse complement strand
ATCACCTGCTCGCGGAACCGCACGTCGTTGCTCCAGTTGGCGCGGCGGTCCGCGCCGATGCCTTCGCCAAATAACTGCGCGCCGACCGGACGGGGTACGCCGAATATGTCCTGCGACAGATTCCATTGCCCTTCGCCCGGGCGGACATTGGGAATGCCGCGCAGCAGCGGCCAGATTTTTGCTGGCGGGGCGTCAACGACAATGCTGCGCGTGACCGTGGCGGTTGCTTGTGGCAGCGGGATATACGGTTCGGCCTGCATCGCGATCAGCGGGATGACGAGCAGCGAGGAACTGAAAACCGAGCTGTAATCCTTCGTCTTGCCCCCGCGCCAGCGATACATCAGCGTGACGCCGAGCATCGACGCGCCGAACCACAAGGGCGACAGCATGAGGATGCAAATCGTCCCTTCGCGCAGCACGACAACCGACGTCGCGACCACTGCAAGGATCAGCCAGACCGGGATCATGCGGTAAAAGCCCTTCGACCGCTCGCCCCAGGGGTCGGCGACATAGGCGATGAAGGCTGAAACGACCGTCGGCAGGATCAGCAGGAAGGTGAAGCTGATGAGGCCTGTGTCGGGCCGCGCCGCGTCGATCAGCCAGTAAACACCGAGCGCAAAGGCGAAGGCCACCGCAAACGCGGCGATGGTCCGTTTGACGGCGGAGCGTTGCGGGGCAGGGGGCAGGTCGAGGTCGGTCATGCAGCGATCCTTTCGCAGGTCGAGGCGCAGAAACGGACGGTGTCAAAATTATCTGTTATTTCTGTAATTAAAGAAACTACGGGCCGCGTCTGTAGGGGCTGGGGAAGCAAGCGGATCATGTCAGTTGCCTGTTCGCTTGCCCGGAATAAACCGCGCGACTTTGCCGCCCAGTTTCATCAACGCGACGAGCGTCGGCTTGGGCAGCCCGCGGACCTGTTCGTACCAGCCCGACAAGGTGCCGAGGAATTCGTGCATGCGCCCAATGCGTTCGCGCACATGCTTGGGCAGGGCGTCGTTGAGCTGCGCGCGCGCGGCGAGTTCGCCGAGCAGGGCGACGGTCGGATCGATCTCGCGTTTTTTACGCTCGGCGACGATCCGCATCAGCATATCCCACAGGTCCGTTTCGGCAACGAAATGGTCGCGCCGGTCGTCGGCCATATGGGTGCGGCGGACGATGCCGTAGCCCTGTAGTTCCTTCAGGCCGGTCGAGACGTTCGAGCGGGCTAGGCCCAGTGCCTCAACGATCTCGTCGGCGGGGAGCGGGCGGTCGCTGAGATAGAGCAGCGCGTGGATCTGGCTGACCGAGCGGTTGACGCCCCATTGGGTGCCCATCTCGCCCCAATGGAGGATGAAGGCTTCGACTTCGGGGAAACGCTTGATGTCCACGGGATGTCCGACTCGGCGGTTATTTCTGTAAAGACAGAAATTTCAGACTAGACCGACGCTGTCAAGCGGGTTTTGCCAGCGCGCCATTCGAGCCCCATCGATGTGTCGAGCGCCACCGGGTCGAACGGGCCGAGCCCCGAGCCGGGGTAGAAGGTCATTTCGCCGAACAGCGGGTGCCCGTCGGCTTCGTAAAAATCGACGCGGACGTAATCAAAGCCAGCGCCGAGGATTTCGGCGGCGGCGAGCATGCGGTCGAGG
>JANMJZ010000174.1:0-17502 GCA_031371635.1 Sphingomonadales bacterium | reverse complement strand
CGCTTTCGACCAGCCGGGCAAGGCCGATCGCAGAGAGTACCGGCCGCATCGGCAGGTATTCGCCATAGGGGACGAGGTGCGTCTTGGCATAGCGCGCGGCGACATTGCCGTCAGGGGTCAGCGCGTACACTGAGTTGCGTGCAGCGGTCAGGTCGCCCGCCTTGTTGTAGATCAGCGTGCTGCCCCCGGTTATCAGCACGTCACGCGGGCCGAGCAGCCGGGCAAGCCGGTCGCGCGCCCAGCTTTCCTCGTCAAGGTAATAAGGGACCGCGCCCTCGGGCCACAGGATCAGGCGCGGGGCGGGTCCGGGCCGACCGCTCAGCGCTTCCATGCGGGCCACATTATGTTCGTCGGCATCGCTGTTGCGCTGCTGCGCCAGCGACAGGTTCGGCTGGACGATGCGGACGAGCGGGCCGAGTTCGCGCACGGCGGCCGGGGTTTGCGCAAGGCTCGCGGGCAAGCCGAGATAGGCGATGAGCAGGACCATGACGGCGCCAGCGGCTGCGGCGAGGTGCGCCGGGTCACGGCCACGCACGTTCTTCGATGCATCGCGAGCCCACACTCCGATCCACCAGATCAGCCCCGCGGCGAGGACCGCCAGTCCTGACAGCCCATAGGTTCCGATCCAGCGGGCAAAGGCGGATGCGGGCGTGTCGAGCAGGACGACGCCCAGCGGATTCCAGGCAAAGCCGGTGAACATTGTCGCCCGCAGATATTCCGTCGCCATCCATGCCGCAGCAAAGCCAAGGCTGAATCGCCCGCGTCCCGCCCCGCGCCCGATCCGCCAGGCAAGCCAGGCGGCGGCGCCCGGATAGACCGCCAGATACAGGCTCAACCCGATAACCGCGCCATAGCCGACCCAGTGCGGCATCGCGTCCTGGAAGTCGAAGGCATGCGCGATCCAGTTGAGGCCGAGCGCGAAATGGCCGACCGCGAACAGCCAGCCACGCGCGAACGCGCCCCGGCCATCGGCGGCGCTGGCAATGAGCAGCATCAGCACCGCAACGGAAAGGATCGCCACCGGCCACAAGCCGAGCGGCGCGAATCCGGTCGCAGAAGCCAGTCCGGCGGCGAGGGCAATCGTCTTGGCGAAGCGAATCTGGGGGGTCGGGGTCACGGCGCGTGATATCGCCCCTTGCGGCGCGCCCCGCAATCGGCTTCACGTTTACGTCAAGGATAAGCGGGAGACGATGAGTGCTGAAACGGATCGGGCTTGGCCTGCTGGTACTCATTGCGCTCGTCGCGCTTGCAGGGCTCGTCTGGGAGCCGCTGACCGCGACGGCAGCCGCCCCGCCGCCGGCCCACACCTATGATGCGCGGATCGTCCGTGACGAATTCGGCGTGCCGCACATCTTCGGCAAGACCGACGCCGACACCGCCTATGGCCTGGCCTATGCCCATGCCGAGGACGATTTCTCGACGCTCGAACAGGTCGTGGCGATGACGCGCGGCCGGGCCGGCGCGATCATGGGCAGCGACGGCGCCAAGATCGACTATGTCCAGCATCTGCTCGGCGCCCGTGAAACCGCCGCGCGCGAATATCCCAAAATGCCCGCCGACGTCCGCGCCTTGCTCGATGCCTATGCCGCCGGGCTTAACCTCTATGCCGCGCGCCACCCGGGGGAGGTTCGCCTAAGCCGCCTGTTCCCGGTCAATGGCGAGGATATCGCGACGGGATTCGTGCTCCGGACCCCGTTCTTCTTCGGGCTCGATGCAGTGCTCGGCAAGCTCAGCACCGACCAGCCCCCGCCGGCCACGACCGTGCCCCCGATGACGCCCGTCGGCAGGGACCCTTCCACCAACGGCTCGAACGCCTTTGCAGTCGCACCGACGAAGATGAGCGACGGCAAGACCTGGCTGATCTCGAACTCGCACCAGCCTTATGAGGGGCAGGTCGCCTGGTACGAAGCGAGCGTCCATTCGGCGCAGGGCCTCGACATGACGGGTGCGCTGTTCCCCGGCATGCCGATGATACCCATGGGCCATAATCGCAATCTCGGCTGGACCAACACCGTCAACGATCCCGACCTCATCGACGTCTACAAACTCGCCCTGAACGCCGACGGCACGCAGTATCGCTACGACGAAAAATGGCTGCCGCTGCAGAGCAAGCGCGTCTGGCTGCCGGTCAAGGTCGGGCCGTTCATGCTGCCCATCCCGCGGACCGTTTACCGCGCGGTGCAGGGGCCGGTCATCGTCAACAAGAACGGCGCCTTTGCAATTCGTTATGCCGGCATCGACAGCGCGAAGATGGTCGAGCAATATTACCGCATCGGCAAGGCGCAGAACTGGGACGAGTGGACCAAGGCGATGTCGCTCGGTGGCATTCCGGCGACCAACTTCATCTACGCCGACAAGACCGGGCGCATCGCCTATGTCTACAACGCGCTGTTCCCGCCCCGCAAACCCGGCTTCGACTATACTGGCGTCGTGCCGGGCGATACCTCGGCCGACATGTGGCAGGGCACTATCGGTTTTGACCGCATGCCCAAGATCGTGAGCCCCGCATCGGGCTGGGTCGTCAACGCCAACAACACGCCATTCATGGCGGCGGGGCCGGGGTCGGAGCTCGACCGCAAGAGCTTTTCGCCGCTGATGGGGATCGAGGAGCGCACGACCAACCGGATCGTGCGTGCCATGGAGTTGCTCACGGCAGAGAAAGGCCAGATCACGCCCGAACGGCTGATGCAGATCAAGTTCGACACCGCCTATAGCAAGGCAGGGTTTGCCGGGCGCTGGATGCAAAAGCTGATGGCGCTCGACCTGAAGAACGAGCCCGACCTGCTGCGTGCGCAGCAGTTGCTAGCGACCTGGGACTGGAACAGCGACGGCAACGGCCGCGCCGATGCACTGGGCGAATCGATGATGCACATGGCGAATTCGGCGGCCTATCACGGCGAGCCACTGCCCGATGCCAAGGCCAAGCTGCGCGAAGTCGTCGATACCCTGATGAAGGGGTTCGGCCGGCTCGATATGCCGCTCGGCGAGTTGCAGCGGCTGCGGCGCGGCACCGTCGACCTGCCGGCCAACGGCGGCACGGATACCCTGCGCGCGGCGACGAGCTGGGACCCGCAGCCCGACGGCCGGATGCGCGTGAAGCACGGCGACAGCTTCGTCATGCTGGTCACCTGGGACCAAGCGGGCAAGGTCGAATCGCGCTCGATTCAGCCCTATGGCGCCGCGACGACGCGTCCCGAATCGCCCCATTACACCGACCAGATGGCGCTGTTCGAGGCGCGCAAGTTCAAGGCCGTCCACTTTGATCGGGCCGACATCATCGCCCATGCAAAACATGCTTACCGACCCTGATTGCATGGCCGTATCGGCCTGCTAAGACACCGCCAGAACGAGTTCCATTCGAGGATGTTTACATGATCCGCCCGACTTTCCTTGCCCTGGCGCTTGTCCTTGCCGCGCCGGCCTGGGCCGCCGATGCGCCCGCGCCCGTGTCGGCGCTGGTGGCGAAGGTCGACATCCCCTATGAACAATTCACGATGCCCAACGGCTTGCGGGTGATCGTCCATACCGACCGCAAGGCGCCCGTGGTGGCCACGTCGATCTACTACCACGTCGGGTCGAAAGACGAACCCAAGGGCCAGACCGGCTTTGCCCATCTGTTCGAACACCTGATGTTCAACGGGTCCGAAAATTCGCCCGGCGATTTCTTCGAGCCGCTGCAACAGATCGGGGCGACCGACTACAACGGCACGACCTGGTTCGACCGGACCAACTATTTCCAGACCGTTCCCACGCCCGCGCTCGAGACTGCGCTGTTCCTCGAATCCGACCGCATGGGGCACCTCCTCGGCGCGGTGACGCAGGAAAAGCTCGATAACCAGATCGGCGTCGTCCAGAACGAGAAGCGGCAGGGCGACAACCAGCCGTTCGGCCTCGTCGATTATTATGTCTACCGGAACCTCTTCCCCGAAGGGCATCCGTATCGCCACGATACGATCGGCTCGATGGCGGACCTGAGCGCAGCGAGCCTCGAGACAGTGAAGAACTGGTTCCGGGCCAAATACGGGCCCGACAATGCGGTCCTGGTGCTGGCGGGCGACATCGACGTCGCCCGGGCAAAGCCTTTGGTGACCAAATGGTTCGGCGACATTCCGCGCGGCCCTGCAATCTCTCGTGTCAATGCGCCGGTGCCGACGCTCGCCGCATCGAAGGACCTCGTCCTCAAGGATCGCGTGCCCTACACCCGCATCACCCGCTACTGGGCAGTAGAGGGCGTCAACGGCAAGGATACGACCGCACTCGAAGTGGGCGCCAGCGTCCTCGGCGGCCTGTCGTCCAGCCGCCTCGACAATGCGCTGGTGCGCGGCGAACAGATCGCCGTCAGCGTCAGCGCCGGCGTCCAGACGTTCGAACAGATCGGCGTGCTGTCGGTAACGGCCGATGTGAAGCCGGGAACGGACGCGGCCCTCGTGGCGAAGCGTCTGGACGAGGTCGTCGCCGAATTCCTCAAGTCCGGCCCGACGGCAGACGAAGTGCGCCGCGTCGCCACGCGATCGATCGCCGGGACCATCGGCGGGTTCGAATCGGTCGGCGGCTTTGGGGGCAAGGCCGTCGCGCTGGCCGAGGGGCTCGTTTATTCCGGCGACCCGGCCAAGTATAAAAAGGACCTTGCAGCGCTTGCGGCCATGACGCCGGCGAAAGTCACCGCGGCGGCACGCAAATGGATGTCGCGGCCCGTGCTGCGCGTCATCGTCTCGCCAGGTGATCGCGACACATCGCCCGCGACACTCGAAATCACGGGTGACGCACCGGGCGCTGCAGCACCGGCTGCCACAACCAAGCCTGCCGTGGCCGAAGCGGCACCGGCCAAGCCCACGCGTGCGCCGCCGCCCCTCGGCGCCTTCCCGTCGCTTACCTTCCCGGGCATCGAGCGCGCGCAGCTTGCCAACGGCATCCCCGTATATTTCGCGCGCCGTTCGGAGATTCCGGTCGTGCGCGTGGCCGTGGGATTCGACGCGGGCGCAGCGGCCGACCCGAAGGAGCAGCTCGGTCTGCAGTCGCTGACGATGTCCTTGCTCGACGAAGGCACGACGTCGCTCAATTCGACGCAGATCGCCGAAACGCAGGAACGGCTGGGCGCGACGCTGTCGTCGGGGGGCAGCCTCGACCGCAGCCAAGTAGGGCTCTACGCCCTGACCGCCAACCTTGCGCCGTCGCTCGACCTGCTGGCCGACGTCGTCCGCAACCCTGCATTCGATCCCAAGGAAGTCGAACGCCTGCGCAACGAACAGCTCGCGCGGATTGCCGCTTCGCTCAGCCAGCCGGCAGGGATTGCCAACACGATCCTGCCCGCCACCATCTACGGCGACGCCTATCCCTATGGCAGGCCCTTCGGCGGCGCAGGCACGGTCGCGACCGTCAAGGGGCTCACCCGCGACGATGTCGTGCGGTTCCAGCGCAACTGGCTGGTGCCCGACAATGCCGCCATCTTCGTCGTCGGCGACACCACCATGGCGCAGATCAAGCCTTTGCTCGAGGCACGGTTCGGCAACTGGCCGGCCAACCGCATGGCACGCCCGAAAAAGGATTTTTCGGTAACCGTTCCGGCGCCTGCGGCCACGAAAATCTATCTCGCGGATCGGCCGGGCTCGCCGCAGTCGGTCATTCTGGCGGGGCAGGTGCTGGGCATCACCGGCAAGGATTCGTCGCGCATCCTGATCGACCAGGCCAATGACGTGCTGGGCGGCGCATTCCTGTCGCGGCTCAACATGGATCTGCGCGAAACCAAGGGCTGGTCCTACGGCGTCAACTCGTCGGTGCGTAGCTTCGAAAATCGCGTTCCCTACATCATCAGCGCGCCGGTGCAGTCGGACCGTACGGGCGAGTCGGTGCAGGCGCTGCTCGACCAGGTGAAGGCGTTTCTGACGACCAAAGGCATTACGCAGGAAGAACTGACGCGCACGACCAACGGCAGCATCCGCGAACTTCCCGGCAGCTTCGAGACGTCGGCCGCCGTCATGGGTGGCCTGATGCAGATCGTAAATCTGGGCAGGCCCGACGATTATTACACCACGCTGGCCGACAAGTACCGCGCGATGACGACTGCCGAACTCGACCGCGCCGCGCGGGCGGCGATCGATACCGGCAAGTTCTCGATCGTCGTGGTCGGCGATGCCGCCAAGGTAAAGCCGCAGCTCGAAAAGCTGGGCCTCCCTCTCGAAACCGTGCAACTGCCGACAGCCAGATAGGCATGCGGCCCAACCAGGAGAACACCTATGTCGAATGCAACGGGTAAATGGGACTGCGTCGTCAAGTCGCCGCTGGGCGAACAGAAATCGGTAATGACGGTCGTCGACAATGGCGACGGCACGTGGAGCGGTGACAACACCGGCGCCATGGGCGGCCTGAGCTGCGACAACGGCAAATTCGAAGGCGACAACAAGATCACCTGGACCATGGACATGAAGGTGCCGATGCCGATGCTGCTCGAATGCGAAGCGACGGTCGACGGCGACACGATCACCGGCGGCGTGAAGGCCGGCATGTTCGGTACCTCGCCCCTGACCGGTACGCGCGCTGCCTGAGGCCTTCGACCGGCAGCCCATGCTCGTCGGGGACCGCGTCGAGATCCGACCGACCGGCCCCGACGACTGGAACGCGCACTGGGCGATCGCGTCGGACCCGTTGATGTGGGAAGTCCATCCGGCGTGGGACCGCTTCAAGGAGCCGGTCTTCCGTGCCTATTTCGACGCCAACCTTGCCTCGGGCGGCTCGCTGACGACCATCGAGCGCGCCACTGGCCGGGTGGTCGGCGCCTCCCGGTTCTGGGAGGTCGACCCCGGGACCCGCAGCGTGGAGATCGGCGCGAGCTATGTTGCGCGCACTCACTGGCGCAGCGGTATCAATCGCGAGGTGAAGCGCCTGATGATCGGCCATGCCTTGCGGACGCTCGACAGCGTCAACTTCCGTATCGGCGCAGGCAATGTCCGGTCGCGCCGCGCCATTGAGAAGATCGGGGCACGGCTGACCGGGCGGACCGATATCTCGGTGATGGCCGGGGTACCGACCGAACATGTCATCTACGAAATCACGCGCGACGATTTCGCGAACGGCCCGCTCAGCGCAGGCGCGTGACATGCCCCATCTTGCGGCCGGCGCGCGCTTCGCCCTTGCCATAAAGATGCACGTGCGTGCCGCGTTCCGCCATCAGGGCGGGCCAGGCTGCAACGTCGTTCCCTATCAGGTTGGTCATTTCGACTCCTGCGGTGACCAGCGCCGTGTCGCCGAGCGGCAGGCCACAGATTGCGCGGATATGGTTTTCAAACTGCGAGGTGAAGGCGCCTTCGATGGTCCAGTGCCCGCTGTTGTGCACGCGCGGCGCCATTTCGTTGAAGACCGGACCTTGTGCGCTCGCAAAGAACTCGAGCGCCAGCACGCCCACATAGTCGAGCGCGTCGGCGATACGCACGGCCAGATCCCGGGCTTCCACTAGCTGGGCCATGATTTGCTCGTGCGGCGGGACCGTCGATGTCGCCAATATACCCGCCACGTGGACGTTTTCGGGCGACTCCCAGATCGCGGTCGCGCCGTCCTGCCCGCGAACCACGAGCACTGAAAATTCATGTTCGAAACTGACCATGGCTTCGAGGACAGCCGGTCCCGCGTCAGCAAGGATGCTGGCCGGTCCGATATCGGCGGTTGATGCGATCCGCACCTGCCCTTTGCCGTCATAGCCGAAGCGCGTCGTTTTCAGGATTGCCGGCATACCGGTCGATGCCAATGCTGCGGACAGGGCCGCAGCATTGCTGACCTCCGCCCATCTTGCAGGCGTGCCGCCATGCTGCGCAGCAAAGTCCTTTTCCCGAAGTCGATCCTGGGCAATCCGCAGTGCTGATAACGGCGGAAATACTGGCACTTTATCCTCGACCTCCGCGAGTGGTGCGGCATCTATATTCTCGAATTCATAGGTTGCGACATCGACATGGGCCGCGAATTCAGCAAGCGCTGCGCGGTCGACATAATCGGCAACCACCAGCTTTGCTGCAACCTCACCAGCGCAGCAATCAGAATCGGGATCGAGGATATGGACGCGGTAGCCGAGCTGTGCTGCGGCCATCGCCAGCATGCGGCCCAGCTGCCCGCCCCCGATAATGCCGATCGTCGATCCCGGGGGCAGCGTCCTCATTTTGGCGCGTCGCCCACCGCGTCGGTCTTCGCCTGACGCCATGCGGCGAGCCGCGACGCCAGCTCGGGATCGGACAGCGCAAGGATCGACGCGGCCAGTAATCCCGCATTGATGGCGCCCGCCTTGCCGATGGCCAGCGTCCCGACCGGAATTCCGCCCGGCATTTGCACGATCGACAACAGGCTATCCATGCCCTTCAGGGCCGCGGACTCTACCGGTACGCCCAGCACCGGCAGCGGCGTCATCGCCGCAGCCATGCCGGGAAGATGCGCCGCACCGCCCGCGCCTGCGACGATGACCTGCAGGCCGCGCCCGGCAGCCCCCTTGGCGTAATCGACCAGGCGGTCGGGCGTTCGATGGGCAGAAACGATCCGTACCTCGTGGGCGACACCCAGTTCGGCGAGCACGTCGGCCGCCGCGCGCATTGTCTCCCAGTCGGACTGACTGCCCATTATGATCCCGACCTGCGGGGTTGTCCCTGTCATCACCCACCCTTTAGGTCTGCCGACGTGCCGAACGAGCGACCTAGCGCCCGCCGTGCGCAGGCGCAAATCATGTGTCGCCGCGCGTCGCCCCGCAATCCGGCGACGTGTTGAAGTTGACATGATCGCCGGGCGCGGGTTGTAAGCAGGGATGAGTGTTGCCGCGCCCCATGTCGATTCTATCAACGTGCACATGGCACGTCTTCAGTCGGAAAATGAAGTATTGGTGCGCGAACTTCGCGCCTTGCGTCTTCAGGTTGCCGAACTCGAACGGCTGGCCGACAGTGATACGCTAACGCCTTTGCTCAATCGTCGTGCTTTTCTTCGCGAAGTCGAGCGCGGCATTGCCCGTGTCTCACGCCACGGTTCGCCCGTTGCCGTGATGATTGCTGACCTGGACGGGCTGAAGCTGATCAACGACACCGCAGGACACCAGGCTGGCGACGCCGCGCTGATGCACGTCGGCTATGCGCTGAAAAGCCTGGTCCGCGCGACCGACATTGTGGCCCGCATCGGCGGCGACGAGTTTGGGCTGGTGCTCGAGGATCTCCCGGCGGACGAGGCGGCGGCGAAGGCCATTGCGCTTGCCGAAGGGATTGCGGCCGATGCGCTGGACGGGCGGCCCGTGTCGGTCTCGATCGGCCACGCCATGGTCACGGCCGACGACACGATCGATTCGATCATCGCGCGCGCCGACGCCGCCATGTACGCGCGCAAGCGGTCTCAGCGCTCGGCGAGGTAATAGCGGTCGCGCGCGCTCAGGTCGTCGGCAAGATCATAGACGATGGGCTGGCCGGTCGGGATTTCCAGCGACGTGATCTCATCGTCCGAAATGCCCGACAGGTGCTTGACCAGCGCGCGCAATGAATTGCCGTGCGCCGAAATCACGACGCGCTTTCCCGCCTTCAGCTCGGGCGCGATGCGGGTTTCCCAATAAGGTAGTACGCGCGCGATCGTGTCCTTCAGGCTTTCGGAGTTGGGGATGGCAATCCCGGCATAGCGCCGGTCGGCCGACAGGTCATAGGCGCCGCCCGACTCCATCGGCGGCGGCGGAATGTCGAAGCTCCGCCGCCAGATCTTCACCTGATCGTCGCCGTGCCTGGCGGCCGTCTCTGCCTTGTCGAGGCCGGTCAGCTCGCCATAATGGCGCTCGTTCAGGTGCCAGTCCTTTTCGACCGGCAGCCACAGCCGCCCCATCGCCTCGAGTGCGATGTTCAGCGTCTTGATCGCGCGCGTCTGGAGCGACGTGAAGCACAGGTCGAAGTCGAGGCCCCTGGCCGCCATCAGCTCGCCTGCCGCCTGCGCTTCGCTAATGCCCTTGTCGGTCAGGTTCACGTCCCACCAGCCGGTAAAGCGGTTTTCGAGGTTCCAGGCCGATTGGCCGTGGCGGATGAGGACGAGTGTAGGCATGGGTCAGAGGTCCAGATGCAGGAATTGGTTGAACGGGGTCGGCTGGTAATCGCCGAACGCTTCGCCGTCCAGAAAGCCGCGCCGCCGGTACAGCGCCAGGGCGGGCTCGAAGGCGGGGCCCGAACCCGTTTCCAGGCTCAACCGTCGGTAGCCGCGCTCTCGGCCAGCGTCGATGATGTGGCCGAGCAGCGCTGTGGCGACGCCCTTGCGCAGGTGCTCGGGCGCCGTTCGCATAGACTTGATCTCACCATGCGCGGGATCGAGCTGCTTCATCGCGCCGCAACCGTGCAGTTCCGCATCGTCCCACGCTGTCCAGAACGTCACGTCTGGCGCGCGCAGCCGCTCGATATCGAACGCGAAAACGCTGCCCGGCGGCGAGTTGAGGTGCATTTGTTCGAGGTGGTAACGCAGCAGCGACCCGATCGCCGGCCCGCGCAGGTCGTCCTCGACGATTCTCACAGGTCGTCGATTCTCACAGGTCGTCGATCATCCCGGCCAGCGTCGCAAGGCAGTCGCGCGCCAGCTGGCGCGACCGTTCGGGCGACCAGCCAGCGGAGTCGTCAGGCGCATCGGCATTGTCCTTGAACGGCATTTCGAGCGTCATCGCCACCGCACCGAACCGTTCGGCAAGCTGGTTGGTCGACATGGACAAATTGGCTTTGCCCGGCCCTGCAGTCGGATAGCCGTGCGTCGTCTGGAAATCGGCCGTCCGCGCCGCCAGCTCCGACCCGAACCGCTTGTAGAAATCGCCTTGTCGCTGCGTCCATTTCGGGATGCCGTCGAACCCGGCCATGAAGACATAGGGTATCGCCTCGTCGCCATGCACGTCCATCGCGAAATCGACGCCGGTCGCGTCCATCGCTGCCCTGACGTGGAAGACCTCCGGGCTGCGCTCGAGGCTCGGTGCGTTCCATTCGCGGTTCAGGTTCACGCCCACGGCATTGGTGCGCAAGTGCCCGCGCCGGCTGCCATCGGGGTTCATGTTCGGGACGATGTGGAACGTGGCCGCAGAGCGCAGCTGAACCGCGACCGGGTCTGTCGAGATCAGCAGGTCGAGCGCGCCTTCCGCCCACCATTCGGCCATGCTCTCGCCCGGGTGCTGGCGTGCATAGAGCCAGACCGATTTCGGGCCGGTGCCCAACGTCAGGCAGTCGATCGGCTGGCCATCGAGCGTCGCGCCGAGCGCGCGCACCGAAACACCGGGCAGGGCGCCGATCCGCGCGATCAGGTCATGATGACGCTCCATCGAATAGGGCGCGTGATAGGCAAACCAGACAACGTCCTGCGCCGGCGTATGAGTGATCGTCAGCACGCCGTCGGTATAGCTTGTCTCGGCCTGAAGCCAGTCCTGCCGGTCGTCGCTGTACCGCGCGCGATAGCCCGGCCAGCCCAGGGGATAGGCCGAATCGGCGCAATTCGTGATGTTCAGCGTGATCCTGCGGCCACGTGCGCCGGCCACGCGGAAATGGAACCATTGGTAGAAATCGCTGTCCTTGTCCTTGCGGATGGCGAGGGAGGCGGTGTCGCCTTCTGTACCGAGAACGTCGATGTTACCGGAATCGAAGCTGCTGGAGATGCTGAACGTCATTTGACGCTGATAGTGCGCCCTGTCTGGCCGGGGAAGTCCCGGAATAACGCCGCCGCCAGCCGCTCGATCCGCTCGCCGCCGGGCGCCGTCGATTCGGCCTCCGCCCGGCCTTCCCAGACGACCTTGCCGTTCGCCCGGTCGCGAAGCTGCACGAACAATGTCGTCTTCGTCATGTCGCGGCCGCGACTGTTGCCGATGCCAAAGCTGCCGCCGATGCCGAACCCGCCGCCGAAGCCGCCGGTGCCGCCCCCGATGCCGATGGTGACCGGCGATCGCCGAACGGGGTTGCGACGCACGTCCTTCGTCACTTCCGCCGAAAAAATGTAGCGTGGGCTGCCCTCTGCGGCGAATCCCGCCTGCGCCAGCTCGCGCGACACGGCGCCGTCGTAGGTGGATTGTTCGAGGCTCGCCGCGGCCACTGCGGGAGCGGCAGGGCCCCGGACGATCTCACCCGGTGCTGCAAAGCGCGTGACTTCCACAGGCTTGGCGACGGCCGCTGTGGCACCGCCGATCGCCACGGCGAGCGCGGCCAGGGAAAACAGGCTTTTCTTCATCATAACTCTTTCGATAGGACGTGCCGGATGAACAACGCATGGACCGCAAACCGGCTGCATGTGCCTTGACTTCGACCCCCCTGGCGATTAGGCGCGCCGCTTCCGAATTCCACTGAACCGCAGAAAAGCCGAAGCCATGAAGATTCGCAACTCGTTGAAGAGCCTCAAGGACCGTCATCGCGACAACCGCGTGATCCGTCGTCGTGGCCGCACCTATGTGATCAACAAGACGAATCGCCGCTTCAAGGCACGCCAGGGCTGATTCAGCCCGATGGCCGTTGCGGCGGTCGTCTTCGATGTTGGAAATGTGCTGGTCGACTGGGACCCGCACTACCTTTATGAAAAACTGATCCGCGATCCGGCCGAGCGCGACGCGTTCTTGCGCGACGTTGTCACACCAGCCTGGCACTTCCAGCATGACGCTGGACGGCCCTTTGCCGAAACCAGCGCCGAACTCATCGCCGAACATCCGCAGCACTGCGCCCTGATCGAGGCCTGGGGCCCGCGCTTTACCGAAACCATTCCGCACCTGATTCCCGGCATGGCCGACCTCGTTGCCGACCTCGCTGCGCGCGACGTGCCGCTGTTCGCCATCACCAATTTCTCGGCCGAGTTCTGGCCGTCGCTATTCGCCCGGGAGACCGCGCTGTTCGCGCCGTTCCGCGATATCGTGGTGTCGGGCGTCGAAAAACTGACGAAGCCCGGCGCCGAGATCTACCGCCTCGCCCGGCAGCGATTCGGACTTGGCACAGGCGAAGGGCTGTTCGTCGACGACCGGCTGGAAAATGTCGTGGCATCCGAAGCAGAAGGATTCGTCGGCCATCGTTTTACCGATGCAGCGACCCTGCGCGCAGACATTGTGACCCGCAGGCTGCTCTAGCGCCCCGAAATCTTCAGTTCGTCGCCGGTCAGCCCCACGACGTGCAGCACGTTGGTCGATCCGGGCACGCCGAACGGCACGCCGGCCATGATGATGATCCGGTCGCCGCCGCCTGCAAGCTGGTGGCGCAGTGCCATCCGCTTTGCCTTGGCGACCATCTCCTCGAAATCCTTCACGTCGCGGGTCTGGACCGCATGGGCGCCCCACAACAAGCCGGACCGCCGGGCGGTCGTTGCACTTGGCGTCAGGACGAGCAGCGGCACCGAAGGCCGCTCGCGCGACACACGGCGGGCGGTCGACCCCGACTTGGTAAAGCAGACGATCGCCTTTGCCCCAACTGTCACAGCAATCGTGCGCGCTGCATCCGCCAGCGCGTCGGCGGTGGTCGGATCGGATTTGGTCTCCGTGAAATGCAGCCGCGCGAAATAGCCCGGGTCGGCTTCGACCGAACAGGCGATCGCGTCCATCATCGCGACCGATTCGACCGGCCATGCCCCGGCCGCGCTTTCCGCCGACAGCATGACCGCATCGGCGCCGTCGTAGATCGCGGTCGCGACGTCCGACACTTCGGCGCGCGTGGGGGAAGGCGAAGTGATCATCGATTCGAGCATCTGCGTTGCGACGACGACCGGCTTGCCCATCCGGCGCGCCGTTTCGACGATGCGTTTCTGGGCGGGCGGCACCGCCTGCGGCGGCAGCTCGACACCCAGGTCCCCGCGCGCGACCATGACTGCGTCGGCCAGCTCGACCAGTTCTTCCAGCCGGTCGATCGCCGCCGGCTTTTCGATCTTGGCGAGCAGCGAAGCGCGCCCGTTGATCAGCTTGCGCGCCTCGGCCAGGTCCTCGGGCCGCTGCACGAACGACAGCGCCACCCAGTCGACGCCCTGATCGAGCGCGAAGGCCAGGTCGCTGCGATCCTTTTCGGTCAGGGCCGCCATCGGCACAACGACATCGGGCACGTTCAGCCCCTTGCGGTTGATCAGCATGCCACCGACCTCGACCCGCGTCATGACATGGTCGTCGGCCATGTGCGTGACGCGCAGCACCAGCTTGCCATCGTCGAGCAGCAACCGCGCGCCGACTTCCAGCGCCTCGAAGATTTCCTTGTGCGGCAGGCAGACCCGTGTCGCGTCGCCATCGGCCGGGTCGCGGTCGAGGCGAAAGCTCTGCCCCGGCTTCAGCTCGACCTTGCCGCACGCAAAAGTGCCCACGCGCAATTTCGGACCCTGCAGGTCGGCCAGGATCGTCGTCGGCCGCACCAGCGACTTTTCGAGGCTGCGGATCGCCGCGATCACCGGTGCGTGGTCGGCCTGCACCCCGTGGCTCATGTTTATGCGAAACGCGTCGGCCCCGGCGCGGATCAGCTTTTCGATCATCTCGGGCGTGTTGCTCGCCGGGCCCAGCGTGGCGAGCACACGAACCTTGCGGGCGCGGGGGGCGAGCGAACGGTGCAAAATATCTCTCCTGGCGCGTATCCGTAGCGTCCGATAGCGACGAAACGTGACGCGGCAAAGCGCGAGCCGGTTGAGCATCGACAATCTCTCGCCTAGGGACGCGCCTCATTCTTACGGGGACTCACATGAGCGACATTATCGCCGCCGACCAGTTGCGGCTGTTCATCGAACGCATCGAGCGGCTCGAGGAAGAGAAAAAAGGCATCGCCGACGACATTCGTGACGTCTATTCGGAGGCCAAGGGCCAGGGTTACGACACCAAGATCATGCGCCTGATCGTCCGCCTTCGCCGCATGGAAAAGAACGATCGCGACGAGATGGACGCCTTGCTCGACACCTATCGCGCGGCGCTCGGACTCGCCTGACGGGTCGGGACAGCTTAAGCGCGGTGCCATAAGGAGGATCCATGGCAGGCCATTCCAAGTTCAAGAACATCATGCACCGCAAGGGTGCGCAGGATAAGAAGCGCGCAGCCTCGTTTTCGAAGCTGAGCCGTGAAATCACGGTTGCCGCCAAGTCCGGCCTGCCCGATCCGGCGATGAACGCCCGGCTGCGCGCCGCCGTGCTGACGGCGCGTGCCGGCGGCATGCCCAAGGACAATATCGAACGCGCGATCAACAATGCGTCGAAGGGCGACGGCGCCAATTACGAGGAAATCCGCTACGAGGGGTTCGGCCCTGGCGGGGTCAGCCTGATCATCGAGGCGCTGACCGACAACCGCAACCGCACCGCGACCAACGTCAAGACGGCGGTGTCGAAGAACGGCGGCAATCTGGGCGCGCCCGGCGCCGTCAGCCATGCCTTCGACCGGCTGGGCCTGATCGCCTACCCGGCCAAGGCGGGCGACGCGGACACGGTATTCGAAGCCGCGCTCGAGGCGGGTGCCGAGGACGTCACCAGCGACGAGGACGGCCATCAGATCTGGACCAGCGTCGAGATGCTTCACGAAGTCGCCAAGGCGCTCGAGACGAAGCTTGGCGAAGGCGAGGGCGCGAAACTCGCCTGGCGCCCGCAGACGATGGTCACCGTGGGCGAGGGCGATGCCGCGACGCTGATGAAGCTGATCGATGCGCTCGACGATGACGACGATGTGCAGACCGTCTGGGGCAACTACGACGTGCCCGAAGACGTTATGGACAAGCTCGGCTGATCATCCTCGGCCTCGACCCCGGGCTCGGCACGACCGGCTGGGGCGTGATCGCGGCGAGCGGCAACCGGCTGAGCCACCTCGCCAACGGGCAGGTGAAGACCGACCCGAAAATGACGCTGCCCGACCGGCTGGTCGCGATCGAGGCGGCGCTGACCGACCTGTTGATCGAGCACACGCCCGATGGCGCGGCGGTCGAGGAGGTGTTCGTCAACTCCAACGCGCAGTCGACCCTGAAGCTCGCCCATGCACGCGGCGTGATCCTGCTGTGCGCGGCCAAACGCGGCATCGTCGTGGGCGAATATGCCGCGCGACTGGTCAAGAAGGCGGTCGTCGGTACGGGCGCTGCGGAAAAGGCACAGGTCCACGCCATGGTCGCGCGGCTGTTACCCGGCGTGAAGATCGCCGGGGCCGATGCGGCCGACGCGCTTGCCGTCGCCATCACCCACGCGCATCACCTGGCGTCGGCGCGGCGCACCGGCTGAATTTGCTTTCCTACCTGGCAATGTTCTGCCTATGTGCCGCAATGTCGTTCCGGGGGTCTTCGCCGCGCATTCGCTTCGTCGACGTTTACCCACGTTTAGCCGTCAGATTTGTGCGATATCGTGCGACACTTGTGACCTTCGGGGCGCCCCGATGATCGCGCGTCTCTCCGGTGTTCTCGCCGAATCCGCGGCCGACCATGCGGTGATCGACGTCGGAGGCGTCGGCTATCTCGTGCAGGCCTCGGCACGGACGCTGAATGTGCTCGGTACGGTCGGCGGCCCAAATAATCCTAACACCGTGAAGGTCTTCACCGAATTGCAGGTCCGCGAGGACGCGATGACGCTTTTCGCCTTCGGCAGCGCGGCGGAGCGCGACTGGTTCCGCCTGCTGACCGGCGTGCAGGGCGTCGGCGGCCGCGTCGCGCTCAGCATCCTGTCGGTGCTCGACGAAGGCGAACTGAGCCGCGCCGTGGGCACGCAGGACAAGGCGATGGTCGCCCGCGCCAATGGCGTCGGCCCCAAGCTTGCGGAACGGATCGTGCGCGAACTGAAGGACAAGGTGGGCGGCGTTGCGGTCGGCGTGCCGGGCGCCGCGCCCGTCGCGGGTGCCGCAGCCGATGCCGTGTCCGCGCTCCTCAATCTCGGTTTCCGCCCTGCCGAGGCGAGCGCAGCGGTGGCCAAGGCCGACGAGGAACTGGGCGGCAGCGCAGGCCTTGACGCACTGGTACGGGTGGCGCTGAAGAAGGTGGCGCGGTGACCAACCCCCTCACCACCCCCTCGCGCCAACCCGAAGACATCGACGCGGCGCTGCGCCCCAAGTCGCTCGACGAATTCGTCGGGCAAAAGGCGGCGCGCGACAATTTGCGCGTGTTCATCCAGGCCGCGAAGTCGCGCGGCGACGCGCTCGACCATGTGCTGTTTTTCGGGCCGCCGGGGCTGGGCAAGACGACGCTCGCGCAGATCATCGCGCGCGAACTGGGCGTGGGCTTTCGCGCCACGTCGGGGCCGGTCATCGCCAAGTCGGGCGATCTGGCGGCGCTGTTGACCAATCTCGAGGACGGCGACGTGCTATTCATTGACGAGATCCACCGGCTCGCGCCCGCAGTCGAGGAAATCCTCTACCCGGCGATGGAGGATCGCGCGCTCGACCTGATGATCGGGGAGGGGCCGTCAGCGCGGTCTGTACGGATCGATCTGCCGCGCTTTACCCTCGTCGGCGCGACCACGCGGCAGGGTCTGCTGACGACGCCGCTGCGCGACCGGTTCGGCATCCCGGTGCGGCTGAGTTTCTATACGGTGGATGAGCTCCGACAGGTGGTGGCGCGCGCCGCTGGCTTGCTGGGGCTGAACCTCGCCGAC
>JANMJZ010000168.1:0-1569 GCA_031371635.1 Sphingomonadales bacterium | reverse complement strand
CCGCCTGCACCGTCAGGATCTTGTAAAGCGGTACCGAGGCGACCTGCAGCAGCTCCTTCTGCGGTTCGGTGATCGGCGTATCGCTGCGGATCGCTTCGACCATGCCGTCGATCAGTGCCGAAACGCGCGGGCGCAGCGCCTTCGACGTCGCAATGTTGAGGGTCTTGAACGTCGGATTGAGGCACTTGTCGGGCTCGTCGCAGTCGAACACCTTGACGCTCGTTCCCTGCGTGCCGTCGAGCAGCGCGGTCACGAGCGTCGACGATGCGTCGCCCGCGAAGGGCACGAATTTTCCGGGTTCGCTGTCCTTTGGCGGTACGTAGATGATCGTGCCGATCAGCGTCATCGCATATTCGGCAAGCTCGCGGTCGAAGGTACCCCCTGGCGAGAAAAATGCGGACTTCTTGAGGATCGTCCAGGTGTAGTTGCGCGGCACGCCCGGGTTGACGTCGTCGTATTTGCCGGAGCCCTGCGAGGTCGTCGAAGCCCGCTGGCCGCGCGTCCCGCAGCCGTGCTTGGCGGCGGCATAGTCGGTGAAGATGCCTTCCGAATTGCCGATCGCCTCGCAGATCGCCTTGTCGGCCAGATCGCCCTTGGGCCAGATGCCGCCGACCAGGCCCTGCGCGAGCTCGCAGCTATTGATGTTGAGGTTGTTCATCAGCTGGGCCTTCTGGCTGAACTCCTGCATGATCTTCGAACATTCGGGGCAGACGGTGTCGATCGCCAGACTGAAGGCGAAGCCGACGGCATTGTTGGCGACGGCCTTCAGCATCGCGACGATCTCGCTCGCGTTGATGAAGCTGAAGCTGCCGGCAAATAGATCGATGCCGCCGCAGCCGGCGCGCGCCGAAGGCAGCTGCAGGTTGGCGATGTTCGTCGTTTTCTGCGGGAAGCGTGTCCACACGTTGCCGAGCGTGTAATAGCCCGCCGACTGCCCCTGGAACGCCGTCGGCCCGGTAATGCGCGCAGCGCCCCCGACATCGGTCATGAAGCTGTCCATCGACTGGCCGACGTCGGCAAGCGCGGTTGTTGCCGTCCCGGACATCAGGGCGAGTGCGGCAAGTGCCGCACCGAATCTCTTAGTAATCATGGCCGGCCTCGCGTTTGGTCAGGAGAAAGATGCGGTCCTGAAGCTCGTCGGCGGACATGACGCCGTAGCCGATCGGGACCGGACGGTTGGTGGCGCTGTCCCAGAGGACGACGGCAGGGGTTACCTTGCCTTCGAGTCCCATGCGCGCGCGCTGATTGGTCTCGACGGTATAGCGCGGGAAGGACTTCGACGGTCCGCCGTCGGTCGAGATCGCCCGGACCGTGATGCCATAGGTATCGGCGACCGATTTCACGATCGGCGACATGATCTCGCACGCCGCACAGCTCTGCGCGAAGAAGTAGAACAGCCCGTAGCGCTGTGACAGCGCGCGCAATGTCGCGTCGCGCTCGGTGGCGCGCGCGTCGGTCCAGGCCCGCTTGCCGAGCGTCGAGACCGGACGCTGCAGCGTATAGTCCAGATCGGGATCCTGCCACAAAGCGCGTTGCCAGACGTCGGAGAACAGCGAGGCGCGGTCGAGC
>JANMJZ010000106.1:0-1800 GCA_031371635.1 Sphingomonadales bacterium | reverse complement strand
ACATCAGCGAGAACGACCGAGGTACGCCGGGGCGCGGGCACGCGAAAATCCGCGAGACCATCGCGGCGCTAAAGGGCGTCGGTTATGGCGGATGGCTGACGATCGAGGCGTTTGGCAAGGCGCTGCCCGAACTGGCAGCGGCACCGCGCGTCTGGCGAGATTTCTTTGCAAGTCCCGAGGAAGTGTGCACCGAGGGTTACCGATACATCCGCAACTGCTGGGAGAGCGCATGATGCACGACCTGTCGACATGGGACCGCCGCCGTCTGGTGCAGGGGATTGCCGCGCTGCTCGGTGCAGCGGCATTGCCTGCAGAGGCGCTTGCCGTTTCGAAGCGCGTAGCCACCCGCTTTCTGCCCGCGCCGCGCTATGCCCTGCTGACTGCGGTGGCCGACACGATCGTGCCGAAGACCGACAGCGTCGGCGCGCTCGACACCAACGTTCCGGCGCGGCTCGATGCGTTGCTCCGCAGCTGGGCTTCGGCAGAATCACGCGTCGCCATCGACGGGGCACTGGCCCGTATCGACGCGGCAGCGACAGCGCAAAAGGGCAAGGGATTTGTCGCGCTGTCCCCCGCCGACCGTGCTGCCGTACTGACGCCACACGATACGGCGGCCCTGAAGAGCGTGCCGCCACCACCCAATGCGCCGACGCCGACCTTTTTCGTTCGGCCCGTTTATGTGGCCGATCGCGGCTATTACAAGCTGAAGGACCTGATCCTCCTGCTCTATTATTTCAGCGAGCAGGCCGCAAGCAGCGAGCTCATCTACGAGCATGTACCCGGTAAATGGGAACCCTCGATCAAACTCAATTCAGCCTCGCGTCCATATCTCGGCGTGGGCGGTCTGTTCTAAGCGGAGACCAAGGTATGTTTGATGCAATCGTCATCGGCTCGGGCATGAGCGGGGGCATTTCGGCCAAGGAAATGTGCGAACGGGGGCTGAAGGTCCTCGTCCTCGAACGTGGGCGTAACATCGTGCCCGGAGAGGATTATATGGACAGCCAGAATCCGTGGGAGCTGCCCCACGAGAATATGGTTCCCGAGGACGAGCTGGCGCGCGATTATGCGGTGCAGCGGCAATGCTATGCGATGAACGCCGCGACCAAGAAATTCTGGGTCAAGGACAGCGAGCACCCTTATACCACGCCCGAGGGCAAGCCGTTCGCGTGGATTCGCGGCTACCATCTCGGCGGTCGTTCGATCATGTGGGGGCGGCAGTCCTATCGGCTGTCGCCGCAGGATTTCGAAGCGAATGCCAAGGACGGACACGGCTGCGACTGGCCGATCCGCTATGAAGACCTCAGCAAATGGTACGACCATGTCGAAACCTTCATCGGCGTCGCGGGCACTAAGGAAAACCTGCCGCAATTGCCCGACGGCCAGTTCCTGCCCGGCTGGGAACTCAACGACGCCGAAAAGCTGTTCAAGGCATCGGTCGAGACGAAGTTTCCCGGACGCAAGGTTATCATCGGGCGCAACGCCAATCTGTCGGTCGCGCAGCCGCATCATGAGGCGCTCGGGCGAACATCGTGCCAGAACCGCTCTATCTGCGAACGCGGGTGCAGTTTCGGCGCGAACCATTCGAGCCTTAGTTCGTCGCTGCCAGCTGCCGAAAAGACCGGCAATCTGACCGTCGTCACCGACGCCGTCGTCCACAGCCTGATTCAGGATCCGGCGACGGGCAAGATCAAGGCAGTGCGGGTGATCGATGCGAAGACGATGAAGCCGCGCACCTATGAAGCGAAGATATTCTTCCTTAACGCCTCGGCGATCGCATCCGCGCAGATCCTGCTCAATTCG
>JANMJZ010000094.1:0-21138 GCA_031371635.1 Sphingomonadales bacterium | reverse complement strand
GTGCGATTACCGGCTGGTCATCGACAATCTGATGGACCTGACCCACGAAACCTATGTCCACGCAGGCTCCATCGGCCAGCCCGAGCTGATGGAGACGCCCATCGAGACGCGGGTCGAGGGTGACAAGGTGTTCGTCACGCGCTGGATGGCCGGGGTGGAGGCGCCGCCGTTCTGGAGCATGGCACTGCGGCAGACCGGCCAGGTCGACCGCTGGCAGATCTGCGAATTCATCGCTCCGTCGGCTGTCATCATCGACGTCGGCGTTGCGCCGGTAGGGGCCGGGGCGACGCTGGAAAACCATGATCAAGGGGTACGCGGTTTCGTGATCGACGTGATGACGCCCGAGAGCGACACCACGACGCATTATTTCTGGGGCATGGCGCGCAACTTCGACAACGACGACCCCGGCTTCACATCGCGCTTCAAGAAAGGGCAAGGCGGTGTGTTCCTCGAGGATGTCGAGATCCTAGAGGCGCAGCAACGTTCGATCGACGCCAATCCCTCGCTGAAATTGCGTGCCTACAACATCGACGAGGGCGGCGTCCGCGTGCGGCGCGTGATCGACCGGCTCATTGCCGCAGGGGCCGACTCGTGACGCAGGACATCCATGCCTATCTTGCCGAGTTCGACGATATTCCCGGCACCCGCGTCTATACGGCCAAGCGCGCGCGACAGGGGTTTCACGTCAACCAGTTCGCGATGAGCCTGATGAAGGCGGACAACCGCGCGCGGTGGAAGGCCGACGAACGGGCCTATCTCGACGAGTGGCCGATCACCGAAGACCAGAAGGCAGCCGTGCTTGCCCGCGACTACAACCGCCTGCTGGACCTTGGCGGCAACATCTATTTCCTTGCCAAGATCTTTGCAACCGACGGGCTGAGTTTCGTCCAGGCCGTCAGCACCATGACCGGCATGGGGGTCGAGGACTATCAGGCAATGATGATCGCGGGCGGACGTTCGCCCGAAGGTGTCCGCTCGATCAAGGGAGGCAATTGAGATGGCGCGGCTGACCGCAGGCGTCGGATCGAGCCATATTCCCGCGCTGGGGGCGGCGATCGACCTCGGCAAGACCGGCGAGGACTACTGGAAAGGCGCCTTTGCCGGCTTCGACTGGACACGGGCTTGGGAAGCCGCCGAAAAGCCCGACGTCGTCATCCTGGTCTTCAACGACCATGCCTCTGCCTTCGACATGAAGATCATTCCGACCTTCGCCATCGGGTGCGCCGAGACCTATGCGCCCGCCGACGAAGGATGGGGACCGCGCCCGGTGCCGATGGTGAAGGGCCATGCCGACCTGGCGTGGCACATCGCGCAATCGTGCATCCTCGACGAATTCGACCTGACGATCATCAACGAGATGGCCGTCGATCACGGCCTCACAGTGCCGCTGTCGATGATGTTCGGACAGCCCGATGCCTGGCCGTGCCGGGTGGTCCCGCTGGCGGTCAATGTCGTCACCTATCCGCCCCCGACCGGTAACAGGTGCTGGCTGCTGGGCGAAGCGATTGCGCGCGCGATCGAGAGTTTTCCCGAGGACCTGAACGTGCAGATCTGGGGCACGGGCGGCATGTCGCACCAGCTTCAGGGGCCGCGTGCGGGGCTGATCAACAAGCCCTGGGATACGCAATTCCTGAACGACCTGACGGCCGATCCGGCGCGGCTGCGCCACATCCCGCATCTCGAATATCTGCGGGAAGCCGGCAGCGAGGGGATCGAACTGGTCATGTGGCTGATCATGCGCGGCGCGCTGGGGCCGGACGTGCGCGAACTCCATCGTCACTATCACGTGCCCGCGAGCAACACGGCGCTGGGCCACATCGTGTTGGAGAAATTGCCATGAGAATAGCCTTGGCAGGCGCCGGCGCGTTCGGGGAAAAGCATCTCGACGGGCTGAAACTGATCGACGGGGTCGAGATCGTCTCGATCGTCAGCCGTACCGCCGAGCAGGCCGCGGCCGTCGCCGCCAAATACGGCGCAAAGCATAGTTCGACCGAGCTGGGCGATGCGCTTGCCCGTGACGATGTCGATGCCGTCATCCTCTGCACACCGACGCAGATGCACGCCGAACAGGCGATCATGTGCATGGACGCGGGAAAGCATGTGCAGGTCGAAATTCCGCTGGCGGACTCGCTGGCCGATGCGGAGGCCGTGCTCGCCAAGCAGGTCGAGACGGGCCTCACCTGCATGGTCGGTCATACGCGGCGCTTCAATCCGTCGCACCAGTACGTTCACAACCGCATCGAGAGCGGCGAATTCAACATCCAGCAGATGGACGTGCAGACCTATTTCTTCCGTCGCAAGAACATGAACGCCAAGGGGCAGCCGCGCAGCTGGACCGACCATCTGCTGTGGCATCACGCCGCGCATACCGTCGACCTGTTCGCTTATCAGGCCGGGCCTATCGTCAAGGCCAACGCGATCGAAGGGCCGCATCACGCCGAACTCGGGATCGCGATGGACATGTCGATCCAGCTGAAGGCGGAAAGCGGCGCGATCTGCACGCTGTCGCTGAGCTTCAACAACGACGGGCCGCTGGGGACCTTCTTCCGCTACATCGGCGACAGCGCGACCTATATCGCGCGCTACGACGACCTGGTGACTGGCAGGGAAGAGCCGATCGACCTGGCGGGTGTAGCGGTGTCGAGCAACGGCATCGAGCTGCAGGACCGCGAGTTCGTCGGCGCGATCCGCGAGGGGCGCGAACCCAATTCGAGCGTGGCCCAGGTGCTGCCCTGTTACCGCGTGCTTGACGCGCTCGAAAAGCAGCTGGCGGCGTGAAGACACAGGTTGCGATCATCGGCTGCGGCCCGGCGGGATTGCTGCTGGGGCATCTGCTGCGCGCCGAGGGGATCGACTGTGTGGTCGTCGAGCGCACGTCGCGGACGCGCGTGCTCGAGCGCATCCGGGCCGGCGTGCTCGAACGGACGACGACCGACCTGCTCCACCGGCTGGGCATCGATGCGCGGCTGAACCGCGAGGGGATGCTGGAGGAAGGGTTCGCACTGGCGGAAGGCGAGCGGCTGATCCGGATCGATACGTTCGACCTGACTGGCAAGCATGTGACGGTCTATGGACAGACCGAGGTGACGCGCGACCTGATCGACGCGGCGCCGGAACGGGGCCTGGAGATCGTCTGGGAAGCGGCCGACGTGGCGCTGCACGATGTCGACGGTGACGCGCCTTATGTGACATGGGGCGACGGGGGGCGGCTCGACTGCGACTTCGTCGCGGGGTGCGACGGGTTTCACGGGGCATCGCGCAAGGCGATTCCGGCGGGCGTACGGCGCGAATATGAGCGGGTCTATCCGTTCGGCTGGCTGGGGATCCTTGCCGATGTGCCGCCGTGCCACCACGAGCTGATCTACGCCAACCACGACCGCGGCTTCGCGCTCGCGAGCATGCGGTCGCCGACGCGCAGCCGCTATTACGTGCAGGTACCGGCGGACGAGGACATTGCGCTGTGGCCCGACGAGCGGCTGTGGGACGAGCTGGCGGTGCGCCTGGGGCCCGAGGCGGCGGCAGGGATGACGCGGGGGCCGGCGCTCGAGAAGTCGATCGCGCCGCTGCGCTCGTTCGTGTCGGAGCCGATGCGCCAAGGGCGGCTGTTCCTCGCGGGCGACGCGGCGCACATCGTGCCGCCGACGGGGGCCAAGGGGCTGAACCTGGCGGCGTCGGACGTGGCCTATCTCTCCGACGCGCTGATCGGCCATTACCGGCGCGCGGACAGGGACGGGATCGCGGGCTATTCGGCAAAGGCGCTGGCGCGGGTGTGGAAATCGGAGCGGTTCAGCTGGCAGCTGACCAAGCTGATGCACCGCTTTCCCGAGGACGGGCCGTTCGAGCGGCGGATGCAGGTGGCCGAGCTCGACTATATCGCGTCCTCGCGCGCGGCGCAGACGGCGATTGCCGAGAATTATGTGGGCCTGCCGCTCTAGCGGGCGCCGAGGGTGACAGGGCCGATCAGGCCGGACGGGCGGAGCGGGGCGTCGGCGCGGTAGGTCTTGAGCGTCGTGAAGGTGATCGGCTGCGCGCCCGGCTGGGCGTCGCCGATCAGGCGGTTGACCCACAGGTTGGCGACGCGGATCTTGAGCGCGTTGCTGCCGGGCCTCGCAAGGCCAGCGATGTCGAGGCGGTAGGGCGGCTTCCACAGCGTGCCCGCGAGCTTGCCGTTGACCCGCACCTCCGCCACGTCGCGCACGTCGCCGAGGTCGAGGGTCAGCGGTTTGCCGGGCGCGAGGGCTGTGCGGGGAACCGTGATGCTGCGTGTGTAGGTCCCCGTTCCGGAGAAATAGCGGATGCCGGGCAGGTCGTTCTTCGACCAGTCGGCGAGCTGCGGCAGTGTCACCTGCGGCGGTGCGCCGCGGCCAGGCTGGAACGACAATGTCCAGGGGCCTGTTATTTCGAACGCCTTGCTCTCGATGCCCGTGAGGGTCGGGGCCGCGGTCCCGGCGCGCTTGCGGAAGACGATATAGCCGGACTGATAGGGCAGCAGCTTCAGCGGCACGAGCGTCTGCCCGTCGCGGACAGTGTAGCCGACCGGCGACGAGGAGCCCGTCACCGCGTCCCACAGTTCAGGCTGCCGGTCGGCGACGCGGAACCGAAGGTCGGCGCGCTCGCTGCGGTCCCTGCGGTTGGTAAAATAATAGATGTCGGCGTCGGGCGTCGCGCGATGCACGAACATGACATGGGCATCGGGCGCGGCGTTGACGACACCATAGTCGGGCGCGACCCCGAGCGTGGCCATCGCCGCCTTAAGGTCCGACGTCGCGAGCACGCGGCCCTTGCCGGTCGCCCCGCCCCACAGTCGTTCTGCAAGCGCGGCGAAGGCAGCAGGATCGTCGGACAGGCTGGGCGTGCCTTCGGGTTTCGTCCCGACGAGCGTTGCCCCGCCCTGCACCAACGCGTCGAGACGCCGGAGCACGGGAAGCGTCATCATCCGGCTGCTGCCGCCCAGGTAGACGAGCTTGTACCGCGCACCGCTGTCGGCAACCAGATCGGCGCCGTCATTGCGCAGCCGGTTGAGAAGCACGTCGGCATTGACGAAATCGAAGCCGCTCGTCGTCGGCAGGCCCGCCGGCACGGCCTTGGCGAACAGCGCGGTCAGGGGCGCTTCCTCGCCATAGAACCAGGCGACATCGGCGACGTTGCGCCCCTGCTGCAGCATGAAGCTGTTGCGCGATATATAGTCGACCCAGGGCTTCGCCATTTCGCCCCAGGTTTCTAGGCGGTTGAAATACTGACCGAAAATGAAGAGCGAAAAGCCCGGCGCTTTGTCGGTCAGCGGCTGGTGAACCGAAGTGTGAATGACCGGGCGGTTGACGCCAAGCGCGAATTCCATGTCGATCATGGGCTGCAGGTCGCGGGGCGCAAATGCCCAGGGTTGCATGGCCGCCGTCAGCGACTCCGCCGCCACGAGGTTCTGCCCATACATGTGCGCGACCGAGGCGGCGCCGCGAATGTCACCCTCGTAAGTCGGCTGCGGCACACCTGCTTCGGGCGCATAGGACCACATTGCCGCCATCGGCACATCGGCGTCGCGGCGCATATCCATGTCGTCGCCGAGCGACGGCCGCTTGTCCTCGAGCGCTTCCGAATAGTGGATCAGTCCACGCTTGTGCAGTTCGGCGGTGATGGTGCGGTAATGGGCCTCGGCCATGAGATCGCCGAGCGTCCGCCGGAAATCGTACAGGAAAGCATCGGTGCGCGCCGAGTTGTCGATGATGACCCCGGTCAGCGCGGGCAGCCAGCGCACCGGGTTATAACCGCGCCGCTGCCGGAATGCCGCAACCAGGCCGGGTGTCCAGTTCGATGCGCCGACCTCGATGCTGTCGTTCAGTACCGCACCGACGCCGCGTTTGCCGATCAGGTCGGGACCCGCCGCCGCAACATAGGTGTTGAGATAGGTATTGATGTAACGGCGCACCGCCCCGGCATCGAACTTGTCGACCTCAAGGCCCGTCGCCTCGGGCGTCGCCGGATGGTTCTCGGTGCCGGTCAGCGACCAGCCCAGGCGCAGCACCCGCCAGCGCCCTTTCGGCGGCGTCCAGTCGAGCCGTCCGTCGGGCGTCATGCGCGCGGTCAGGTCGATGACATCGTCCGGAGAAACGCCCGTACCCGGCGCAGAGGCGATGGCGTAATAGTCGAGGCTGGTCGCAAAACCCGCCTTTTCCTCGGCCCGGTGGACCCGCGCGGTTTCGGAGAACTGCAGTTCCGCTACCGTGACGTGCGGCTTTCCGCCGCCTGCCAAACTGCCAAAAGCCGAAAAGTCCACGCCCGGCGCCGGCGGCGTCGGCAAGGTAAAGCCGCCTGCCCCCGGCTGGAAGACGACACGCATGGCCTTTGCCGCCACGGTGGGAAAGCCGATCGTATATTGGGCGCTCGTGCCGGTCGGGAAGCGACCTATCTCTCGGAAGGTCGCCCCGTCCACGCTCGCCTCGAGCACCGACTGGAAAGATGCGGCGCCGAACATCGACGCGGGCGGGGTTGCAAGCGTCGCCGAGCGGAGCTTTCGCGGCTTGGCAAAATCCGCGCGCAGCCACGCCGGGTCGCTGGAGGTCCCGGGCGCCAGTTCGAGGGTGGTCGCCTGTTTTCCATCCGCCAGTATGGCGCCGTCGACCGGCCCGGAAGGCGTGCTGTAGCGAGCCGGACCGGCCTCTTCTCCGGTGACGCGATAGGCGATGACGTGCGTATCGCGGTAGAGCATGGGCAAGTCGGTCTTTGGTGCGCCGGCCCCGATCTCCGGTTGCATGCCCAGGTCCTGGAACGGGCCGGTCGTCGAGGGCGGGTCCGCCAGCACGCCCGTGAAGCGCTTGCCGCCGTCGATCGCAGTTTCGCTCCACACCAGCTTCTTGATGCCGTCTTCGGGCCTGACCCAGGGTCCGCCGGTCTCGCTCCACCCCGGCGACGCCGCAATCGCCATTTCGAGGCCGAGCCGGTCGGCGGTCTGGACCGCGAAGCGGAACGCCGCCTTCCATTCGGGTGTCATGTACACCAGCCGCTTGTCGACGACCTGCGGCGTCCTGAGCTGGGCATCGAAATTCTGGACACCGCCGATCCCGATGCGCTTCATCCATTCGAGGTCGAGCCTGATTCCTTCCTGGGTGACGTTGCCGTTCATCCAGTGCCACCAGACGCGCGGCCGGGCCGATTGCGGCGGATCGCGAAAGCCGTCGTCGAGCGCATCGGCGTGAACGCCGGTCAGCGCGGTCGCCGCCAGCAGCAGCGCGATCCCGGCTTTCGACGCCGCGCGGCTCACGCGGCGGTGCGTCCACCGAGCGTTTCGGCGAACCAGTCGGCGATATAGTCGTTGCCGAAACTCATATTGTCGGCCCCCACATGCTCGACGCCGCCTTCGCGGGCGGTAAAGATCTTCAGCTCGCGCTTGGGCGAATTGACGAGTTGGGCATAGCTCTGGTGCGCATAGTCGACACTGATCTGCCGGTCGGTGGCGCCGTGGGTGACAAGGAACGGCACCTTGATGCGATCAAGATGGCCGTTGAGGTTCATGTCGTTGCTCCTGGCCAGGAAATCCTCGTGATCCTTCGCGCCGAACACCCAGTAGACATGGCCCCAATAGTGCGGGACCGGGTTTTCGCCCTCGCGCGCCATCCGCTTGTCCTGGACCTCCCGCCAGTTGTGATTGGCGCCCCAGGCTGCGCCGCTGGCGAAGCGCGGTTCATAGGCTACCGCGCGCGGCGCGAAATGGCCGCCGAGCGAAATGCCGGTCATGCCCAGTCGCGTCTTGTCGACATCGGGTTGCGTCTCCAGCCAGTCCACCCATTTGGACGCCCAGTTTTCCGCAAAGGGCGTGGCCTTGAGATCCTGCAGCCGCAGCGCTTCGCCGGTTCCCGGCTGATCGACGCACAAGGTGTGGATGCCGCGCTTGGCGAGCGCCGCCGGGAAGCCCCCCAGCCACAGCATTTCCTTCATGCTGTCGAGCCCGTTGCAATAGACGACGCACGGCGCCGGACCGTCGACCGGCGCACGGTGGAACAGGCCGGTGATGGCCTTGCCCTCGTACGGGATTTCCACCCGCGTGAGCGGATCGCCGGAAAACCCGGTGCCCCGCTGAAAGCTGTCGAGCGCCTTTGCATAGGTCTGTTCGCGACCGGCCGATCCCTGCGCCTGCATGCGTTCGCCGGTAAGGTAATAGATCGTCGCGCGTTTCAGCTTCGTCCCGGCCGAAAATTCGCGCCCGAGCGCCAGGTCTTCCTCGGCAAGGCTGACGAGCTTGTCGCCCATCCTGACCCATTCGGCCATGAAATCGGCGGTCCCGGCGTCCGCACCGCTTTGCGCCTTGGCGCGCAGCGGTTCGATCATGTCGACGATCTCGCCAATGCGGCCACCGTTCTCCATCGCGAAGGCGACCGACAGGTTCCAGATGTAATTGGGAAAGGGTTCGAACAGGGCCATCCGGTCAGACTCCTGCAGCTTGGAAGAGCGCGGCATCGGGCGCAGGCTTTGGCATGGTCTGCGGCCCGCCGATGCCGGTGCCCCACTGGTCCATGATTTCTGGCGCGGGCGCGATGACCTGCGGCTGATGGGTCTCGAAATCGACCTTCTCCAGCTCGGACGTATATTCCACGGCAAAGCCGGCAGGCGTGGTAAAATAGCTGAACGTGTTGTTGCCCGCCGTATGGCGGCCGGGACCCCAGCGGATGTCGATGTGCTGCCGCTTCAGTCGCGCGACGCCGCGCATCATTTCGTCGACATTGGCCATATCATAGGCGACGTGATTGAGACACGGCGGCCCGGGCAGGAAGGCGATGCGGTGATGCGCCTCGTTGCAGCGCAGGAAGCCCATGAAGTCGCCGAGCCAGTCGCTCAGCCTGAAGCCGAGCACGTTCTGGAAGAAAGCCATTTCCTCCTGGTGGCGAGGTGAATGCATCACGATATGGCTGATCCGCTCGGGAATTGCCTCGCGCACCGCGATCTGGCGCGAAGTCCCGCGCGCGACGCCTGCCGAAATCTCATAGGGCAGGCCGTCCTTCGAAAAGAAGCGGAACCCATAGCCGCCGCCGAACTGATCGAGCGCCCTGGGCGCCCAGATGATCTGGCAACCGTAATCGAGTACCTTCGCGTGCAGCGCATCGACATCGGCATCGGTTTCTGTGGCGAGCGCGATCACGTCGACCCGCTGCACGGCGTCCTGCCGCAAACGCACGACGTAGAGCTCGTCATGCCCTTCGGCCGCGAAATAGACGAGGCCGTCGGCCTCGCGAACTTGCTTCAGCTTCCAGCTGTCGGCGTAGAAGGCACGCTCGGCAGCAAGATCGGCGACGGCATAGCCGACGTAGCGGATTTCGGTGACACGGCTCATTGACGTTGGTCCTCTGGATGGCGCGCGGGCGCCTTGTGGAACTGGCCGCCCTTCATGATGGCGGCGAGATTGGTACGGTCCTGCATGACGCGGACGTCGGCGGTCGGATCACCATCGATCAGCAGGATATCGGCGAGATAGCCATTGCGGATCTGCCCGACGTCCCAGTCGACGAGCTCGCCGCCCTGCTTCGTGGCGGCGACGAGTGCCTCGGTCGGCGAAAAGCCGAACAGGTTGACGAAATGTTCGAGGTCTCGCGCGTTGCGACCGTGCGGATTATAGGGGAAGCCGTAATCGCCGCCGGGCAGCACGCGTATGCCGCGCTTTTTCATTTCGGGGACGACCATCTGCCCAAGTTCCAGCCCGCGCACGGCGCCGAGCTGCGCGGCTTCGGCAGGGCCGATGCCGAAATCCCGGGCTTCGTACGTCCGCGCCCACAACAGGCCGACCGCAGGCGCGGTAAAGGTATCGGCCTTGCGCGCCTCGAACATGTCGAGCGCTTCCTCGTCCGCATAGGTGCAGTGGTAGATCGCCCGAAAGCCGGCGCGCAGGGCCCGCTTTACTGCTTCGGACCCCTGCGCATGGCAGGCGAGCCAGATGCCCGCCTCACGCGCGGCCTCCCCGATCGCCTGTGCTTCCTCTTCGGAATACATCAGCGTCTGCGAGCCGCCGGGCTGGAAGGCGTCGTCACTCGACATCAGGAACTTGATGGTGTCACAGCCGTCGGCTGCCTTTTGTGCGACATAGTCGCGCAGGTGCGGGATATCGCGCTGGTGGGTGGGATCATGGCCGGCGGGCACGCCAAGCACGCCTTCGGCACCCTTTTCGAGGGCAGAGGCGCGCAGGCGGGGCCCCGGCAGAAACCCGGCATCGATCATGTCGCGCAGGGCGGGTTCGATCCGCTCGCCCAGCGACCCGGCCGAATACACACTGGTAAAGCCATGATCGAGCGTGATCCGCGCGTTCTGCGCGGTGACCAGCACATGCTGTTCGATCGGCAGCGGCTTCATGGTGTTGATCATGCGTTCGACCGACGTCGGCCAGGTGAGATGGCCATGCGCCTCGACCATGCCGGGCATAAGCGTGCGGCCCCTGCCCTCGGTTACCGTGACGCCATCGCGTGGCAGGCGCTCGTCCCCTTTCGCAACGGCTTCGATCCGGTCGCCGCGCACCAGCACCTCGCCGGGAAACAGCGCGGCGCCGCTGCCGTCGAAGATGCGAACATCGGTGAACAATGTCGCCATCACGCGCCGGTATCCGCAACCAGTCCCGCCGCCGCAATGGCGGCGACGACGCAGAGCTCGTCATTATCCGACGTGTCGCCGCTGACGCCCGCTGCGCCCAGCAGCTCGCCATCCTGCCCGCGGATCAGCACGCCCCCGGCCACGGGAATCATTCCCTTGGGAAACAGCGCCTGAAGCCCCGTGAAGAAACCGGGAGCGGCGGCTGCGCGGCGCGCAAGTTCGCGGCCACCAAAGCCCATGCCGAGGCAGCCTGCCGCCTTTCCCGTCGCGATTTCAGGTCGATAGACCGAAGCGCGTTCATCACGCAGCAGCGCCAGCACATGGGTTCCGGGATCGAGAACGACGCAGCACAAGGGCGCAAAGCCGCGCCGTTTACCCTCGGCAAGCGTGTCGAGGGCGATTGTCTGCGCCTGTTCTAGGGTCAGCATTTTGCGTGTCTCTCCTCCGGCTACAATAGGCGTCCGGGTCGATCTGTAAAAATGCTTGTTTTGATGAAGATCGATCAGAAGTGTTTATGCCTCTGCCGTCGCCAGCGCCTCGATCTTGTGGCGCAGCCAGGTCAGCGCGGCATCGCCCTTGCGCCCGGGATGGTAGCTGAGCATCTGCTTCATGGCAGGCATTTCGAACGGCATCGGTGCGGTCGCAATGGCGAACCGCCCCGCAATCTGTCGGGCCATGCGCGAATGCATGACCGCGAGCCGCGACGTCCCCTCGAGGAGCCAGGGTACTGCCGTGAAGAAAGCGGCCGTGGCCTGTATCTTGCGCTTGCGGCCCATCAGCTCGAGCTGGCGATCGGCATAGGACAGGGTCGCGCCGCCGCCGAGCACCACGGCGACATGGCCCGCGCTGAAGAAGGCCTCCTCGGTGATCGTGCCGTCGGCGATTGCGGGGTTCCGGTTCCAGCCTGCCACCACCTGCGGCTCGGTGTACAGCATGTACGACAGGTGGTTGCCGCCTATGGTGTATTCGGGCGTGATCGACAGGTCGATCTTCCCCTCCTCGAGCTCCTGCACGGTCGAAGGCTGCGGCAGTTCGCAATCGATGCGGATGCCCGGCGCTTCCTCGGCGAGCTGCGCGATCAGCGGCACCAGCAGCGAGGCGAGCACATAGTCCGACGTCACGATGCGGAATTTGCGCTGCGAGGTAGCGGGCGAAAAATTGGGAGAGCGGGCGAGCATCGTTTCCATCGCAAGCAGGCTTTCACGCACCTGCGGCATCAGCTCGTCGGCGAAGGCAGTGGGGTGCATGCGCTTGCCCTGAAGCGTCAGCAGGTCGTCGCCGAAATAGTCGCGCAGGCGCGCCAGGGCCGCACTCATCGCCGGCTGGCTGAGGTTGAGCCGCTCCGCCGACCGGCTGACGCTGCGCGTCGTCATCAGCGCGTCGAACGCCACCAGCAGGTTGAGATCTAGACCCTTGAACCGCATCCTGTCCCCTCCCCCGACGCCTGCCCGTCGCTGCCTACCTATTCGTTTCCCTTATCCGAAGCGATGAATGATGACAATTTTACTTGATCAATAAAGTCCGCCAGTCTTGCGCAAAACAAGAGGGAGAGGATCGATGGCACCCGACAGGCGGGGGTTTCTGGCCGCAGGCGCCGCAGCGACCGTGCTCGGGGCTGCACCGGCACTCGGCCGACAGGCGAAGGCGTTTCCCAAGGGTTTCGTCTGGGGCACGGCGACGGCGGGCCATCAGGTCGAGGGCAACAACGTCAATGCGGATTGCTGGTTGCTCGAAAACACGCGGCCGACAGTGTTTGCAGAACCGTCAGGCGACGCCGCCAACAGCTTCGAATTGTGGCGACGCGACCTGGATCTGGTCACCGCCCTTGGCCTCAACAGCTACCGGTTCAGCATCGAATGGGCGCGCATCGAGCCTGTGCCGGGGACTTTCTCGATCGCGATGCTCGACCATTACAAGGCGATGATCGACGGTTGCCGGCAAAAGGGCCTGCGCCCCATCGTCACCTTCAACCATTTCACGACGCCGATCTGGTTCGCTGCGCGCGGCGGATGGAACGCGCCGGATTCACCGCAGCTTTTCGCCCGCTTTTGCGATCGTGCCGCGCGCCACCTGGCCGCCGGGATCGATCATGCGACCACGCTCAACGAGCCCAACCTGTCGGGCGTCCTGCAATTCCTGCTGCCGCCCGGCCTGTTCGAGCAGGACAAGGCGATGGCGGCTGCCGCGGCCAAACAACTGGGGGTCGAGGTGTTTTCCGCCGGCAATGGACTCTACCAGTCCGACCCCGTTCGCGTGCAGGCCAATCTGCAGGCGGCCCACACGGCGGGAAAGGCGGCCATCAAGGCGGTGCGCCCCGACCTTCCGGTCGGTGTCAGCCTGGCGATGCTCGACGAGCAGGAAGCCGAGCCGGGCAGCCTGCGCGATGCGATGCGCGAGAAATTCTACAACAGCTGGCTGCGCCTCGCGCGGGCCGATGATTTCCTGGGCGTGCAGAACTACGAGCGCAACCGGTGGACAAAGACCGGCAAGCTCGATCCGCCCGCCGACGCCCGCCGCAATACCATGGGTGCCGAGGTCTATCCGCCGTCGCTCGCCGGCGCGGTCCGCTACGCCTACGAAGTCGCGAAAGTGCCGATCATGGTGACCGAGCACGGGGTCGGCACCGACGACGACAGCATCCGCGCGTGGCTCATTCCCGAAGCGCTGCGCTCGCTGCGAGAGGCGATGGACGACGGCGTCCCGGTGAAGGGATATCTCCACTGGTCGCTCGTCGACAACTTCGAATGGGTGTTCGGCTATCGCATCCACTTCGGCCTGCACACGCTCGACCGAAAGACCTTCGAGCGCCGGCCCAAGCCGAGCGCGCTAGCCTATCGCGACTTTGTCCGCGCCAATAGCACAAGGGGATGACCATGGGCCGGAAGTTCTTGTGGATCGCGGCGCTCGCCGCGGTGGTGCTGGGCAGCCCGCCCGCAATTGCGCAGACGCCGTCGATGCCCATGGTCGACCCGGCGCCGCCTGCGCGTGGCGAGGAAATTGCGCTCAGCAACGCCCCATCGGGCGGCGAGATATGGAATCGGGTCTTCGGCCAGATCTGGGTGCGCAACGTCACCCGTCCCTCGCTTTATGTCGTCCGTCCGATGAACGGGCGCGCGAACGGCAAAGCGGTGATCGTCGTGCCCGGCGGCGGCTATGCCTTCGTGTCGATCGACAGCGAAGGGTTCCGCGTCGCCGACCGGCTGGCCGCGCAGGGCTATACCGCGTTCGTGCTGAAATACCGGGTCAACCCGACGCCGCCGACGCCCGAGGGATTCATGGCGGACATGGCGGCCAAATTCGGTTCGCTCGGCAAGCAGGAGCTGCCCGACCTTCCCCCTGCCGTCGATGACCTGGCCGCTGCCGTGGCGCTGGTCTCGGCGCAGGCCGCAAGATGGAAAGTCGATCCGAAGGCGATCGGCGCCATCGGCTTCTCGGCCGGGTCGCGCTCGCTGATCCGGTTGCTGGAACAGAAGAAAGAAGCCGCACTTCTCCACCACGCCGCCCTGATCTATCCGCCCATGACCCAGACGGTGACCGGCGGCCCACGCCCGCCGCTTTTTCTGGCCATCGCCGCGAACGATCCGCTGTTCAGGCAAGGCGGGTTGAAGCTGGTGGACAACTGGCTGAAGGAAAGTCCGGCGGTGGAGTTCCATCTCTACGCCAGTGGCGACCACGGCTTTGGCATGATGCCAAAGGGGACCACCAGCGATCACTGGATCGACCAGTATCTCGCCTGGCTCGACCAGCAATAAACCTCTCATATGCGCGCAAGGACAGAGAATGACCGATAGTGACCGGATAAGCTCGATTGGGACTGCGCTCATCGTGGGCGGCGGCATCGGCGGCATGGCGGCGGCCATCGGGCTCGCCCAGCGCGGCGTGGCCGTCGAGCTGATCGATATCGACCCCGAGTGGCGGGTCTACGGCGCGGGCATCACGATTACCGGGCCGACCCTGCGCGCATACCGCCATCTCGACATGGTCGGCGACATTGCCGCGGCGGGCGCCATCAGCAATGCGACGAGCGTGTTCCTGTTCAACGGGCACCATCTGCGCGAGCTGGACGAACCCGCGATCGAAGAGGGGCTGCCGGCCACCGGCGGGATCATGCGCCCGGTGCTGCACGCGCTGATGCAGCAGCGCGTCGCCAGCGCCGGCGCCGCGGTGCGGCTGGGCCTGTCGGTCGATGCGCTCGACAATCGGGACGGGGGAGTGGACGTCGAATTCTCCGACGGATCGAGCGGGCGCTACGATCTTGTCATCGGGGCCGATTCAGTCCGTTCGCGCGTTCGCGAACTGGCCTTTGCGCACATGTGCCAGCCTGTCCGCACGGGGCAAGGCTGCTGGCGCGTCGCCATGCCGAAGCCACCGACCTTGTCGCAGGGCGAAATGTTCTTCGGCCATAAGTACACCGCTGGCATTACCCTGTGCGGGGCCGATGCCGTCTACCTGTGGCTGCTGTCATCCCATGAAAGCCGCGAGCAGCATTTCAGCGAAGCCGAACTGCACGACGAGATGAAGACGCGGCTTGCCGATTTCGGGGGCAGCGCGGGCTGGATCCGCGACAATATGACGCGCGACCATTGGGTCAATTATCGGCCACTGGAGGCAATGATCCAGCCCCGGCCCTGGTCGGACGGCCGTATCGTGCTGCTGGGCGATGCGGTTCACGCGACAACGCCGCATCTGGCATCGGGCGCGGGCATGGCAGTGGAGAGCGCGATCGTTCTTGCCGAGGAACTGGCCCGGTCCGACGATGCCGAAGCCGCACTGGCCGCCTATGAAGAGCGCCGGTACGAGCGCTGCCGCGACATCGTCGAGAGCAGCGTCGCGATCGGTTCGGCCCAGCTCGCCGGCAGTGCCCCGGAGCAGATCGGCGGGATGATCGGCGCCGCCCTGCACCGGCTGGCCGCGCCCTTCTGAGCGCGTCAGTCGGCGTGGAGCAGATAGGCCAGCGACATCTTTGCCAGCTGTTCCTTCATGAATTGCCAGACTTCCGGATCGCCTGACTCCGGCGTGGATCCCAGACCATATTGCCGCGCGATCGTGGCGAACACGATCTGAAAGACAGCCTGCGCCCGTTCCTCGGCGTCGGGCGCCCTGATCTCTGCGCGATACGAAAGAATGGCGTCCACCGAAAGGGCCGCCGAACGTCGGGCGGTTTCCTTGCCCGGTTCGGAGACGGCTGAATCGACCGAAGCCCGCTGCATGATCGTCCGCAACAGCGGCGCGTTCTCCTTCAGGAACGAGCTGTACCGGTCGATGTAGCGGGGCATGAATTCCGCAAGCCTGGGCGACTGCGCAACGATAGAAGCCAGCATATCGCGTTCGCTCGCCACGATTGCCTGAAGTTCCTGCGCGATGACGGCGTGGAGCAGACGGTCCTTGCTTTCGAAGCGCAGGTAGATCGAACCGATCGAGACCTGCCCCCGCTCGCTGACGTCCTGCAGCGTGAAGCTGTCGCCGCCCGTTTCAACCATCAGCTGTTTCGTCGCCTGGACCATGCGTTCGTAGGAGGCAAGGCTGCGCCCCTGGCGTGGGCGGCGCGAGCTCGCGCTGAGCGCCAAAGTTTCGAGATGATGCGTATCGGTTGACATGGCCACGCTTGAACCTAATAAAATAGGAACGTCAATTCTAATTTGATTCGCGCGATCCATAATAATCTGGGCGCGCCGCCAGGGAGAGGGTGGAATGCGGTTCTCGGTTTTTCTGAATGCGCGGACGACACGCCCCGAGGACGACCGCCAGCTGATGAAGGATCTGGAAGCCCATGCGCTGAAGGCCCGGTCGTGCGGCTTTTCTGCCGTGTTCATGCCGGATCACCACTTCAATGGGTATATGCCGGTCGCCAGCGACAGCTTCATCTTTGCAGCCTATCTCGCGGCCAAGATGCCGGACATGCACTTCGGCTTTTCGGTCGTCTCGGTCCCGCTTCACCATCCTGTCCGGTTCGTCGAGCGGATCAATATTCTTGACCAGCTGACCGACGGCAAGTTGCTCGTCGGTATCGGCAGCGGCACGACTCCCGAAGAAATGATCGGCTTCGGCGTCGATTACAGGGACGCCGGTGCCGTGGCCGAACAGAATCTTAAACTCGCCGAACAGCTCTGGGCAAAGCGGATGGACGATCCCGCCGTGGACATCGCCAGCGGCCCGCACGCCGGGCGGGTGCTCCAGCGCATTGCGCCCGCCGCCTATACTCCGGGCCACGCGCGGCTGATGCCGGTCGCCATGAAGGAAGCGAGCGCGCGCCGCGCGGCCGAACACGGCTGGCCCGCCTTCATTCCGGCGTTCACCCCCCCGAAGATTGGGGGCACCGAGCCGTTTACCCATGTCAAGAAGTTCTTCGACATCTATCATGGCATGCTGACCGGCGCGGGCCATTCCGACGCCGTCGTCGCTGCCGCGCTCGACTGGACGACCCATACCTACCAGTGCGTGCATGTTGCCGAAACCGACGAGCAGGCTCGCGAGGAACTGGAAGTCATCCTGCGCGCCTATCAGGCGGCGGTCGAGCGCGAGGCAGCGTTCAACGCGCGCGCCGAATCCGACGACGCAAACAAGAAGACCGACCGGACACCCGACGCGCTGACCGACGACTGGATCGGCACCTGGTGCCTCTATGGATCGCCTGAGACGGTGATCGAGCACCTGAGGCCCTATCAGGCGCTCGGTATCGGCAACATCCTGTGCGGCACCACCACTGGTCCGCTCAGCGAAGAACGGCTGCGTCTCGGCAACCAGACGCTCGACCTGATGCAACAGAAGGTCATGCCTGCCTTCGCCTGAACGGACAAAGTATCACTGGAATGGATGGTCAATGATGAAAACATACAATTTCACATGATGGAAACGCTAGTGCAATAATTGCGAACTGACGGAAATCCCGACGGGCCCACGGCCGTCGCAGGAGAAATGACAACGTCTTTAGGAGTCCGAGTTCCGCAAAGACGGAACGCATAGGGGAGAGAATTATGCAGATTTTCCGGAAATCGAACCTGCTCGTCGGTTGCGCCGTTCTGGCCATCGCGAGCCCGGCGCTGGCGCAACAGGCGCAGCCCGCCGATGCACAGCCGGGCGATGCCGATATCGTCGTCACCGCCCAAAACCGGTCGCAGAACGTCAACGACGTGCCGATCGCGATCGACGTTATCGGTGGCGACGCACTGAAAAAGGCGGGATTCTCCAACCTCAACGACATCGACAAGATTGCCCCGGTAGTCCAGCTCAACCAGGACCAGGGGACGGTCAAGGTTTCGGTCCGCGGCGTCGGTACCACATCGGGTGACGAGGCGCAGGACACATCGGTCGTCATCAACATCGACGGCGAGTATATCAACCGACCCAATGTCATGGGCCAGTCACTGTTCGACATGGAGCGCGTCGAGGTGCTGCGCGGGCCGCAGGGCACGCTTTACGGTCGCAACTCGACCGGCGGCGCGATCAACTTCATCACGCGCAAGCCCGGCAAGGACTTTGGCGTCGATGCGTCGGTCAGCTATGGCAACTATAGCGCCCTGCGCGCCGATGCCGGGATCGACGTGCCGCTCGGCAGCGCGGCGGCGGTGCGCCTGTCGGGCTTCTATGAAGACCGCGACGGCTATGTCTCGAGCCCGGCCGGCGGCGGCTTCTTCGTGTTCCCGGCCTATGCCGCCTATCGGTCGGACGACAATCATGCCTATGGCGGTCGTCTGTCACTGGCGCTGAACCCGACCGACAAGCTGTCCATCAACGTTTCCGGCGAATATTCCAAGCGTGAGTTTCATCCTGCGTCGTTTGCGGCGGTCGACCTGAATGCGGCCGGGAATGGTCCCACCGGTCCGGGTTGCAATGCCAATGGCTATGTCCGTGTCGCCCCGGCCTATGCCCAGACGCTGTGTGCACCTTCTGGTACCAATTTTCTTGATCGTATCGATCGCGGCAATTTCACCGGCCCGGCGTTTGGCCAAAGTTCGATCGCCTCTGAAACCTATGCCGTGCGGGGCCGCATTGCCTATGAATTCAGCGAGGCCGCCACGCTGACCTATACCGGCGGCTATCGCCGTTTCACCGGCGATCCCAAGAACCGCCGGGCGCTGCCGATCATTTACCAGAATTTTGAGTTCAAGGACGTCGCCGATACCCAGAGCCACGAGCTTCGCCTCAATGGCATGATCAGAGGTATTACCAATCAGGTTGGCGGATTTTACTTCAAGGAAAAGCTCGACCGTGAAAGCGGCTTGTTCGTCGCGCCCATTGCCGCACCGGCAGGCACATATCTGAGCTATTTCGGTCGCAATATTTCAAGTGAAAGCAAATCGCTGTTCGGCCAGATCGAAGTGCCGCTGGGCGAACGGCTAACCGCCGTCGGCGGGCTGCGCTACACGGACAACAAGCGTAATGCGGTTTATTATAACGGCACGCCGTTCACGGTATACAACTCGGCGCCGATTGCCGGCCGCCCCGAATGCGCGGTCGTGGGGGCCTGTGTCGTTCCCGGCCCGCCCAACTTTGCGCTGCTGGGCGCGGGTTCGGCCCGGAAGAACCTGAACGCGATCAACGCGCAAATCCTGCCACTGGGAAGTTCGGAGAGCAAGGTCACCTGGCTGGTCGGGCTCAACTACAAGCCCAATGCCGACACGCTGATCTACGCAAAGGTGTCGACAGGCTTCAAGGGCGGCGGCTTCGACGCAGTGGGTGTCTACAAGCCGGAAACCAATACGGCCTATGAAGCCGGCTGGAAGCAAAGCTTCGGTGAACGGTCGCAGCACCAGTTCAACCTCGGCGCCTTCTACTACGACTATCGCGACTTGCAGGTTTCCGTGCTGCTCGACACCACCAAGGGCGGACAGACGTTCAACGCGGGCAAAGCGAAGATCTGGGGCATCGAGGCAAGCGCCAATATCGCGCTGGACGACAACACCGGCGCCCATGCCTCGGTCAACTATCTGAATGCCAAATACGGCGAGCTGTTTGCTCAGTTCAATGTCTTCACCGTTCCGGGGACTGGCGCCGACATCAACGGTGTGGGCGATCTGGATCCGGGGACGCCGGGCATTCAGGCGCCGAACTTTGTCGGCAACCGCCCGCCATTTTCACCGGAATTCATCATTACGGCAGGGATCGACCACAAGTTCGACCTGGGGGGTGCCGGTACGCTGACGGCACGCGCCGACACGACGTTCAAGAGCTCGTACTTCCTGGATTTCTTCAACTATCGGGACGGCAAGCAGACCGCGTACAGCCAGACGGACCTGAGCCTGGAATATGCGCCGACCAACAAGAAGTTCACGTTGCAAGCGTTCGTCAAGAACCTCGAGGGCACCCGCCCCCTGACATATGCCAGCTTCGTGTCGGCTGGTCCCGACGACGTCTATAACTGGCAGTTCGGGACGCCACGCACGTATGGCGTACGCGCTTCGATCGACTTCTAGACGACACCAAGAGGGGGCGGTTGGCGACCGCCCCCGACAACCGGCAGCCAGCCGATCGCAAGGAGACAACGGGCATGATTCCGTCCGCCTGCATCGATTGGCAATTCGCTAACGGTTACGACACGATGAGTGACCGGATTCACGCAGCGAAAGCGGTGGGGCCGGACGCGGCGGCGTCGCCCACAGCGTCGCGGGCAGGGCTCGATGCCTGACGCGCGCACGCCGTCCGTCGCCCGCCTGTCGTTGGGCGAGCGCGCGAGCTACGGGTTCGGCGATTTCGGCTTCAGCCTCATCTACAACATGGCCGGCGCCTTCCTGCTCTATTATTATACCGACGTCGTGCGCCTTCCAGCGGCTGCCGTCGGGACGATCTTCCTCATTGCTCGCGCGCTCGACGCCGTCATCGATCCGCTGGTCGGCATCGCCGTCGACAAGACGCGATCGCGCTGGGGTCGGACCCGCCCCTATTTCCTCTTCACCGCGATTCCCTATGCACTGCTTGGCGTCGCGACGTTTTCGGTACCGGCATGGTCGCAAGGTGCGCAGCTCTTCTACGCTTTCGCGACGTTCAAGGCGCTCGGCCTCCTGATGAGCCTCGGGTCGATCCCCTATACAGCCCTGATGCCGATGATGACCCTCGACACGGGCGAGCGGCTGAAGCTCGGCGGCTGGCGCTCGATCGGGACGTCGGTCTCGGTCATCCTCGGCACGGCGGCCACCATGCCACTGGTCGGCGCCCTTGGCCGCGGCAACGAACAAGCCGGCTTTACCGCGACCGCCGCCCTGTTCGGCCTGCTGTCGCTGTTCGTCCTCTTCATGCTCTTTCGGAATTGTCGAGAAAGGTATGAGGATGCGGCATCCCCTTCGTTTCGCGTCCTGCCCGCGATCGGCCAGATGCTGCGCAACCGGGCATGGCTGGTCTGCTTCCTGTTTTGCCTGCTCTATTTCCTGCGCTTTGGCGTGATGCTCGGCCTCACCATCTTCTACGCCAAGGACGTGCTGCAAAAGCCATGGCTGATCCCGGTCATGCTGCCGATGGTGTCCGGGGGCCTGCTGATCGCAGCCTTCATCGCGCCGCCCATATTGTCGCGGACGGGCATCAGGCGCGGCTGCATCGGTGCCATCGCCGTCTCGCTCGTCCTGTTTGCAACAATGGCCTCGG
>JANMJZ010000080.1:0-2352 GCA_031371635.1 Sphingomonadales bacterium | reverse complement strand
CTGGAACACGCGGATCGTCACCGCGCCCTGGTTGTCGTCGGCCGTCGAATAGGTCTGCGACTTTTTGGTCGGAATCGTGGTGTTCCGGTCGATCATGCGCGTGAACACGCCCCCCAGCGTCTCGATGCCGAGCGACAGCGGGGTCACGTCGAGCAGCAGCACGTCCTTGACGTCGCCCTGCAGCACGCCCGCCTGAATGGCGGCGCCCATAGCCACGACTTCGTCCGGGTTGACGCCGGTGTGCGGCTCCTTGCCAAAGAAGTTCTTCACGACTTCGCGGACACGCGGCATGCGGGTCATGCCGCCGACGAGTACGACCTCATCGATCTTGTCAGCCGTCAGGCCGGCATCAGCGAGCGCCTTCTTGCACGGCTCGAGCGTGCGGCTGACGAGGCTCTCGACAAGCTTTTCCAGGTCGGCACGCGTCAGCGTCTCGACCAGGTGAAGCGGCGTGGTGCTGCCCCCTTCCATGCGCGCGGTGATGAACGGCAGGTTGATCTCGGTCGTTGCCGCCGACGACAGCTCGATCTTAGCCTTTTCGCCGGCTTCCTTCAGGCGCTGCAGCGCGAGCTTGTCGCTGCGCAGGTCGAGCCCCTCCTTCTTCTTGAAGGCGTCCGCGAGCCAGTCGACGATCTTGTTGTCGAAGTCCTCGCCGCCTAGGAAGGTGTCGCCGTTGGTCGACTTTACTTCGAACACGCCGTCGCCGATTTCTAGCACGGAGATATCGAAGGTGCCGCCACCAAGGTCATAGACAGCGATCGTCTTGCCGTCCTGCTTTTCGAGGCCATAGGCCAGCGCAGCCGCGGTGGGCTCGTTGATGATGCGCAGCACGTCGAGGCCGGCAATCTTGCCCGCATCCTTGGTCGCCTGACGCTGGGCATCGTTGAAATAGGCGGGAACCGTTACGACTGCCTGGGTGACCGTCTCGCCCAGATAGCTCTCGGCGGTTTCCTTCATCTTCTGCAGGATAAAGGCGCTGATCTGAGCGGGCGAATAATCCTCGCCACCGGCCTTGACCCAGGCGTCGCCGTTCGGCCCCTTCGAAATCGTGTAGGGGACCAGTTCGGTGTCCTTCTTGGTGATCGGATCCTCGAACCGGCGGCCGATGAGGCGCTTCACGGCGAAGATAGTGTTGTCCGGGTTGGTCACGGCCTGACGCTTGGCGGGCTGGCCGATCAGTCGCTCGCCGTCCTTCGCGAAGGCGACGATCGACGGCGTGGTACGCGCGCCCTCCGCGTTTTCAATAACCTTGGGTTTACCGCCCTCCATGACCGACACGCACGAGTTCGTGGTGCCGAGGTCGATACCGATAACTTTTGCCATAGTCGTTTTTTGCCCTGGTGTTGATGGGACGTCGCCATGCGGCGCCGAGCCCGGTGGATTGTTTCACTATGCGATATAGGTGGCGGTTCCCTTGCCGCAAGAAGCGCCACTGCCTAGCTAGCGTATCAGCCTCGTACAAAGGGATAGATCATGCGCACGTTGGGCATTGTAGCACTGGTTTCTGCGGTCGCGCTGTCCGCATGTGCCGAAAAACCAACCGAGCCGACGATTACGGGTGCCGTTGTCCGGCTCGCCGCCAATCCAAAAGCGCCATCCGTCGGTTATTTCACGATCAAGGGCGGACCGACCGACGACCGGCTGCTGACCGTGACTTCGCCCGTGGTGATACGCGTCGAGATGCATGAAAGCATGACGTCAGGCGGAATAGCGAGCATGAAGCCGCTCGACGGCGGGATCGCCGTGCCGGCCAATACCGATGTGAAGTTCGAACCCGGCGGCAAGCACCTGATGCTCTTCAACATCAACCCCGGCATGAAGGTCGGCCAGACGATGCGGCTCGATTTCGTGTTTGCAAGCGGCCTGCAGCTTCAGGCCTATGCGCCGTTGCGGGCAGCCGGATCGGCTGAATAAGGCATGTCGGGGCGTCCGCTGACGCCAGCCGAAATCGCGCTTGCGAAATCGGTGTTCGGCAATGCGGTCGATTACGCGCCCGTACGGCTGCACAACCGCAAATGGGCGTTCTTTCAGCCGCGCAATACCGTGATGGCCCCTGATGGCCACATGTGGTTCCACCCCAGGGGCGACGCCTATTGCGACGATTTCTGCGCAAGCTCCGTCGATGCGCAGGGGCTGTTCCTGCATGAAATGACGCACGTATGGCAGAGGCAAAAGGGCATTTACCTGCCCCTGCGGCGCCACCCCTTTTGCCGCTATGGCTATGTCATAAAGCCAGGGCAGCCCTTCGAGAAATACGGGATCGAGCAGCAAGCGGAGATCGTTCGCCACGCCTTCCTGGTCCGCGAAAGACGCGCCGTTCCCGGCGCGCCCCCGCTCGCTCAATTCCATTCG
>JANMJZ010000044.1:0-7626 GCA_031371635.1 Sphingomonadales bacterium | reverse complement strand
GTGGGTGGCCGGCACAACCGAGAACGCGGACAGCGTCGCAATGACCTACATCATGAGCATGGCGACTGGCTACGGCATGGCCACGGGACTGGTGCCGCAGGTGGTCCAGGCGATCGCCGAGGCCAATAGCTTCAATCCGATAGCCGATTGGATTAAAAGCGAACCTTGGGACGGCAGAGATCGTCTGCCCGAAATCTGTAACACCATCACTCCACGCGACGGCTACGTGCTTGCCCCGTGACCTCGTGATCGGACGCCTCAGGACGGGCAGCCCGAAACCTTATGCAATGCTGGCCGGCAGACAGAACACTTTCAAAACTCCACCACCGAACTTGTTTGCGGACAATTTGTCACGGCGGCGAGACTTGGGCGCTCGGCTCGACCAACGTCACCGCCGAGCATTCAACATAGTTTATCATGGTAACATGGTCCTTAGCGCTCGGACGGTAATGTTACGGTGACTGGCAAGCCAGACGACGGCTGATCGAAGGCAGACGACCGTTCGTTATCCGCTATTGCCTCTGTGCCGTCCGCTGCGACCGGCCCGATCGCGAAACCCGCTACGCAACGCTCGCGATACGTCGCCCCAAAGGATGCCGCTGTTGCCACCGACGTCCCTTTGCCCTGCCTGACCGTCAGCGACCGACAGTGCGCTGTCGCCGAACATTTCGATCAAAGAGCTCGCCATGTCTCCGATCCGACTCTTGCGTTGGGTGTAATTTTCTGGCGCGCGCAGATCGGTAGACTGGACGCGAAACAAGCAGTTTGGAAATTCAATCGACATACGCAAGTTACGAAAACGCAGGCCGATCGGACGCATCATTCGCCAGATGTCCGCTCTCTTCCATAATTTAACACTGCGGCCACCCCCATGGCTGTCATCTGCACAGCAGTGGTCTTCTTCTGGATCAACTGGCTAGTCCTGAGCATAGCTGTTGATGGGCACGTGGGGCGGACCCGCTTTAGCGGCAACTAGGACGGGTCGCTATGGCATCAGCGAGCGCTTCGCGAGGTTTTGCAGAAACGCGTGTGGAGTTTAACGCCCAACGGTCCGCCCGCTCTTTCCGAATCACCTCAGATTAAAGCTTTCGCCGTGCGGTAGCAGTCGTCGATATGTGATTTGCCTACCATCTGCATTGCGCCGAACCCAATTGCAGCTGCGATGCCTGAACCGACTAAAGGGACATATTTTGCGATCGAAGCGGCGGCCACACGCTTGCCGACGCTGCGTAACAACGCGGTTGCGAGCCGTTTGGTGACCATCCGGCCGATCAGATGATTGCCCATACCCGACGCCAAAACGAAGACTTTCTGAGCAACGTGCGGTTCGAGCTTTTCAACCTGTTCGTGATCCAACTCGAATCGCTTGCTGATTTCGGGGAGCATGGTCGTCAGGAGGCTGATATCTGCAACAATGTCGGCACCTGGGATTGGGACGACTGCCGCACCCGCCGCCATAAGTGAGCGCTTCGTAACCAGCTTCCTGCATTCAGCCCTAACGCGATCAAGTTCCTGGATACTGCTGATCATAAGTTCTCACCTCTAAGCCGTGAACGCACCGCTCCGCCGATCGCTGCGTACGAACGTGAGCGGCGCACTGCACGTGCAAATGGTTGCGAACTCGTCACCGTCGGCGGTTGCTATGAACTAGGGAATTGCCCGTCCCGGGGCGCGGCAACCTCAATCACGCCGCGCGCCACGCTTACCGTCACCGGCGTTTCAGCAGCAATCTCACCATCGACCGAAATTTTCAGTTGAGGCCGCGTACTAAGTTTTAAGCTCCGTCCGCGAAATTCAGACGTCGTGCCGTGCCGGGCGCGCAGTTTCATGATTGTCGCGAGCCAGCTCCATGCCAGCCCCCACAGGCTCTTGCCAGTAACCGCCTGGACGACGATTTCGCCGCTATCGAGTTCTTGGCTTTCGATCAGCTCGACACCTCCATGATGGGTGCCATTGGCAATTCGCGCTTCGGTCGCCCAAAGGCGCTCACGCCGGCCATCCGGAAGCTCGATCGTCAACCGGAACGGTTGAAACTTCAGTGCACAACGCAAGGCCCAGATCAAATAGCCGACCTGGCCGAGGTAGCGCTTCAAATTATAAGGTACGGTTTCAGCGATCATGGGCGACAGTCCGATGGCCGCAGCGTTTACGAAATAGTCGCCGTCGATGCGGCCAAGGTCGATCCTCTTGCGTGTGCCGTTGGCAATAACGTCGATGGCACTGTCGACATCCTTGGGAATGCCAAGCGTGCCGGCAAAGCTGTTTGCAGTCCCCAGCGGCACGATTGCGAATACCGTGTCATGCCCGACGAAAAAGTCGACATTGCTCGACAGTGACCCATCGCCGCCTCCGACGATAACCATTGGTGCGCGCGCAATCGCGTCGCGCACTGCCGGCCCCATCTCCTTGGGATCATCGATCGCTTGCGATGCGATCAGCTCGATGCCTGACGCTATGAGCTTGTCACGTACGTCCTCGAACGCCTTGGCGCCGGTGCGACTCATCGCGTTGACGACCAAGATCGCCTGACGTGGAAGCGGATCAATACGGGATTTCGGCAGCACGTCAGTGGCGAAGGACTCAACCATACGAAATCTCGTCCTCGATCGCTTGGACGGACCAGTTGTTCCCGTCGTGTGTGAAGCGTTCGTGACTACCCCGCCTGAAGCCGCTCCCGCCCCAAGTTACGACCTGCAACTCGATTTCGTCGTTGCGATGGGCGTGGATCCAATTGAAACTCTGCAACTCGCTGTTGCGTAACCGGGTCGAGGTTGCCGTACCTGCTTGCATGACCAACACAGTGCCAGCCTTTTCGACCATCTTACGTGCCGACTCAGCATAGGTTCGGTGGAAATGCCCAGCCAGAGCGATATGAACGCCAGCCATACACACCGCCTTGATCGCATCCCGGTGGCGGCCGACTGCCTCGCTCAGCTTGCCTCCTTCGGCGATTGGCATCGCGTAAAGCGGATGGTGCGTCACCAGGACGCGCGTCTTGCTCGGTGCCACCGCGGAAAACCGATCCTGTAATATTTTGATCTGATCATGGTTGATCCGCCCGTCCTTTATCGTGAGCGAACGCGCGGTATTAATACCGAGAACCGCGACCTCGTCGTTCTCGAACCAAGGAAACAAGTCCTTGGCGATGTATTTCTTGTAACGATGCAATGGCGCAGCGAAGCGAGTGAACACGTCGTACAATGGCACATCGTGGTTGCCGGGAACTACCAGCGTCCGAAAGCCGGCGGCCCGTAAACGATTCAAGTATGCTGACGCTTGGCGAAATTGATTGATCTGAGCGCGCTGCGTGAAGTCGCCACTGATGATGATTAGGTCGGGGCGTCGCTCCTGCAGCCAGGCCTCCGTCGCTTCCACGATTTTAGGATCGTGCGCGCCAAAATGGATGTCAGAAAGATGTGCGATACGTGCCATGGTGGCGTCAACGATCGGATGTGTCGCCGGGTCCGGTCATTACGTTTCTCAATCTGGTTTAAAGCTTTTCCCCTTGCCCAGCGCAACGAAGGAAAGCTTTCGAAAGATCCGCCTAGCGGATGTCACCGGGTACAGGATTGCACAGCGCGTGCATTGCCGACATTCTGCGTGACTAACGACTCAAGGAGAGATCGATGCTTCGTCTCACACTCGCTTTCGCTATCACGTCACTGGCGGTGTCACCGGCCTATGCCGCCCCCTGCAAAGACGCGAAGGGCAGGTTTACGAAGTGTCCGACGGCGCACGCTAAAGCCGTCCGTTGCAAGGGCGCTAACGGAAAGTTCGCCAAGTGCGGCACGCCGGGCGCGAAGCCAATCTGACCAGCTAGAGGTTGCCTGATGACGAACTTTGGCCTCGGTTTGCGAAGCCCACGCGTGATTGACGTCAAAAGGTTCGATGAAGATCTTTTTGCGGAGGAAGCGTGAGGCTTGTTACGTGGAACTGCAACGGCGCTTTTCGGCGCAAGTTTCACAGACTCGACGCCTTGGCTGCCGACGTTCTGGTCGTCCAAGAGTGCGAAGACCCGGCGCAATCAACAGCCGAATATAGAGCTTGGGCTGGTGCTCACATGTGGGTTGGTTACGGCAAGAATAAAGGGATCGGCATATTTCCGCGTCGCGGCCAGAGCATAGAGCGATTGGCGTGGCCAGATCATGGGTTTGAACTTTTCCTCCCGGTCAGAGTTGGCGGCGATGTTGATGTGCTGGGCGTTTGGACGCAGCAAACATCTCAGTTTGGCTACATCGGGCAGTTTTGGCACTACCTGCAAGCGCACATGACTGCTCTTCGTCCGAGCAGTATCATCGCAGGGGACTTTAACAGCAATACAATCTGGGACAGGCCGCGCAGATCCTGGAATCATTCCCATTGCGTCCGCGAATTAGAGATTTCGGGGTTTCGCAGCCTCTATCACCACTTAACTCGCGAAGAGCAGGGGCGGGAAATCCAACCGACGTTTTATCTCCATCGACATGTGACAAAGCCTTACCACATCGACTTTGTTTTTGCGCATTTAGATCGGCTTGGCGGAAACACAGTCGACGCACGGGTTGGGGATGTTGATGATTGGCTGGCTTGGAGCGATCACATGCCCATCACTGTTAATATCTGACGCCAAGCCGCTACCATAGGACTCACTGAAGGCCTTGAGCGATGCACGACCGGAAGTGGATGACAAAGCTACTGGACGTCCGGTTTGACTGGCGCGCGCTTCAGGCATTTCTCGATGTGGCGGAATGTGGCACGTTTCGGTCGGCTGCTGTCGAACGGCGCTTTGCGCTAAACACCCTGCGCGCACACGTCGCTGACCTGGAGCGGCTGGCAGGTTGCGAACTCGTCATACGCTCCCAAGGGGGAATTACCCTCACTCCAGCCGGTGAAGACCTGCTGCGCGTCGTTCGCGCCATGGTCGACGGCAAAGAGCAAGCGGTCACCGCCCTGATCAACGAGGTGTAACTGCACGACGTTCTACAATACCAGTCGTGCCGGGCTATCATCGTCATACTAAGCAGTTACAGAAAAGCCGCCGACGCTAGGCCGGCGGCTTCTCAAACTTGGTTCGGCGCTAACTGTTAAACAAGAGCGCCGGCTGTGATGCGCTTGATTTTCGCGTCAAACTTCTCATCGGAGCGACGCTTTGCGGAGCGGAGCGAGGCACCGACCGCAGCGAAGCCGACGATCAACATAGCCCATGTCGCCGGTTCAGGAACTGCAGCCACAGATTCACCGCCAGTAAAGGCGAGGGCATTTGCGAACAGCCTCCGGTAATCACCGGTCGCATTGGACAGAGTGACGACGTTGGGGTTGAGCGTAATCGCTGCGACCTTGTGCGTCGCATTGTATCCTGCAAGCGGCCGCCCATCGTTCCACGATGCGGCAAGCGTAGCACCTGTATCAAGCCCGGCGAGATAATCGCCATTGTATTGATTGGACGAAAGCGCCGTCACCCCCTGCATGAGCGGATCGAGCGCGTTATACGTCCCGAGTGTGTGGCTGATATAAGCTTCGGACGTCGGGTTCGTGAAAGGATTGAATCCCGTGCTGTTAAGCAGCCCGCCCGCATTACCGACTTGCTGTCCCCAGAATGTCGCAATGACGACGCCGCCGCCGCCAACGACGTAGTTCCCCAACAGATCGGAAAGGGCAGTCGGATCGACGTTAACACGATCCGAAAACACCAGCACCGAGTTAAACTGCTGCAAGTAGGCAAGCGTCGGAAGGCCGCTCGAGCTGTAATCGTAGGAGGAGCTGAGCGCTTGATCGAACCGCGCGTCGCTCCCGATCAGATCGGTCTTAATGGCGGCGTCAGCGCTGCTACTGTATCCGCCCATTATGAGCGACTTAACCTGCGCTGCGGCGGGCTGCACAGCCGCGCTTACTAGCAGGCCGAAAGCAGCTAACCGCAAAAACAACGAACGCATATGTTTTCCCCTTTATTAATCCCTAACGAAGTGTGAGGATTGCGTGCTCGCGTCAACAGAGCGTGATACGTAGCCGTGGCTCAATTCGGGACGGGATACTGTGCAGACAGGGCGACGCCGGGAACCTGATCTCAAATCTCACTTATTCTTCACCCCGCGTGAGTTTCAGTATTTTAGATGAAGCCCCTCTGCTTCGCTTTCATCGCCGCGTCGGTTCGATTGACCCCGCCTATCGACGCTATGGCCTGCGCTACGTGAGTTTTAATGGTCGCGGGCGCGACGCCCAACCGCCGGGCTATTTCCTTGTTACCCAACCCTTCTGCAATGAGGGCGAGCACTGCACATTGGCGCGGTGTCAGCGTGGGCCCGTGCTCAGGCGCGCCTCTGGCAGCAGCAGCGGCTTCGGCTAGGCACCGTGCGCCGTAAGACCTGAGCGAAGGCCAGGCCTCCGACGACCAAGGTGCCGAGTTGTAAAGCATGTCGTCGGCTGAGCGTCGTTGACATCTTCAGCGTCCCCTTCAGCAACTGTCCTGACTTGCTCAAATAGCACAAGCTGCCCGTCCACAACCGCTCCATTCTCGGCCGTTCCATTGGTTGGTCGCGCGACCAGAAACCTATCCTGCGTTCATCGCGCTACTCTGGGGCCACTCCGTCCGCTCAGGCGTTACGCACATGACGAGCCTGTAGAGGAAATTTTATGAAGATACCCAAAAGCGCTATTGTCGCTGTCGCTGACGGTGAAATATTGAACTTGTATCGCAACGATGGCGATGAAACCGCGCCGAAGCTCACAGCCATGCCCAATGCTGCTATTTCGACAGAGAACAAAGGATCTGGCGGTCGGCATCAAAACAGTTCGGCCAATCCTTCTGACAGCCAACTGGATGAAGATAGCTTCGCGGCAGGAACCGCCTCGATGCTCAACAAGCGCGTCCTAGACGGTAAAATAGATGCTCTCATCGTCGTTGCTGCACCCCGTACTCTCGGCGAGCTACGCAAGCACTATCACAAGGCTCTTTCGGCCGTCCTAATTGGAGAGATAGCGAAAGACTTTACAAGCCATTCGGCCGCCGATGTGGAAAGGACCGTTGCGGCTGCCTGAAGTAGGCTGGTGATGGCGGCATGCCGCACTGGAATGACGAAGCGTTACGGCAAAGCTCGGTTCCGTTGTTGAGGGATGGCCTTGGTCTGGCAATGCGCTTGGCGGATGGAGGGTAAACGCGCCATCTGCTCGTCCGTCAGCCAGTAGCTGCCGTCGCGTCCAGGATAAACAAACGGCAGGAAACGTGATGCCGCGCTCGAAAGCCGCCGGGCCGTAATCCACCACTTCCAGACACTGCAGAGGGCGAGACCGGCGTCGCAAGCGACCTGACGGCTGCCGATTGCCACCTTGCGAGCCATCGTGATCGCTAGCTTCGTGGGTCGGCAGGAGGTCGGTTTGTTGTGTAGATGGCTGCCAAAGTACTTTCGCTAGGATGCGGCTGGCCTTCAATCATTTGTGCCTTTGGGAACCCTTTGGGTCGATGGGCCCGACCGGTCAAAATCTGGGTATAACTGTAAGAAGACTATAGGTTTTCCGACAGTCTACAAACTCTTTCGTAATGCGAGGGTCAGGTGTTCGAGTCACCTAAGCGGCACCATTCCCGGTCAAAGAACGGAACAACTCCGTTGGGCAGGGCCCCGTCGGCGACGAGGGCCCTTTCGAGTGCAGTCT
>JANMJZ010000025.1:0-1501 GCA_031371635.1 Sphingomonadales bacterium | reverse complement strand
GATCAGCAGCGGATCGGTAATAATCGCACGGGCGATGGCGACCCGTTGTTGCTGTCCGCCGGACAGTTCAGAAGGATAGTGCTGGGAACGGTCGCCCAGGCTGACCATTTCCAACGCAAGCTCGACGCGCTCGCGCCGGTCGCGCCGGCCCAGTGCGGTAAGCAGCAGTGGCAGCTCGATGTTCTCGAACGCGGTGAGCACCGGCATCAGGTTATAGAACTGAAAGATGAAGCCGATGTTTGCAGCCCGCCAATCCGCCAGCGCCGATTCCGACAGCCGGGATATATCCTCCGCCCCGATGCGAAGATCGCCACTGTCCGGTTTGTCGATCCCGGCAATCATGTTGAGCAGAGTGCTCTTACCCGAACCCGACGGACCCATAAGCGCCAGAAATTCTCCTTCCGCGATGTCAAAACTCAGATCGTGCAGCACCGGAACGGCCTGTCCGCCGCGCTTATAGGATTTGAACAGATGGCGAATTTCAACGATCGGTTTGCTTGTCATTACCTGGCCGCCAGTTTTACCGCGGCGCCGTCGTGCAATTTATCTAGCGGCCGCAGCACCGCCTTGTCGCCAGGTCGCGGACCTCGCCGCAATTCCACCAGATCGCCGAATGTCGCGCCGGTTTCCACCGGCATCTGGGCGACTTTGCCGTCCGTGACTACGAACACCACATCGCCGCCACCCCGTTTAACGATTGCCGCAGGATTCAACGCGGGCCTCGCCATCCGTTCGCTGTCGCTGACTTCCCTGGACAGAAACGACGCCTTCGCACTCATTTCCGGCAAGACCCGCGTATCGGGATCGAGCAAGCGAATCTTCGTCATCACAGTGGCTTTGGAGCGATCCACCGTCGGAACCGTGCGGCTGACTTCGCCACGAAAGCGCTTATCGGGCAGCGCATCGAGCTGGATCTCGACCGGCTGGCCGACGCTCACCTTGGACAGGCTGGACTCGGATACATCGGCTTCGACTTCCAGCGTCGTCATGTCCGCCATGGTTACCACCGCCCCTTTGCTGTCGAGAGCAGATGAAAACGGGGTGACGATATCCCCGACGTTGGCTGCCTTGGTCAACACCACCCCGTCGAAAGGCGCGCGGATCAGCGTTTGTTCGACTGCCACCTGGGCGCCGCGCTGGTTCGCTAACGCCGCGGCGATCGCGGCCTGCTGGCTGGCAATCTGTGCCATCGCCTTGTCGTAGCGAGCCACCGCAACATCATGGGATGCCTGCGATACAAAACCTTGCGCCAACAAACCCTCCGAGCGCTTCAGGGCGTTGCCGGCGTCCTTCAATTCCGCCCGCCCGTGCGTAAGAGTTGCGCGCGCCACCTGCACATTGGCCGCCGCCTGCTCGCGCGTGGCTTTGACGTCCAGGTCTTCCAGCCGCGCGATGACGTCGTCTTTCTTGACGCGGCTGCCTTCCTGCACGCCAAGCCAGACAAGCCGTCCGGTTGCCTTGGAAGCCACTGCAGCTTTGCGCTGCGCGACAACGTACCCGG
>JANMJZ010000020.1:0-6969 GCA_031371635.1 Sphingomonadales bacterium | reverse complement strand
ACCCCTCGGCCATCAGCGGGATGACCTGATCGACGTGAGGGTAGGGATACACATAATGAAGCCGCACCCACGGCGCGATCTTACCGAGTTCGCGGGCGAGGTCGGTCATGTGCGGGCGGACCTCGCGGCCGTGCCACATCCGGTTCTGGCCGCGAATGTCGACGCCATAGGCCGATGTGTCCTGGCTGATCACCAGCAGTTCCTTGGTCCCGGCCGCGACCAGCTTCTCCGCCTCGCGCAGGATGGCGTCGGGGCGGCGGCTGACGAGATCGCCGCGGATGCTGGGGATGATGCAGAAAGAGCAGCGGTGGTTGCAGCCCTCCGAAATCTTCAGATAGCTGTAGTGGCGCGGCGTCAGCTTCAGCCCGCTGTCGGGGACGAGGTTGAGGAAGGCGCTGGGCGGCATCGGCGCCGCCTCGTGCACCGCGCCTACGACGGCTTCGTACTGGTGAGCGCCGCTGATTGCGAGCACGTTCGGAAAACGGGCTCGGATCATCTCGGCTTCGTTGCCGAGGCAGCCGGTGACGATGACGCGTCCGTTTTCGGCCAGCGCTTCACCGATCGCCTCGAGCGATTCCTCCTTGGCGGAATCGAGGAAGCCACAGGTGTTCACGAGCACGACGTCCGCCCCCGCATAATCGGGCGACAGGCCGTAACCGTCGGCGCGCAGCTTGGTCAGGATGCGTTCGCTGTCGACCAGCGCCTTGGGACAGCCGAGCGAAACCATGCCGACTTTCGGCGGGGTGGGAAGAAGTGTTGCCATGAGAGCGCGCGCCCATAGCTGAACCGGGCGCACTTGCCCAGAACCGAGTCGACGGGTTGTTAACCATCACGAAGTACAACGGCACGCTCAAGATTTTGCGAGTGGGCGTAGGATGAACTGGCGAGGCATTTTGGGAATATACGCGGGGCTGGCGATCGTGCTCGCCGGCGGGTGGTTCTGGGTGCAGTCGAGCGCGCTCTGGGCGCTGGGCGTCGTTGCGGCAGGCCTTGCGGTCGCCGCCCTCAGTGTGGCGCAGATCATTATCAAGCGGCGGGGGCCGCGCACGCCGGCGGAAGGTAAAGCGAAAGCAATCAGGATGCCCCGTGCGGCGCGCAACAAGGTCGAGTCGAGCGCCGATTTTGAGGAAGCAAATTCGGTCGCCAAGGCGCGGATGGCGCTGATCGCGGGACGCGCCGCCGGTCGGCTCGCGACGGTCGAATGGAATGCCGCCACGCCGGAGATCGAAAGCGTAGAGGGCGTTGACGTCGTTGACGCAGTCGTGTCGCCCGTATTCCTTGCCGTCACTGAGGAGGTGGCACCCTTCGAAACGGTGGCTGTGGATGCCGCCGATGAGCCTGCCACAATGGACCACCCCATAAGTGGGGGGGAGGATGCCGATGGGTACGGGCAGGCCGATACGGTCGTTTCCAGCGCCGCAGGCGACCTGACGGGCATGCGTGCATGGTCCGCGACGCTGAGCGCTGTTCTCCTGCCGGGGCCCACCGGTCAAGCGCCGTCGGCAATCGATCAGGTATGCGATGCCGATACCGGTCCGGACGTCAGTGAGAATGTCGCTGACGAGCCGTCTGAGGGTTCAGCGGGCCATGGCGAGGACGACGGGGCGCCGGCTGTGGTAGTAGAGTCGGAGGCGATCGCTGAAGCTGAAGCTGAAATCAGGCACGACTGCGCGCTAGCGCCGCCGTTTGAAGAAGCGGCGTCCGAGCCGATCGTTGCGGCGGATTCGGCGACTCTGCGGGATGCGGAAGTGGCCCTGGAGACCGGGCCCGAGGTCCACGAAACCGAAACCGAAGCGCTCGTCACTGAAGAGTTGGGAGACCTGGGCCCCATGGCGCTCGACAAGCTTCCCGGCTTCCCCTGGACGGCGCGCTTCATCGGTATCTGGGCACGCGAAGTGCGCTTCGCCTGTCCCGACGATTTGCGAGGGGCGGTCATACACTGGCAGCGCTGGGCCGACGGTCAGCCGACGGAGATGCCGGTGATCGAGGAAGCCGCAGCCGAATTCAATGCGATGCTCGATGTCTGGCGCGAATGCGGCGCGGAAGTGCCAGGGCTTTCGAGCGATGACTGGACGGCCAGCCAGCTTGCAGGTGAGGCGGCCGAGGATTTGGCGCTGGCGGCTTTGCTGCCGCCGGTGCTGCGGTCGGCGAGCTTGGTCGTGTACTAATCCGTGAGGCGATAAGGGAGGCTGCTTTTGCTGTGCGAGTGATTTGACTTGATGGTAATCGCTGCCCGGCAACTTTTGGGACAGCTGGACGCAATAGCTGCGATTGACGGACATCTAACGAGGCGGCAGCCCGAGCCGATTGCCGACCTCATGAGCTCGGCGTAGGTCCTGGATGATCTATAGTTGTAACTTCTTCTACATGTGAACGAGCAATATGTTGCTGATCGTCGGAACAGTCCGCCTGCCAGCCAATAATCTGGCAGCGGGCCGGCCCATTATGAAATGCATGGCTGACGCTAGCCGCTCGGAAGAAGGCTGCATGGAATACAGCTACGCCGAGGACGTTTTCGACCCTGGTCTTATCCACGTCAAAGAATTGTGGGCCGATCAATACGCGCTAGATCGCCATTTCGCATCACAACATCTCGCCGAATGGCGTGCTGCTTGGCCGAAGCTGGGGATAACTGACCGAAACCTGCGCGTGTACGAGGTTGGTGAACCGCGCTCGATCTAGGGCATATCTGGTTAGTCGTCAGCCGCTCAACTGCTGAAGCAAGGAAAACTGGTCGGAAACGGCCACACTTCTTTCCTCAACATGACTGCTCCGGAACCGAGATCCGCGTCTTAGCTGGGCTGTGCCAGTGTGACGGGGGTGGTGGGCGATGACGGGCTCGAACCGCCGACATCCTCCGTGTAAAGGAGGCGCTCTACCAACTGAGCTAATCGCCCGCTCGCGGCTTCCCTGCCGCAAATGGCGCGCGGCTACAACCCGTCAGAATAGCCGACCGGTCGTGCGCAACAGATGTATCGTGCGGATGGCGCCATAGGTGAGCAGTCCGACGGGGCCGAACAGGAAGGTCAGTCCCAAGGGCACGACAACGGCCCAGTGCGGTATCCCGATCTTCCCGGCATCCTCGACCTCCCAGGCGCCGGTGAACAGGTCGAACGCCAGATAATGCGTCCAGCCGAGCATGACGTTGCCCGGCATTGAGAACAGCGCCGAAACGCCGGCGAGAGTCGAAAAGCTGCCGCCCTGAACCGGCTGCGTGATCGTGAACAACTGGACGACATAGGCAAGGGCAAGGGTGGCGGAGAACAGTCGCGCCGTCCGGATCAGCGCCATCCGCGACAGCGGGGCGGCAAGAAGCGCGATCCAGCCGGCGACTGCCAGCAGCGAGCAAAGCCCGAAGATGCGTTCGAGGGCCATTAAAGGTCGCGGACCAGCTTGACCGCGCTCGCGGCCCAGGCGGGATCGGTGACGATCTGCTGCTTGCCGCCGGGCTCCAGCGGCAGGATCTGCAGGCGGTCTCCCTCGCGCCCGATGAGTCGGCCGAAGATGAAGCGGCCGGCCGGGCGCGGCAGCAGGATGTCCCGGTTGAGGAGGGTCGCAAAGCGGTCCGGCGCAATCTTGGTGCACCAGAGGACGTCGCCGCGACGGTAGTCACCGATTCCGTCTTCCACGCGAATTGCGACCATATCGCCTTCGGGCAGCGGCGGCGTGACGACCGAGGGGTGGCGTGGTGCCTGTGCGCCATCGCGTCCGAGCAAGGCGACGACAGGCAGGTCCGCACGGTCGGGCAGTTCGACCAGATCGCCCGCAGTCACGCCGAGCGCGGTGGCGATACGATTGAGCCAGCCTACCGAAACGGTTCGCGTGCCCGTTTCCAGTCGGCCGATGGTCTGCGCCGTGGTGGGCGGCGAACAGGCCTGCGCAACATCGAGCAGGGTCATCCCCTTTGACCGGCGGACTTCGCGGATACGGGTGATCATTGCCAATAAATCCTAACCAGAAAGGATTTGTACTGTCCTACAGATTACGGCTTATGGCAAGCCCATTTGGTGATTCGTGAGGAGAGCTATGAATGAGTCTGGCGCGAGAGCTAAGGGAACAGCGGGTTCCGGGGTCGGCGCGGGTGGTAACCGTCAACCAAGCGGAAAGCCCGCTGTCGTGGCTGCGTGCCCGTAACCGGGTTTCGGTGCGTCAGTTCGACGCTGGCGAGCAGCTTCGGCGCGATTTCGAGCAAGCCGCGCTCGGTCCGAGCGTCACGATGCGCTGGGATGCCAGCGGGGTCGGCGGCCCCCGGGGGCGTGCGCCGGGAGCCGCGGATCGCACTATCGGGCAGCTGGACGCCAAGGCACGCTTCGATGCGGCGCTGGCAGCGGCGGGGCCTGGGCTGGCTGACATCCTCTGGCGGACGGTGTGCGCATGCGAACCCATGCCGGACGCAGAGCGCTCGCTCGGCTGGCCAGCGCGCAGCGGTCGGCTGGTGCTGGGAATGGCGCTGGATCGGGCGGCGGACTATTACCGGCTGTAGAGGAGCCTGACTATGAAACAAATCACCGTCGACCGTGCTGCTATCGGCCACGCCGAGATCGCCGATATCGCGGCGCCCGCGCTTACCCAAGGACAGGCACTGCTCGGAATCGAACAGTTTGCGATTACCGCAAATAACGTAACTTACGGGGCCATCGGTGATGCCTTTGGATATTGGGATTTTTTCCCTGTTCTAGCAGCGGGACGGGGGATCGTGCCAGTCTGGGGTTATGCGGTGGTCCTGGATGCGGGCGATACTGCACTGGCGACGGGCGAGCGAATCTACGGGTATCTGCCGATGGCGACGTATTTGATCGTCGAGCCAAAGGGCGTCAGCGGCGGTGGCTTTACCGATGGCGCCGCGCACCGCGCGGCACGGGCGTCCGTGTACAACCAGTATCGGCGACTGAACGGCGATCCTGGCCATGTCCCCGGTGGCGAGGACGTGCGTGCGGTATTTGAGCCCTTGTTCTTAACAGCTTGGCTCATCGAGGCGATGTTCCGACGCGAGAACTGGTTTGGCGCGGGACGGCTGATCGTGACGAGTGCTTCGTCGAAGACCGCCATGGCACTGGCGCATGTCGCAAAGGCAACATCGCCGGGTGTCGAACGGGTCGGGTTGACCTCCGCGCGCAACATCGGCTTCGTCGAGGGGACGGGGCTGTACGACCGTGTGCTCGGCTATGATGAACTGGCGGAGATCGGGCAGGGTGGCGCGGTTGCTGTAGATTTCGCGGGCAATGGTGGGACACTGGCGGACCTGCACGAGGCTGTTGGAGCAGACCTGAAATATTCAACGCTGGTCGGTGTCACCGATTGGCAGAACCGCGGCGGTTTCGGAGCACGTGAAATAACGGGGCCAAAGCCGGTGTTGTTTTTTGCGCCGGACCATGTGGCGACGACGGTTGCCGAACTTGGGGCCAAGGGCTTCCAGATGGCAGTCGGCGAACGTTGGCGGGCCTTTGCGGGCGACGCAGCGAAGCTGGTCAAGATCGAGGGCGTCAACGGTCTTGCAGCGGCTATTCCGTTATGGATTGCCGCCGTCGAGGGGCGTGCCAGGCCCGACGCTGCAACCGTGGTGAGACTCTAGGGGCGGCGCCGGACGCCGCCCCTGAAGGCTTAGCGACAGCGTACCTCGGCCTGATTGCGGTCGACCGCGCGGCCGGCGAGACCACCGAGGGCGGCACCGATCAGCGTTCCGACAGTCCGCGAGCGACCGCCGTCGATCACGTTGCCGAGTATGCCACCACCGGCCGCGCCGATGATGAGCCCGGTGGTGCCGTCGCTGCGCTTGCAGTAGTATCGGCCGTCATTGCCGCGATAGACGCGGTCGTCGGACGCGAGGACGCGTTCCTGATAGCGAGGATCGTCGCGATAGTAGCGCGAGGGATCATAGCCGGTTTCGACGCGCTCGTCGTTGTATTGGCCGCTGTTATATTGGCCGTTATTGTAGCCCTGTTGCTGGTAGCCGCGATTGTTGTCGCGGGCGGCGCGGTAACGTTCTGATTCTGTACGGAAAAGAGCGAGTTCGCGGTCGAGGCGGTCCTGCGCGGCGGCGAAGCGGGCGTCGTCGGCACGGGTCTGGGCCACGGCGGGGGCAGCGACGGCAAGGCCGGCGGTGCTGCCGGCAAGGGCGAGAAGAAGAGCGAGGCGGCGCATGGATAGATCCTTTGCTGTGTAAACTGAGCGCTCAACGCGTCGTTTATGGAGATCGTTGCATGAACGAATTGACAGGTTGCGCAGGCAGGCGCGCGGCAAGGACGGCTGTGCTATCGCGCGTCATGGCCTTCGTCCCTGCCACGCTCGTCCGTGTCGCTGCGGTCGTTACCTACGCGTCCTTCGCGCAAAGGGGTTAGGGCGTGGACCTAACCGGTTTCGCCCTTGCGGTCCTGCTGATCGAGCTGACGCCCGGCCCGAACATGGCGTGGCTGGCCGGCCTTGCCGCAACCGAGGGGCGTCAGCGCGGACTTGCCGCAGTTGCGGGAGTCGCGCTCGGCTTGTCGGCGAACGGCGTGCTTGCCGCTCTAGGTCTGGCGGCGCTGCTGCAGGCCGCCCCTCAGTTGTGGATCGTGCTGCGGCTGGCAGGCGCGGGCATGATGGTGTGGCTGGCGGTCGAGACATGGCGGGGCACTGGAAAACCGGGCCCCATCGCGCAGCCCGATGCGTCGGGGCGCCGTGCCTTTGCCACCGGGGCACTCATCAACCTGTTGAATCCCAAGGCTTACATCTTCTTTCTTGTGGTGGCGCCGCAATTCATGGGCGGGGCGCGGCTCGACCTGGCAAGCGCGCTGCTGCTCAGTCTGGTGAGCGTAAGCATTGCGACGGCGATCCATCTGGTCATCGTGCTCGCGGGCAGCGGTGCGCATGGCTGGCTGAACGATCCAGCCCGGACGGTGATCGTGCGGCGCGCCTTTGCCCTCGTCATGCTGGGGGTCGCACTGTCGTTCCTGATTGCCGACCTGCGATAGGCACATGTTTGCTACCCGG
>JANMJZ010000019.1:0-2390 GCA_031371635.1 Sphingomonadales bacterium | reverse complement strand
CACCGGCAACGCTACGGCCAATGTCATTACAGCCGGATCGGGCGGCAGCAAGCTGTCGGGCGGCGACGGCAACGACACCCTGATCGGCGGCGCAGGTGCCGATTATCTCGATGGCGGCGCAGACGTTGATCGCATGGTGGGTGGCGCCGGCAACGACATTTACGTCGTGGACGATCGCCGCGACGTCGTCGTCGAGGACAAGAACGGCGGTATCGACGAAATCCGCACGAACCTATCCACGTTCCTCCTTACGGGCGAGGTCGAGAACCTAACCTATACCGGTAAATCCTCTTTTCAGGCGTTGGGCAACGCGCTCGATAATGTCATGACGGGCGGTGCCGGCAGCAACCGACTGCTGGGGGATGCCGGTAACGACACGCTGGTCGGCAATGTGACCGGCGACGTCCTGGACGGCGGTAGCGGTGCCGACCGTATGATCGGCGGAGCGGGCAACGACATTTATTTCGTCGACAACGCAGGCGATAGCGTTGTCGAGAACGTCAACGAAGGTCTCGACACCGTCTACAGCACGATCACCTACACCGTTTCGGCGAACGTCGAGAACCTGTTGCTGATCGGCAACACCGCGATCGATGGCACCGGTAACGACCTTGCCAACAAGATCGTCGGCAATGGGGCCAGTAACATGCTGAACGGGGGAGGCGGCAACGACTCACTCTATGGCGGCGCAGGCAATGATATTCTCGATGGCGGCACCGGCGATGACACGCTGGTCGGCGACGAGGGCAATGACACGCTTTATGGCGGGGCGGGAGCCGACGCGCTTGTCGGCGGTGCAGGCGACGACATTTTCGTCGGTGGTGCCGGCGCAGACAACCTCAGCGGCGGTGCAGGTGCAGACCGCTTCGTATTCCGCGTGGGCGATCTTGATGCCAATTCATCGAACACCGACGTCGTCTCGGATTTCTCCCGCAGCGAGGGTGACAAGATCGACTTTTCGGCGTTCGATGCCGATCCGACCACGACGAAAAGGGACGCGTTCGCCTTCCTGGGTTCGGCAAGCTTTACCAAGCGCGCGGGCGAGTTGCGGGTCGAGACTGTCGGCAACTATCAGGTCGTGTCCGGCGACCTCAACGGCGATGGCGTAGCAGACTTCACGCTGAACCTGTCGAAGAATGCGGGCACACTGATCGCGTCCGACTTCGTGCTGTGATCCGTTGGCCCGCGGGTGCAACTGGCTTCCGCGGGCCGTTCCACCGGAGCGACCGCCCTGCCGCGGAAGCGGTGCGCCTTGCGGGCCAAGCTGCATGGCGCGGCTGCATCTGGACACCAACGCCGTAGCCGGTATGGCCGTCGCGCGATCAGCATGCGATGTCCGGATAACGTCGGCGCCGCGTTGATCGCGTTAAGATAGGCGGAATTTACGCCGGGGAAGTTGCCGATGCTGTATCTGCTCAAGACGCTCTTCGTGATTGATGCCTTGATGCTGATTGGGCTCGTCTTGTTTCGCTGGGCGCTGGTCCCGCAAAACCGGGGCATCGTGTCTTTCAAGATCTTTGCGCTCGCTTTGCTGACGCCCGTGGTGGCGCTGTTTTGCGGCAATCTCTACATTTTTTGCGCGTATCTGGTCTTCGTCGTCGGGTTCAACTCGCGCTCCAGATCGGAGCTTGCGGCGACATACGTGTTTCTGCTGCCGCTGATGCCGCTGCTCTCGCTCGAATCGGGCGTGGGCGGCGTTTATCTGTTCGCCATCTCGGCAGTGGCTGCCATGAATGTGGGGGCGTTGATCGGTTTGGTCATAACGTCAAAAAACAAGACGCTGACGCTCGGTCGATACGATCTGGGCGTTGCCGTGATCATGGCGACATTTATCTTCATCTACAATCGCGACGCCAGCTTTACAGGTGTTCTGCGTGGCTTGACGATCAACATTCTTGAATTTGGCGGGCCCTATCTTTTGATCTCCCGCGCCGTCGGCACGCGTCAGGATATCGAACGGCTACTGACGAGACTTTGTCTGGGCGGTACATTATGCGCCGTAGCCGCCCTGTTCCAGGCACGCTGGCACTGGGTCGTGTTCGAAGCGTATTACCAGGCGCTGCACGTTCCGCTCCCCATGCTGAGTGCAAGCCTGTCGCTGCGCGCAGGATTGCTGCGGACCGGCGGCACGTTCGTGGACTATGGGGCCGGTGGGTTGTTCCTCGCTGTAATTGTCGCCTTGATGCCCTTTCTGCGAGCGCAATTTCGCCTGCCAGGGTTTTGGGCGATAACCCTCGTTGTGTTCGCCGGACTGATCGCCTCGCAATTGCGTGGCGCATGGGTGGCCGCCATCATCGGCCTGCTGTTCGCGGCTGCGTATCGCGGCTTGTGGACGCGCACGTTCCTTCTGGGGGGCGGCGCAATCGCCGCGGAAGCTTTTATTCTCCTGT
>JANMJZ010000013.1:0-1958 GCA_031371635.1 Sphingomonadales bacterium | reverse complement strand
GCTGTTGCCCGCGATCGGTGGCGGGCTGATCGCACTCTGGCTTTTCGCATCGGGGGCACAGCCCGACATCGGCGATGCCAGCCTTGCCGCGACATTCCGGACGCTGTCGATCCTCACGGTGCCGCACATGATTTTGCCATTCGCCGTTCGGGCGTTGGGTGATCGTGGTGCGCGCTTGCGTCGCTTCGTTCGATAAACCAAGTTTATCGGACCAAGTCCGGAGGATCAGGCGATGCGGGTCAAGACGCATCGGTCGCATCACGCATCAGGCATCACGCATCACGGGGACACCCAATAGGGTGTCCTCGACTTCACCCTTACCCAATTCCCGAATAGCATCCAGAAAATGCTCGTTGGCCGGTTCGGCGATTGTAAATTCGAATGCACCGGGTTGATCGGCCAAAGGAAGCAGCACGAAGTTTCCGCCTTCGAGCTGGTGAGCATACCAATCGAGGAACGCCGCTAGTGAGGGGGCGATGACGAATTTGTCGTCTTCGTCGCTGCCGAAATTGATGATTTGACCCAAGCGTCCAGCGGGGCCGGACTGGAGATCGGTGCCCAAGTGATTGCCGCTGTGATCGTGCGCGATCGGAATCCAGCCCGCGCATGTGTAGGCTTCGACAATCGCGCCCGGCGGGGTCGATGTAAAAAAGCTGTCTGCATTGTCGTTCAGTTCGGGGAAGTTCCCCGCAACGTCGTGCCAACCGGTCCATTCTTCGACCAGTCTTTCAAGCGTCAGGAATGGCAGGCCGAAGAAGAGACCGTGATCGTGCGCTTCGCCATTTGCTCGTTGGTACAGTTGGCGGAGATCGTCAGGGAAGACCGCCTTGCAGGCGATTTGTGCCGCGTCGATCTCGGCGTCGCTCGCGGGTGGATTGAGAGAGATGTGGAGTTCGGGAAAATGCAATTCGGTCCAGCGCATCAGCCTCGCCCAACACTCCGCGAATTCAGCAGTGCTTTTAGAAAGTCCCGAAAGCTGCGCAGATTTCATCGACGCTCCGTCTGGAATAGGCAATATCCGTGACCGACTGTGCTCCTACGTTCCCTAAATGTCCATTCTCGGTATCCGTGACACTTCTTTCAATCTGTGATTACCGTCACCTTTCGGCATCTTCCGCATTAGGTATCACGGGGACACCCAGTAGGGTGTCCCCAACTTCCAATGCCGTCAGACGCTCCAGTCCTCTAATTTCACGATGCCGATCATCGAAAGTGCCTGATCGCCGCTGACGAGCGTGGCGTCGATCGCCAGCGCATGGCCGGCGATCATCAGATCGAGCGGGGCGACGGTGATGCCTCCCTTGCCCCCCGAGCCTTCAAGTGCGGCGCGCAGCGTTCCGTAATGCGGCGCGATGGCGTCGGTCCACGGGAGAATGTCCGTATAGCGCAGGAACTCATGGACGAGCCGGGCAAGCGTCGTGGCTTGCGGGCGCTTCGCCAGACCATAGTGCATCTCGCCGGCCGTCACCGATGAAATCGCCAGCGACGATAGCGGGACCGATGCGGCGCGCGCACAAACCGGCTCCCGCTGCCGCAGGATCGCGCTGGCGGCATTGGTGTCGAGCAAATAGCGTGTCGTCACGCCGCGTCGGTTCCGTCGTTCGGCCAGCCATCGAAAGGATCGCGATCCTGCGGCAATGTCCGGCGCTCATCGTCCGCCAGAAAGTCGTCGGGAATGTCAGCCTTTAGTTTTTGCGCAAACGCGAAAAACTCTGAAAGGCTCTCCGGCTTGCGCGACAGGATGACATCGCCGGTCTGCTCGTCGCGCCGGATGTTCACCTCGCTGCCCTCGAAGCGATAGCTGAGCGGCAGGCGCACGGCCTGGCTTTTGCCGTTCTGGAATAGCCTTGCGGTTTGGCCCATGATGAGAACTCCTTAGTATATACTTTAGTCTATCATGGCAGACTGATCGTTGGAAGGAAAATTCGCTGGTCCGTCAGCCTCCCGCAGCGTCGCGG
>JANMJZ010000352.1:0-6396 GCA_031371635.1 Sphingomonadales bacterium | reverse complement strand
ACGACGCTGGCCGGCGCATCGCTTAACGGGGTCGGCATCGATCCGGCGCGGGCGCTCTACTGGGCGGCGGTTGTCAATGGCGCGCTGGCCGGGCCAGTAATGGTCATGATGATGCTGATCGTCGCGAACCCGCGCGCCATGGGGCGGCTGACGGTGTCGCGCTGGCAGCTGGGTTTCGGCTGGGCAGCGACGGCGGTGATGATCGCGGCGTCGATCGTGTTCCTGTGGTTCGTGGCGACAGGCGCGGGGTGAGAGGATGCTTCTCCCATTGCGGGAGAGGTTGGCGCGTCGGCACAGGGTGAGGGGTCGGCAGCAACTGCGGCGGGCGGTTGGCTTTTTCGGGCGCGGACGCGCCCGGCCCCTCTACCGCCCTGTGGGGCACCCTCCCCCGCGAGGAGGGAGGGGAAAGGGAAAGCACATTACGGCGTAGGTATTTAAGTTGCGACTTGAAACCTAGTCGGGGGTGCGCTAGGCGGCGGCCTAACATCAACAAGGGAGCGTCCAGCATGATCGTTCACGGCAGCAGCATTTCGCCTTTCGTCCGCAAAGTCCTTGTTTTCGCGGCGGAAAAGGGTCTGACCTTCGAGAACAAGCCGACCGGCCTCGGCCCCAAGTCCGACGAGTTCATGGCGATCAGCCCGTTCGGCAAGATCCCGGCGTTCGAGGACGGCGACTATTCCTTGTGTGATTCGAGTGCGATCGTTCACTATATCGATGCAGCGCACCCGGAGACGCCGCTGATCCCCGCCGATCCTAAGGCGCGTGGCAAGGCGGTATGGTTCGACGAATATGCCGACACGATCGTGATGCCCGCGGTCGGCCCGATCTTCTGGAACCGGGCGCTGGCGCCGCGGCTCAAGATGCCGGTCGACGAAGCGGCAGCGGCCAAGGCCGAAGCCGAAGCCGTGCCGCCGGTGTTCGCCTATCTGGAGAAAGTTGCGCCGGGCGACGCGGGGTTCCTTGCGGGTGACGCGTTCTCGCTGGCCGACATCGCTGTGTGTTGCCCGCTGGTCAACGGCAGCTATGCCGGGCTGACGATCGATCCGGCCATATATCCCCGGGCCGCGGCCTATGTCGCGCGCATTCTGGCGCGGCCGAGTTTTGCGAACCTGATTGCCGCCGACAAGGCTATGATGGGGTTCTGAGGCTATAAACCTGCTCATCGTGAAAGAGCTATAATAACCCATCTGGAACTTTATGCTTGACAGCGTCACGCTGTTTGGCTAGTCATACAGATATTGGGATTACCGAAACGGGGCCGGGGCGCCCCCTTCTGCGGAAGGGGCGCTGTCCGGCCCTTTTTTGTGTCCCGCTTCAGGGAGAAATCGGCATGGTCAGACACGGTGGCAACCGTCCACGCGACGCATTCGGGCGCTACCTTCCTTTTCCGAAGGAAGTTGCTGCGACCGCTCCTTTCGAGATCAAGCGCCGAAGGTCGGCTGGTGGCGGCAAGACAGTGCTGCCAGAGGGAATGGTTATCGGCGCCGACAAGGGCGGGCCCCAGATACGGCGAAAGACGCCGGGGTGCTGGGACCACGCGAAGCGTGAAGCCTTTCTCGACATGCTGGCCGCAACGGCAAATGTGCTCGAGGCGTGCCGTGCGGTCGATATGGTGCCGGCCGGGGCCTATCAGCTACGCAAACGCGAACCCGAGTTTCGCGCTCAATGGAAAGCGGCGCTGACCGAGGCTTATCAGCAGCTCGAGCTGACGTTGCTGGACCGATCGATAAACGGACATGAGCGCCCGGTCTTCTATGGCGGCGAAATGGTGGGAAAAATCCAGCATTACCCCGATGGTCTTGCGATCAAGCTGCTCGCCCATCACCGTGCCGTCGGCAGGACGATCGACAGTGTCGGTCCGTCTCCCGAGGCGCTCGCCGAGGCGCAGGCGCGCGTCCTGGCACGCTTTGACGCGGCTCGGCTGATCGAGGCACGCGATGGAGACGACTAGCCGTTTCGCGGGGATGACCGATCTTGCGGTGCAGACTTCGACGTATGGCGCGCAGGTGCCGCAGCTGTTCGGGCGCGTGCGGGTGGCGGGGACCGTGATCTGGGCCACCGACCTGATCGAGGCGAAGAAGACACAGGGCAACGGCAAGGGGCGCGCGGCAAGCGAAACCTATAGTTACAGCGCGTCCTTCGCGGTGCTGCTGTCGGCGCGACAGATCGTGCGGGTCGAACGGATCTGGGCGGACGGCAAGCTGCTGAGAGGGGCGGCGGGCGATCTGAAGGTCGAACTCGGCGCGCTTCGGGTGCACGACGGCGATCCTGACCAGGGCGTCGATCCGCTTATCGCCTCGGCCGAGGGCGCGGATGCCCCTGCCTGGCGCGGGTCGGCCTATGCGGTCTTCGAAGCGCTGCAGCTCGGCGACTATGGAAATCGCATTCCGTCCCTGTCGTTCGAGGTCGTCGCGGATGAGGGGCCGGTTGCCCTGGGGGGCTTGATTGCCGCCCTGTCGGGCGTGACGGCTGAAGGCGGGCCGGGGCTCACGGGCTTTGCCGCAACCGGCGGCAGCGCCCGAGCCGTCGCAGGGGCGCTGCAGGCGGCGTTTCCGATGATCTGTCGCGACGAGGGCAGCGGCGCGCATGTGCGCTTTGCGCCAATCGCGGGTCCGAGCGTCGATGCGCTCGATTTGGGGGCGGGCACAACAGGAACCCGCGTTGCGACAATCGCGCACGAGATCGCGCCGCTCGACACGACGCCCGCCGCGATCACGATCGCCTATCTCGATCCGGCTCGGGACTATCAGGCGGGCCTGCAGCGCGCCCGACGCGAAGGACGCGGGCTGCGCGACGAACGCATCGACCTGCCGGCCACGCTGGCAGCGGGTACGGCCAGCGCCATCGCTCAACAGGCGCTTGCCGTGCGCAATGCCGAACGTCGCCGCGCGACGATTACGCTGCCCTGGCGCGGGATGACTGCGCGTCCCGGAGATGCGGTGACCGTAGACGGGGAAGACTGGCGCGTGGCCGAAGTGCGGTTCGAGCAGATGGCGGTGCAACTCGATCTCGTGCGGAACATCGGAGGCGCCACTGATGGCGCGGGGGCAGCGCCGGGACGGAACGGGGGGCAAAGTGACGACGTGCACGGGCCCACATCGGTGGTCGTGGTCGATCTGCCGGCGTTGAGCGATGACGGTACTTCGAAAGCAGCGACCGCCGTCTTTGCGGCGGGCGTGTCGCGCGGCTGGCGGCGTGCTTCCTTGCTGGCAAGTATCGACGAGGGAGCAAGTTATATTCCCCTTGGGACGACCGCATTGCCTGCAACAATGGGCGTCACGACGAGCATGCTGCCCGTAGGGGCCACCGCGCTGATCGATGCCGCCAACAGCGTCGAGGTCATGTTGCTGAACGCGGGGATGACCCTTCGGGATGCAGACACCACGGCCCTTCTGGGTGGTGCCAACCGGGCGATGATCGGCCGCGAAATGCTGCAGTTCGGCCGCGCGACGCCTATGGCGCCCGGGCGCTGGAGGCTTTCACACCTGTGGCGTGGGAGGCGGGGAACAGAGGACGGGGTTGAGCCTCATCCGGCTGGTACGCCTTTTGTCCTCGTCGAAGAGGCGACGTCGTTCGTGTTGCCTTCGGCGCAGGCAGTGTCGGGCGTCAGGGTCATGGCATCGGGGCTGGGCGATGCCGACCCGTGGCCGCAGGCAATATGTCCAACCGCAGGACGAGCCGCTCTGCCGCTGACGCCCGTGCACCCTGTGGCAGAGGTCTTGTCGTCGGGAGACGTGCGCCTGGGCTGGGCCCGTCGCAGCCGCCAGGGTTGGGCGTGGCGCGACGGCGCCGATGCATCGCTAGGCGAAGAGCGCGAAGCTTATCGAGTCAGCTGGTTCGAGGGCAGCGCGGCCGTTGCGGAACCGACTTTTACCTACAGCGCTGCGCTGCGCGCGCGACACAGGGCGATGGGATTGTCCAACGTGGCCTTCGACGTGCGGCAATCGGGCGACGGCGGCCTGTCGCCGCCCCTGGTCGTGACGATCAATCTGAGCTGAGGAGAATATCGAGATGACGCTGACTACGGACCGGCTGGCACTGCCCCTGCTTGCCGCGGCGCAGGCCCAAAAGGAAGTGACCCACAACGAAGCGCTGGCCCTGCTCGATTCTCTGGTCCAACCCGTCGTTGTCGCCGTCGCACCAGCTAAGGTGCCGGAGGCCCCGACGCCCGGACAAGGCTGGATCGTCGGTCCGACCCCGGCCGGAGCATGGACGGGGCGCGCCGGCGCGCTCGCGATTTGGACCACAGGCGGCTGGAGGTTCGTTTCGCCCTTCGACGGCATGAGCGTATGGAGTCTTGCCAGCGCGACGTGGTGGCGGTTTGACTTGGGGGCGTGGGCCAATGGGGTCGTCACCGGTACGGCGCTCGTGCTCGATGGTCTGCAGCTTGTCGGTCTGCGCGGGGCGCCGATTGCGAGTCCACTCGGCGGCAGCGTTGTGGACGTACAGGCTAGGAAAGTAATTTCTGTAATGATTTCAGCAATGGAGGCCCATGGGCTGATCGCAAAGTAACGATTATGCCTTGCAACCGGAACCTTTGGGGACGTGAAAGGTTTCGCCCCCCGTTCCAGTCGGCATTAGTGCGGCAAGTGCGACATTTCGGCAACTAACTGCCGATTTCGATGCTTGCGCCGGACTTAGGCTTTGGCTAGGGCATTCAACGCTGTCCATCGTGACAAACGGAAAGGGGAATTTTATGCGGAAGCTTGCCATTGCCATGGCGCTTGCCTCCACTGCGATTGCGGGCCCAGCGCTCGCTCGCGACAAAGCTTGGTACATCGGCGTCGAAGGTGGCGCCTCAATCGTCGAAGATATCAGCTTCGACATCGGTGCCAACAAGAGCGCTGCCAAGGCCGATCTGAAGAACGGCTACGACGTCGATGGAATCATCGGCTACGACTTCGGTGCGTTCCGACTTGAAGCCGAAGTCGGTTACAAGGAAGCGCGCAACGAGGCGTACACCAGCTCGCTGGTGACCTACCGCGCGCCAGGTTTTGCTAACGCTGCTGCCGGAACGGGCGCAATGTCGGGCAAGACTTCGGTTCTCAGCTTCATGATGAACGGTCTGCTCGACTTCGGTGACGACACCGGTCTCAGCGGCTTCGTTGGCGGCGGCGTGGGCGTGGCTCGCGTCAAGTATTCCAACTGGTCGATCAACCCGGGCGGCTCGTTCATGAACGATTCGGACACGGGCTTTGCCTATCAGGCAATAGCTGGCGTTCGTGCGCCGCTCAGCGATCATGTCGACGTTGGCTTGAAGTATCGTTTCTTCAACACCGATGGCGTGGACACGATCGATGCTCTGGGTCGTGCGAACCGTTCGCGCTATCGCTCGCACTCGCTGCTCGGCAGCCTGATCTACAACTTCGGCGAGCCGGCTGCACCGCCGCCTCCGCCGCCTCCGCCGCCGCCGCCACCGCCGCCGGTTGAGACGCCGCCGCCGCCACCGCCGCCGGTTTGCACACCTGGTCCGTTCATCGTGTTCTTCGAATGGGACAAGTCGGACATCACGCCAGAAGCTGCGAGCATTCTCGACGGCGCGGTTGCCAACTACGCGAACTGTGGTTCGGCGCAGGTCGAGCTTCGCGGGTACACTGACACGTCGGGTACACCGAAGTACAACCTCGGCCTTTCGCAGCGTCGTGCAGACGGCGTAAGCTCGTACATGCAGTCGAAGGGTATTGCTGGCGGGGTCATCACGACCAAGGCGCTCGGCGAAACCAATCTGCGCGTTCAGACCGCTGACGGCGTTCGCGAACTGCAGAACCGTCGCGTGGAAATCATGTACGGCGCTGGCGCTGGCATGTAAGCCACTTCCGATCCGCAAGGGTTGGAACATAAAATCGGGGCCGGTCGAAAGACCGGCCCTTTTTTTGTGCCGACCTTTATTTCGCCCGGTGGCGTCGAGGTGATGGTGCAACATTGTTGCACGAGGCGCGCCACCGGGCCTATGGCAGGGTGATGTCGTACCCGCTTCCCAAGTCCTGGATCATGGACATTGCACCCTATGTCCCCGGTCGATCCGCCGCGTTGGGCGACGCCAAGGTCGTCAAGCTTTCGTCGAACGAAAATCCGCTTGGGGCCTCGCATGAGGCAGCGGCCGCATTCGCGGCGCACGGGACCGACCTGTCGCGGTATCCCGACGCCAGCGCGCATGGCTTGCGGACGGCAATCGCCAGCCATCACGATCTCGATCCGTCGCGGATCATCTACGGCACCGGGTCCGACGAGATCCTGCATCTGATCGCAGGGGCCTATGCGGGTCCCGGCGATGAAGTCATCTATGTACGTTACGGGTTTGCCGTCTACGACATCGCCACGCGCCGCGTCGGTGCAACACCGGTGATCGCGCCCGACGTGGATTTCGGGAAGCTGAAATCACTCGGCGTGCCGGTC
>JANMJZ010000331.1:0-2830 GCA_031371635.1 Sphingomonadales bacterium | reverse complement strand
CAAGGACAGCAACGACGACGGCCCGGCGCCCGAGTTCGCGCCGGCGTTCCTGACCCGCGAAGATTAAAAGCTACAGGTTCTGGAGAGGGCCGAACGAAAGGGGTCGCCGAAAGGCGGCCCCTTTTTTTGTTCGGATAAGCGGAGCGACGCTAAGCCTGCGAGAATGGGGAGCAGGGGTCGTGGTCAACTTTTCTGGCCGCCGATCGGAGTTGCCGACATGGCTTACATCTGAGTCATGGTTTTGCCGCCGAAACGTAATCGTTACGACTTCGATTCGACCATTTCCTGTAATGTTGAGCCCCTAGCGGCGAAATCATGCAGGCGCTGCCAGGGACGGCGCCGGCAGTCATCAATAGGGGACATTATGACCACCAACTTAAACGAGCGGCCGCGCGCGGCCGCCCATTCCCTGCGCGCCTTGCTGATCGCGGGCAGTGCCATGTGCGTCTGTCTGCCAGGCGCCGCTTCTGCACAGACTCCGGCTGCCACGGACGCCGAAGACGAGATCGTCGTCGTCGGTTCGCGCCCGATCGCAGAATCGGAAAAGGCCGCGCTGCTCATCCAACGCAACTCGGACACGCTGATCACGGTCGCCGCCGCCGACGCGGTCGGCCGCCTGCCCGACCAGAACATCGCGCAGGCTGCGAGCCGCCTGCCGGGTGTCAGCGTCGAGCGCGACCAGGGCCAGGCGCGCTATATCAACCTGCGCGGCGCGCCGAAGACCTGGACGACGCTGTCGTTCGACGGAATCAACGTGGTCAGCCCCGAAGGGCGCGACAGCCGTTATGATTCGATTCCTTCGGCGATCGCCTCGCAGATCATCGTCGCCAAGGCGGTGACACCCGACATGCCGGGGGAGACCATCGCGGGCAATGTCAATATCGTCACGCGCTCGGCGTTCGATTATCGCGGGTTCCATCTCGGCGCCAAGCTGGGCGGAGGCTATGCCGAACTCGGCAAGCGTGGCGAGTGGGAAGGATCGCTCGTCCTGTCGAACACGTTTGATACGGGCGTCGGCGAGATCGGCGTTTTGATCAGCGGGTCCTATTACGAGCGCAACATGCTCACCGACAATTTCGAGACCGACTGGGAAGTGCCGCTGAACAGCAGCAACGTGCGACAGGACCAGCGCCCCGGCTTCGAAGGGCGCTATTGGGCGCGCGAGACCGAGAACAAGCTGTATCGCCTGTCACGGCGCAACTGGTCGCTGTCGAGCCGCTTCGACTGGAAGCCCGATGCCGACAATACCATTTCGTTGCGGTCGCTTTACACGATCTTCACCGACGACGAGCTGCGCGACAACTACATCGTTGACCTCGACGACCAGCAGAGCGCGCTCGGCGTGCAGACGGCGGCATGCCCTGCCGTCGCGGCGCCGATCACGACATCGGGCTATGCAGACATTTGCACCGGCGGCAACACGCCGTTCCTGGGCACGATTTATGGCATCGATATCAACCAGCGCTCGACGCTTCGCGCGTTCAAGCAGTCGATCTGGACGAGCACGCTCGCCGGCGACCACAAGTTCGGCGAGGACTGGCAGTTGAAGTGGCAGGGCAACTATACCCGCTCAGTCGACGATCGCTCTGTCGTGGGCGAGGCGCGCTACGACAGCCCGTCGACCCGCACCCTGCGCCCGACGGTCCGCTACGACATGACCAACCCGGGCTTCAACTTCTACCAGCTGTTCACGACGGTACAGACCGGCACGGTGTTCTCTGCCGGTCCAAGGGTGACCGATATTGACAGCTTTACCAAACCGATGACGTCAATCCGCACGCTCGACGCGATCGATACGACCGAGGCTTATACCGGCAGGCTCGACCTGTCGAAGGGCACCGATCTTTTCGGCGGCGACACGACATTCCGGGTGGGCATGCAGTACGACAAGCGGACAAAGACGGCGGACGAGCGCCAGATCTTGCTCGACACCCCCGCCCTTCTGGCGAGCGCCGGGATCAACACCAGCTATCTGAGCAATGCCGAAGATCCGGGCACGTACAAGGGCGCGATCCCGCTTGGCTATACCTTCCGCTACTACAGCGAATCCGCCATGCGCGCGAATTCGGCCAAAGCGCGAACTCTGCGGAGCCCGACATCGGTCGACGCCAACAACTACAAGGTGACCGAGGAAATTCTCGCCGGTTATGTGATGGGCACGGCCAAGTTCGACTGGGGCAGCGTCGTCGGCGGCGTGCGCGTCGAGCGGGTCAAGAACACGGGCCAGGCAATCGGCACGGTCGGCGCGACGACGGGCCTGATTACCGCGAGCAGTAGTTCGACGCTGTTCTTTCCCAGCCTGCACTTCAACTACAACATCGACGATACGAAAAAGCTGCGCATCGGCTTCACGAGCGGTGCAGCGCGCGCCGACTATGACCAACTGCGCCCCAATGTCGTCGTCAATGACGCCAACCTCACGATCTCTGGCGGCAATCCGGCGGTGAAACCGGAGCGCGCCTATGGCGTCGATGCCTATCTGGAATGGTATGTGCAGCCGCAGGGATATTTTATGCTCGGTGCTTATTACAAGCGCGTCGAGGACGTACTGTTCAACTCGCGGCGGACCTTCGGCTCCGACGCGCTGAACACGGGCAGCACCGACCGTTCGGGATATATCTACAGCGGCATCGTCAACGGCGGCTCCGGCTATCTCTACGGGCTGGAAGCAGCGGCACAGGTGCAGCTGGAGCCTTACACCGGCAAGCTCGGCCTGCCCGACTGGATGGGCGGTTTCGGGATCAACGCCAACGTCACGCTCAACCAGTCCGAAGTCGAAAAACCGGCCATCACCGGACCGGTGCCGTTCCTGTCCCCCGCCGCGCGCAAG
>JANMJZ010000317.1:0-26794 GCA_031371635.1 Sphingomonadales bacterium | reverse complement strand
GATGATGGCGGGCTGGTCGTCGAACTCGAAATATCCGTTCTACTCGGCGCTCCGCGCGGCGGCGCAGATGGTGAGCTACGAAGTCAGTATCGGCTTCGTCCTGATCTCGGTCGTGCTCTGGGCCGGCAGCTTCAACCTGTCGGCCATAGTCGAGGCGCAGCGGCACCATTTGTGGATCACCAACGGCTTCGGCTTCAACCCGCTGTTCTTCCCGATGGCGGTCGTGTTCTTCATCAGTTCGCTGGCGGAAACCGCGCGCGCGCCGTTCGACCTGACCGAGGCGGAGAGCGAACTCGTCGCGGGCTACCAGACCGAATATTCGTCGATGGCTTTCGCGCTGTTCTGGCTGGGCGAATATGCCAACGTCATCCTGATGGCGGCGCTCAACTCGATCCTGTTCTGGGGCGGGTATCTGCCGCCGGTCGACTGGGCGCCCCTCTATGTCGTGCCGGGCATCCTTTGGCTTTTCCTCAAGATCCTTGTTTTCTTCTTCATCTTCAGCTGGGTGAAGGCGACCGTGCCGCGCTATCGCTACGACCAGCTGATGCGGCTGGGCTGGAAGATCTTCCTGCCGCTGTCGCTGATCTGGGTCGTGCTGATCTCGGGGTATTTGATGCTGACGAGATTTGATGGGTGCGCGGCGCCTGACCGCATCTCGGCGACCATGACGATTGATACGCCTAAGCTGGCGCGGACGAGCAACGTCACAATGTGCAAAGATCAGTTCAACGCAATCGTGCGGGCAGCCGGCAGACAGGAACTTCAGCGATGAGCAGCATTGCCCACCTCATCAAGACTTTCACGCTGTGGGAGTTCGTCAAGGCGCATGCGCTGACCTTGAAGTATTTCTTCAAGCCAAAGGCGACGATCAACTATCCCTATGAGAAGAACCCGATTTCGCCGCGGTTCCGGGGTGAGCACGCGCTGCGTCGTTACCCGAACGGCGAAGAGCGCTGCATCGCGTGCAAACTGTGCGAGGCGGTGTGTCCGGCGCTTGCGATTACCATCGAGGCCGAGCCGCGCGAGGACGGCAGCCGCCGCACGACACGCTACGACATCGACATGACCAAGTGCATTTATTGCGGGTTGTGCCAGGAGGCGTGCCCCGTCGATGCCATCGTTGAGGGGCCGAATTTCGAATTCGCGACCGAAACGCGCGAGGAGCTGATCTCCGACAAGTCGAAGCTGCTCGACAACGGCGACCGGTGGGAGCGGACCATCGCCGCGAACCTTGCCGCCGATGCCCCGTATCGCTAGGGGCCGCGCAGCGTGATTCAGGTCCTCGCCTTCTACCTTTTTGCAAGTGTTGTGGTTTTGTCGGCGGTGCTGACGATCACGGCGCGCAACCCCGTGCATTCGGTTTTGTGGCTGATCCTCGCGTTCTTCAATGCGGCGGGCCTCATGCTTATTCTGGGTGCAGAGTTCATCGCGATGCTGCTCGTCATCGTCTATGTCGGCGCGGTCGCAGTGTTGTTCCTGTTCGTCGTCATGATGCTGAACATCGATTTCGCCGAGGCGCGGCAGGGGTTCACGAAATACCTGCCATTCGGGCTGCTGGTTGCCGCCGTCCTGATCGCCGAGACGCTATTCGCAACGGCGGCCTGGAAAGCGGGCCCGATCGCGCTCGCGAACCGGACGGGCGTGACGCCGCAGGCCATGCCGAACATCGAGGCGCTGGGCGCCCTGATCTACACCAAATATGTTTATGTCTTCGAGGGCGCAGGCCTGGTCCTGCTCGTCGCGATGATCGGCGCCATCGTGCTGACCCACCGTGCCCGCGGCGGGGTAAAGGCGCAGAACATCAGCCGCCAGGTTCAGCGCCGCCCGCAGGACGCGGTCCGGATCGTGAAGGACGTCGAAGTCGGCGCAGGAGTGGAATTGTGACCCTTCGACAAGCTCAGGGCTGGCGGATATGATCGGGCTGCACCACTATATCACCGTCAGCGCGATCCTGTTCGTGCTCGGCGTGCTGGGCATCTTCATCAACCGCAAGAACATCATCGTCATCCTTATGGCGATCGAGCTCATCCTGCTGAGCGTGAACATCAATCTCGTTGCGTTCAGCGTGTATCTCGGCGACCTCGTCGGGCAGGTGTTCGCGATGTTCGTGCTGACCGTCGCGGCGGGCGAGGCCGCGATCGGGCTCGCGATCCTCGTTATCTTCTTCCGTGGCCGCGCAACGATCGCGGTCGACGACGTCAACCGGATGCGCGGCTGATGCTTGCAATCAAGACGATGGTTTTCCTGCCGCTTCTGGCTGCGCTCGTCGCGGGGCTGGGGCGGCATGTGCTGGGCAATTCGGCTGCGAAGCTGGTGACGACGGTGTCGCTCTTCGTTTCGTGCGCGATCGCGTGGATGACCTTCGCGGCGTTCATTTCCGGCATGGACGCGACGCAGGTCGTGCCGGTCGTCGACTGGATCCACTCGGGCGACATGGTCGTCGACTGGTCGCTGCGGATCGACAGCCTGACCGCTGTGATGCTCGTCGTCATCACCAGCGTGTCGGCGCTCGTCCACCTCTACAGTTGGGGCTATATGGCTGAGGATCCCAGCCAGCCGCGCTTCTTCGCGTACCTTTCGCTGTTCACCTTCGCGATGCTGATGCTGGTGACCGCCGACAACCTCGTCCAGATGTTCTTCGGCTGGGAAGGCGTGGGCCTCGCATCCTACCTGCTGATCGGCTTCTGGTACCACAAACCCAGCGCGAACGCGGCCGCGATCAAGGCGTTTGTCGTCAATCGGGTCGGTGATTTTGGCTTCTCGCTCGGCATCTTTGGAACATTCCTCGTATTCGGCACCGTGTCGATCCCGGCGATCCTCGCGGCGGCACCCGGCATGGCGGGTTCGACCATCGGCTTCCTCGGCATGCGCGTCGACACGATGACGCTGCTCACCCTGCTGCTGTTCGTCGGCGCGATGGGCAAGTCGGCGCAGCTCGGCCTGCACACCTGGCTACCCGACGCGATGGAAGGGCCGACGCCTGTGTCCGCGCTCATCCATGCCGCGACGATGGTGACCGCCGGCGTGTTCATGGTCTGCCGCCTGTCGCCGATGTTCGTCGTCAGCCCGACCGCGATGACGGTCGTCACTTATGTCGGTGCTGCGACGGCCCTGTTCGCCGCGACCGTCGGCACGACGCAGACCGATATCAAGCGCGTCATCGCCTATTCGACGTGCAGCCAGCTGGGCTATATGTTCTTTGCCGCCGGTGTCGGATCATTCGGCGGGGCGATGTTCCACCTGTTTACCCATGCTTTCTTCAAGGCGTTGCTATTTCTGGGTGCCGGGTCGGTGATCCACGCGATGCATCATGAACAGGACATGCGCTTTTACGGGGGCCTCAGGAAGCATATCCCGATAACCTTCTGGGCGATGATGGCGGGCACGCTGGCGATCACCGGCGTTGGCATTGCAGGTATCTTCGGCTTTGCGGGCTTCTATTCGAAGGACGCGATCATCGAGGCGACGTATGCCAGCGGGACGCAGCACGGCTATGTCGCGTTCGCCGTCGCCGTGTTCGCCGCGCTGCTGACCAGCTTCTATTCGTGGCGGCTGATGTTCCTGACTTTCTGGGGCAAGCCCCGCTGGGCAGCCAGCGAGCACATCCAGCACGCGGTGCACGACGCGCACGGCCACGGCCATGATCATCCGTCCGACGAGCATGGCGACAGCGCGCATCATCCGGTCGCCCACCCCGAAGGCACGGCGGGCTATCACCCGCACGAAAGCCCGACATCGATGCTGATTCCGCTGGTGCTGCTGACCGTCGGCGCGGTGCTCGCGGGCTTTGCCTTCCACGGCATGTTCATCGATCCCGAAGAGGGCATGGCCTATTGGAACGGCAGCGTCGCCTTCAACGAGCATCTGATGCACGCGATGCACGAGGTGCCCGAGCTGGTGAAGCTGTCGGCGACAATCGTGATGCTGCTCGGCCTCGCCATCGCCTGGCTGGCGTATATCAAGGCGCCCGAGCTGCCCGGCAAGGTCGTGGCGAGTGCGGGCGGACTCTACCGCTTCCTGCTCAACAAATGGTATTTCGACGAGCTCTATGATCGCGTCTTCGTGAAGCCCGCTTTCGCTTTCGGCCGGCTGTTCTGGCACGGCGGTGACGAGGGCACGATCGACCGCTTCGGACCGAATGGTGCGGCCGCGATCGTTGCAATGGGCAGCCGCGCGGCCGTCAGGTTCCAGTCGGGCTATCTCTACACATATGCGCTGGTGATGCTGCTTGGGCTGGCCGCGGCGGCAACCTGGGTGATGACACGGTGAGCTTTCCCATTCTCTCGGTCATGATCTTCCTGCCGCTGTTCGCCGCAGTGGCGTGCCTGTTCGTCCCCGCCAACACGGCGCGCTGGACGGCGCTGCTGACGACATTCGTGCTGTTCGGCTTCGGATGCATGCTGTGGGCGAACTACACGCCGGGCGGGGCGCAGTGGCAGTTCACCGAATATTCGCCGGTGTTCGGCCGCTTTGCCTGGGCAATGGGCATCGATGGTATAGCGCTGATGCTCATCATGCTCAGCGTGTTCCTGATGCCGATCTGTATCGGCGCCTCATGGGAATCGATCACGACGCGGGTCGGCGAATATATGGCGGCGTTCCTCCTGATGGAGGCACTGATGATCGGCGTGTTCGCGGCGCAGGACATCTTCCTGTTCTACATCTTCTTCGAAGCCGGCCTGATCCCGATGTACCTCATCATCGGCATCTGGGGCGGCGCGAACCGCATCTACGCGGCGTACAAGTTCTTCCTCTACACGCTGCTCGGTTCGGTCGTGATGCTCGTCGCCATGCTGTGGATGGTGCATGAGGCGGGCACCACCGAGATCCCCGTGCTGATGCAGTATGATTTCACGCCCGAGGCGCAAAAGTGGCTGTGGCTTGCCTTCTTCGCTTCGTTCGCGGTCAAGATGCCGATGTGGCCGGTCCACACCTGGCTGCCCGACGCGCATGTCCAAGCGCCCACGGCAGGATCGGTGATCCTCGCGGGCGTTCTTCTCAAGATGGGCGGATACGGCTTCATCCGCTTCCTGTTGCCGATGTTCCCCGAAGGCACGGCGACGTGGTTCTGGCTGGTCATGGGCCTGTCGATGGTAGCGATCGTCTATACCTCGCTCGTCGCGCTCGTGCAGTCCGACATGAAGAAGCTGATCGCCTATTCCTCGGTCGCGCACATGGCCTTTGTCACGATCGGCCTGATGGCGTTCAACCGGCAGGGGATCGAAGGCGCGATGCTTGTCATGCTCAGCCACGGCCTCGTTTCCGGCGCGTTGTTCCTTTGCGTCGGCGTAATCTACGACCGGCTGCATACCCGCGAGATCGCGCGCTACGGCGGCCTTGCGGAATCGATGCCCCGCTATGCGCTGTTCTTCATGGTGTTCACGATGGCTTCGGTCGGCCTGCCAGGTACCAGCGGCTTCATCGGCGAGTTCCTGTCACTCGCGGGATCGTATCAGGCAAATAGCTGGGTCGCCTTCGTCATGACAACCGGCATCATCCTCGGCGCCGCCTATATGCTTTACCTCTATCGCCGCGTGATCTTCGGCAAGCTCGACAAGGATGATGTGAAGGCCATGCCCGACCTGTCGATGCGCGAGATTGCCCTGCTCGCGCCGCTCGTGGCGGTGGTGTTCTGGATGGGCGTCTACCCCGAAAGCTTCCTGAAGCCGATGCGCGGCGATGTCGGTGCGCTGCTCGCGCGTATCGAGCGTGCGAACCCGGGCGGGGACGCGAAGCTGGCGATGGGCGTGGCGCCGGCCGTCGAAGCGCATGCCGAGGGAGCGCACTGATGGGCGCCAACCTGCTCTTCACGCTGCCCGAGCTGATCCTCAGCCTTGGCGCCATCGTGCTTATGCTCGTCGCGGCCTGGGGTGACGAAAAGTCTACCTCGCTGATTTCGATCGTGGCAGTTGCCCTGCTGACGGCGGCCGGCTTCGCCGCGGCGATGCCGATCACCGGCTATGGCGAGGCGTTTGGCGGCCTTTATCGCGCTGACGCTTTTTCGGCCTTTGCCAAGGTGCTGATTTTTCTCGCGACCGGCGTCTGCATCCTCATCGCGCCGCGCTTCTTTGCGGTGGAAAAGCTGAAGCCCGAATATCCGGTGTTGATCCTGCTTGCGACGGCGGGCGCGGGCATGATGGTATCGGCAACCGACCTCATCACGCTCTATATCGGCCTCGAGCTCCAGTCGCTGGCTAGCTATGTCCTCGCCAGCTTCATGCGGCGGGACCAGCGTTCGGCGGAAGCAGGGCTGAAGTATTTCGTACTGGGCGCGCTTGCCTCGGGCATCCTGCTCTACGGCGCGTCGCTGACCTATGGGTTCACCGGCACTACCGGCTACGCGGGCATCGCGCGCGCGTTCGACAGCGGGCTGACGACCGGGCAATTGTTCGGGCTGGTCTTCGTGTTTGCGGGAATCGCCTTCAAGATCGCAGCTGTCCCGTTCCACATGTGGACGCCCGACGTTTACGAAGGCGCGCCGACGCCGGTGACGACGCTGTTCGCTACCGCGCAAAAAGTCGCCGCCATCGCCATGTTCGTGCGCATTGCCATGTCGGCCATGGGCTCGGCGACCGATGCGTGGCAGCAGATCGTGATCTTTGCGGCCCTCGCCAGCATCGTGCTGGGCGCGGCGGGCGCCATCGGCCAGACCAACATCAAGCGGCTGCTCGCCTATTCGTCGATCAACAACATCGGCTTCGCGCTGATCGGACTGGCGACAGGCACGCCCGAGGGTGCGGCCTCGGTGCTGACCTATATGGCGATCTACATCGTCATGACACTGGGCTCTTTCCTCTGCGTCTTGCAGATGCGTGATGCCGAGGGCGGGCAGATCGAAAGCATCGACTCGCTCGCCGGCCTTTCGCGCACCAACGGCTGGCTGGCGGCGGCGCTGGCGATCTTCATGTTCTCGCTGGCGGGCATTCCGCCTCTGTTCGGCTTCTGGGCGAAGTTCGCGGTATTCTCGGCAGCGATCGACGCCAACCTCGTCCTGCTGGCGCTGTTCGGCATTGCCGCATCGGTGATCGGCGCGTTCTATTACATCAAGATCATCAAGATCATGTACTTCGACGAAGCTGCGCCTGCCTTTGCCCCGCCTGCCAGCCGCATCGAGAACGGCCTGATCGCGGCATCGGCCATCGTGATCGCGCTGGGTTATCCGCTGATTCCGTGGCTCGACGCGATGACGATCAACGCGGCAAAGGCGCTGTTCTGACGATCCTCCGCGTTGCCGAGACGGGCTCGACCAACGCCGATATGCTCGCGCTTGCCGCGAGCGGCAGCGTGCACGAAGGCGACTGGCTCGTCGCGGAACGCCAGACCGCCGGGCGCGGGCGACAGGGCAGGGCGTGGCAATCTCCGCCAGGCAATCTCTATGCCAGCGGGCTGGTCGAGCTGCGCGCAGGCGACCCGCCTGCGCCGACATTGGCGCTGGTTGCCGGGGTAGCGACGATCGAATCCTTGGCGGTGCCGGAACTGATGCTCAAATGGCCGAACGATGTGGTACACTCACGGTCTCTGGCCAAGCTCGCCGGAATACTTGTCGAGCGAAGTGAGAATAATGTCGTCGTAGGCGTGGGAGCCAATCTTGCGCACGCACCTGACCTCCCTGATCGGGCAACCGCGTACCTAGACGCCCTTGGCAGCATCGTTTCGCCCCTGAGTCTCGTAGAGGTCCTCGCCGCAAATCTGGAAGCGCGCTTGCGCGATTGGCGGGCGGACGTCGGTATCATCTATTCTGTGTGGTCAGCGCGCGCCCATCCCATCGGCACATCGCTTTCCGCTGAAGTCGATGGGGTTCGTCTCGACGGCAATTTCGACGGCCTCACCGCCGATGGCGCGCTGCAACTCCGCTTGGCGGATGGCACGACCCGTGTCATTCACGCGGGCGACGTCTTCCTGATCTGAGGCCAACCATGCTGCTCGCCATCGACGTCGGGAATACCAACATCAAGTTCGCGCTGGTCAACGACGACGGCACGCCGCGCAGCCGCTGGCGGATTGTCACCGATGCGCGACGGACGGCAGATGAATATGCGGTCTGGCTGCTCCGCCTGATCGAGCTCGAGGGGCTTAAGCGCGAGGACGTCTCCGACGTGGCGGTGTCGACCGTCGTCCCGCGGGCGCTCTACAATATCCAGTCGCTCGCCCAGAAATACTTCGGGGTCGAGGCGCTGGTCGCCGGTCGTGCCCCAATGGAATATGGCATTGCGCTCGACGTCGATGAGCCATTGTCGGTCGGGTCCGACCGCGCCTGCAACGCCATTGCAGCGCACGCCGCGCATCCTGGCGACCTGATAATCATCAGTTTCGGTACGGCGACCACGGTCGACCATGTCGATTTCAATGGCGCGTACAAGGGCGGTATCATCGCGCCCGGACTCAACCTGTCGCTCGATGCGCTGGTGGCCGCCGCTGCGAAGCTGCCGCGCATCGCGATCGAGGCCCCCGACAATGACAGCGTCATCGGCCGCACGACGCAAAGCCAGATGCTGATCGGCATCTATTGGGGCTATGTCGCGATGATCGAAGGACTGGTCGCACGGATGAGGGCCGAGATCGGCCGCCCGGTGCAAGTCATCGCGACCGGCGGCCTGGCGGCATTGTTCCAGCAGCACAGCCACTTGTTCGACTCTGTCGATGCCGACCTTACTCTCAAAGGATTGTCGCTATTGTGGCGCCGGTCGGTTAAAGCCCCTATCTAAGGATCGTCGCCCTGGACGTGATCCGGGGCCTGGCTCCCTTCCCGCAACGAAGAAGCCCTGTCCCGGACCGGATCCGGGTCGACGCCAGATTTTAGAATTGAAATGAGATAAATTTGACCACCCCCAAAAACGAACTCCTGTTCCTCGCGCTCGGCGGGTCCGACGAAATCGGCATGAACGTCAACCTCTATGGCTGTGACGGCAAGTGGCTGATGGTCGACCTTGGTCTGACTTTCGCGGGATCGGACTATCCCGGCGTCGATCTGGTCCTGCCCGACCTCGAGTTCATCGAGGCGCGGCGCAAGGACCTTGTCGGCATCGTCCTGACCCACGGGCACGAAGACCATATCGGCGCAATTCCCTATCTCGCGGCCGATCTCGGCGTACCGCTGTACGCCAACCCGTTCACCGCGACGCTCATCCGCGGCAAGCTCGACGAAGAGGGCCTTTCCAAGGAAGTGAAGGTCAATGTCGTCAAGCCGGGCCAAAAGCTGCAGCTCGGGCCGTTCGGCGTCGAACTCGTGCGCCTTGCGCATTCCATCCCGGACATGGACGCCGCGCTGATCGAAACGCCTTATGGTCGCGTGTTCCACACCGGCGACTGGAAGCTGGACGACGATCAGGTGCTGGGTGAGTCGGCGACCGAAGCGCAGATGCGCGCCATCGGCGACAAGGGTATCCTGGCGCTGGTCTGCGATTCCACGAACGCCTTCAACAACGAAGCGTCGGGCACCGAAGGCAGCGTCCGCGACGGCCTGATGAAGGCAGTTGCTGCCGCCGAAGGTCGCGTCATCGTGACGAGTTTTGCCTCGAACGCGGCGCGCCTCGCGACGCTTGGGCAGGTTGCCAAGGCGACCGGGCGTACCCTGACCGTGGCGGGCCGATCGCTCGACCGAATCATTACCGCCGCGCGCCAGAACGGTTACCTGAAGGATTTTCCCGACACCGTCGATTTCGACTCCGCCATGCGTCTGCCGGGCAACAAGAGCTTGGTCATTGCGACGGGCGGGCAGGGCGAGGACCGCGCGGCGCTCGCGCGCATCGCCTTCGACCAGCACCAGATCAAGGTCAGCGAAGGCGACACGATCATCTTCTCGTCGAAGCAGATTCCCGGCAACGAAGTCGCGATCGGCCGCATCCAGAACGCGCTCGCGCGCAAGAACGTGCTTATGGTCACTGAGAAGCAAGCGCACGTCCATGTCTCGGGCCACCCGGGTCGTCCCGAGCTTGCCAAGATGTACGAGTGGATCCGCCCCGAAATGCTGGTCCCCGTGCACGGCGAGCGGCGCCATATGGCGGAGCAGGCACGTTTCGGGCTCAGCGAAGGCGTGCCCACTGCACTGATCCAGTCGAACGGCGATGTCGTGCGGCTGGCGCCCAAGGGGCCTAGCATTATCGGCAAGGAACGCACGGGTCGCCTCGTGCTCGACGGCGACGTCATCCTGCCAGCAAATGGCTCGACGATCGGCGAACGCCGCAAGCTTGCGGAATATGGCGTGATTTCGGTTGCGGTCGCCGTTGATCGAAGCTGGCAGCTGATCGGCACGCCGGAAGTGCGCATCCAGGGCATTCCCGTCGAGGAAGACCGTGACGATTTCTTGGCCGAGGCGCGCGACGAAGCCGCCGCTGCCATCGGCAAGGAGCGCAACGAGGACAAGTTGCGCGAGAAGATCCGCCTCGCGGTCCGCCGCGTCGCGACCGACTGGACGGGCAAGAAGCCCGTGGTCGAAGTAATGGTGCTGCAGGCGTGAAGATACAGTCGGCGATCGCGATCTATGCCCTTTTCTGGGTGATGAGCGCGTTCGTCGTCATGCCGTTCGGCGTGCGGACCCACGACGAGGCGGGCGCCGCGAAGATACCTGGCCAGGCCGACAGCGCACCCTATAATTTCCGGCCGGGGCGGATCGTCAAGCGCACGACGATCGTCGCCAGCGCGGCGTTCGTATTGTTCCTGCTGAACTATAATTTCGGCTGGGTGACGCCGGAAAAGCTCGACGTCTTCACACCGCGGGAACTGCGGGGAAATTGATATGCGCTGCGGGCGCCGGGAAGGGGGTCCGCAACATGTGTCGCGAACCCCGGTCCCGAACGATCACCCGGTCAGGCGGCGGCGCGTGACCGCCGCGCCCGCTGCCGGAAAGCCGCACCCGTCATGCCGATGCCGCAGATCATCATCGCCCAGCTTGCTGGTTCAGGAACGGCGACGGCCGCGCTGTCGCTGATCGTCAGGCGATAGGTCAGCGGCTGAACCGGATCGCCGCCGTTCCTGGGCGTCGACGACAGGTCGAACGTGCCAAGCCGGAATACCGGCGTCGACGTCGGTCCGGTGAACAATTGCGCGCCGAACAGGCGAAACTGTTCCTGCCCTGCCGGTTCACGATCGAGACGAAGGATCGCGAGGCCGCCCTGGTCGATCGTCGTGAAGAAGGTCGGGCCATCGAACTGGCCGGTTTCCACGAGCGGTGTGGTGCTGTTCGGACGCGTGTAGGTGATCTGCGTCCCGTTGAAACGCGCGGTCGAGCTCGTCGTGGGATTGGGGACCGCTGCATCGGGGATCGAAAAACTGAACGTGTAGCGCGGTCCGGCATCCGGCAGGCCGACGATCGTGAAATACGTCGTAGCCGATGCCGGCACCGAAAGGAGGAACAGGGCACCCGTGAGGGCGCCGCGGGCAAGTGATGTACGCATAAACAACTCCGCTGATTAACTATAGTCAACGGGGCATCGGTAGCTTTCGTATGCGACTGTTGTGAGACATTCGCGGCACCCGGGCAAAAAAAAGGGGGCGTGATGCCACGCCCCCTTTTGCGTACAGTCTGGCTTGAGGATCAGCCGAAGGTAACCGCCGTAACGCGTGGGCGACGACGCGCGGCGGCCCCCGCAAGCGCAAAGCCGAAGATCATCATGGCCCAGGTGCCAGGTTCGGGAACCGCGGCAAAGAAGATCGATGCAGTGGACCGCAGGTAATTCGGCGTGGCGGGCACGGTCAGGTTCCATCCGATCGCGTCGAACGCCGCCAGGTCCCGCCCGGTAATGTATCCGGTCTGTCCAAAGCAGAACGTAGGATCCATGATGCCATAGCCGATCGCGCAGTTCGGCGTGTCCTTCCAGTGAGAGGCCTGGCGGCCGTCGCCGTTGTAAGAGCCTGTCGAGAACAACGAGTTACCGAAAAGCTGCGTCTGTCCGCCGTCGAGCGAGAAGTAGCTTGGGGTGCCGACTGTCAGGTCGAGGACCCCGCCGTTGCCGACTACCTTGTTGTTCGGGTCGTTGCTGTACCGGAACATGTCGAGCGCCGTGAAGATCGACGTCGAGTTCAGGTCATAACCGGGGCCGCCATGACCCGGGCCATTGGTACCGAAATAGTCATAGGCGTCGACGCCCGAGACAAAACCCAGCGCATGGCCGATCTCATGAATGGCAACGCCGATGAAGTCGAACGTATTCGCCGTGATGCCGTCGCCCGGATTGAAGTCGAAGCCAAAATTGCTGCTGAATGTGACTGCCCCGTCGAGCCCGCCCGGTCCGGGCGTCCCGACGCTTCCGCCGATCGCCTTGATGAGTGCATTGTTCTCATACAGAACCTTGCTGCTGACAGTCGAGCCAAGATTGACGGTCTGCGCGCTGACCGAGGTATCGACAGTGGTCGCCGTCGTCCCGTTCTGAATAAACGTAGCGCCACCCTGGGCGTTCAGCGAGGGAAGCACGATGTTGGTATCGATGGCCGAATTGCTCTTCGTCGCGTTGACGAGGCTCTCCCACCGGGCAATGCTGATGTCGCTGCTGTAGCTACGGGTCGAACCGATGATATTCGGCGCCAGCGCGGCATATTTGACGCCCAAACGGATCGTCACGTTGTTGGCGAGGGTCGAAGCCCAGTAACCAGCCGCGATGTTGAACCCTTGCTCAGCGGCCGAACCGGTTACACCACCCTGGTCGACAAGGATGATCGTGGCGGCCTTCGCCGGAATCGCCGCAAACGCGACGGTCGCCGCCGCTCCGCATAAAAAATACGATCTGATCTTCATTTTCAAAGCCCCTTTGCGACATCGATCCACCGCTGGATAAGGTTAATAGAATGTAAATGTCGGAGGTGGTCAATTGAGATTCTGACTCGGTTTTTCGAAAAAAGTGATCCGGCCGCGTCCCGATTTGAAACGAACGTTTCCGTAATTTTTTGCGCATATCGCGACTGCGTCTCGCAAGGACGGGAAGATGTTCTTGGCCCGCGAAAACTTACAAACTAGGCAAGTCCAATGAGCGTTTCATCCGCAGCGGACATTGCCAAGCTCGCGGCGGCACTGAAGGCCGCCTTGGCTTCGCACGACCGCAAGCGGGCAAACGACGTCGTCGATCAGTTGCTCCGCGCAAACGCGCCGCTTGGGCAGCAATGGCACAAGCTGGCCGAACTGATGCGCATCAGCGGTGAACTAACGCTCGCCCGCCGCGCGATGGATGCCTTTGTGGCGAGTGAGCGCGAAAGCCCTTCTGCGCTGTACGCAAAGGTCGTGCTGCTGACGCAAATCGGGCGGTTACGCGAAGCTCACGAGCTATTGAGCACGCTGCCGCCAGACGTCCCCGAGCCGGCTGGTCACGCCTATGTGCTGGGGAATACGGCAATTACATTGGGCCGGGTCGAAGAGGCGCGCGATTACCTTCAGACTGCCCTGAACCATCGCCCCGGCTGGGGCCCGGCGTGGCTGACACTGGCAACGGGGATCAATCTTGCGACCGATCCGCTCGGCGAACGATTGCTCGCGGAGGCGGCGGTCGCGGAGCGCCAGCCACCCGAGCATCTCGCCCGTTACTGCTATGCACTGGGCAAGCTTCATGCGGATCGGCGGGAACATGATGCGGCGTTCGATGCCTTCGCCCGGGGCGCACGGCTGCTGCGGGAACGGACGCCCTACAGTCGGCAAGGAAATGCTGCGAACGCGGCACTGGCGCTTTCGGGCTGGTCCGAGGAGTTCCTGGCTCGGGCACGCAAGCACGCTGTACGCGATACCAGTCGGCCGATCTTCGTCACCGGCCTGCCGCGCTCCGGAACGACGCTCGTCGAACACATCCTCGCGAGCCACAGTGATGTCGTCGATGGCGGCGAACTGAACATCGTCCAGCATCTGGCCGTCACTGCCGGCGGCGTGTCGGCTGCCAACCTGACGCAGTACGAAGAGAAGGGTGGCACCATCGACGAGTTGGCCGGCCTGTACCTTCATTTGCTGGCAGAAAGGTTCGGCGACGCCGGGCGGGTCGTCGACAAAACGATCGACGTCAGCCGCTGCATGGGGCTGATCGCTGCTGCATTGCCCAACGCACCGCTGATCTGGATGCAGCGCGACCCGCTTGACAGTGCGTGGTCGTGCTTCAGGACATTTTTCATTCACGGGGTGGGCTGGAGCTACGATCTTGCGGACATCGCACATCATTTTCGGCTGCAGAACGAACAGCTGGCATACTGGAAGCAATGCCTGGGGGACCGGTTGCTGGTCGTACCCTATGCCGAACTGATCGACGACCCCGAGCTTTGGACGCGTAAGCTGCTCGCGCATTGTGGCTTGTCCAACCAGGCGGCGGTGCACGCGTCGCACAAAACCGAGCGGGTCGTAGCGACGGCAAGCGCCATGCAAGTCCGGCAACCGATCAACCGCCGCGGACTCGGCGTTGCCGAGCCCTATCGTACCCAGCTTGAGCCGTTCGTGACCGCCTACTACGATTAAGGTCGGTCAGGTGGCGCCGGAGCGGCGGCCTGTCACGCTGACCAGTGCGCGGCGGTCGCTCAGGTCCGCAGCCGTTCGATCGCCTGCGCAAGCGCCACGTAGAGCTTGCCCATGTCCGATGACAGCAGTGTCACGCCCAGCGGCGAACCCGCCCGCGTCGCGAGCACGTTTCGCAGCATCGCTTCGAAATCATGGATATAGCGGTTAACCTGATCGCGGAACTCGGGTTCGTCGTTGTAGTGCCGTGTGATTTCACGCACTTCGCCGGCGTCGAGCAAGCGGACGGCGCGGCGTGTGAAAACACCGCGGTCGCCCTTCAGATAGGCGCCCCAGGCGCTGTCGGTGACGTCATTCGACAGGATCTTGGTCACGTCGATCGCCGTCGAATTGAGCGATTCGATGAGCAGGGCCACGCGGCGCGAGAAATTGTCCCGGTCGGCTTCCTCGATCTCGCTGCGCGCCTCGCCGATCCGCGCTTCGACCTGTGCGCTCGTCTCGGCAATCGTCAGCATCTGACGCATGAGCCGATCCGACGCCGTGTTGGCCGAGGCCACGGCACGCTCGGCATTGGCCGCAAGTTCACCGATCTGCGCCTCGACCTGGGCAGTGACGGCGCCCTGCAACGCGTCCTTAACGGCGGCCGACAGGCGTTCGGCGCTGTCGGGAACGACGGCAGCCAATGCCTCGCGCGCGCGTTCGGCGGCAAGCTGGGCCGTTTCGCGGACCCGCACCATTGCTTCGACCAGCGTGTTGGTCGCGCCTTCGGCTATCTCCCGCGTCCGGCTGTCGGCCCCTTGCACGGCGGCGACGAGGTCATTGGCGGAGGCGCGTCCTGCCGCAAGCTTGCTTTCGAGCTCGCTGCCCAGCGTATCGAGCGCGGCACGCTGCCCGGCGAGCAGCTTTTCGGAGTCGAGCAGCCTGTCGAGGGCGGCGCTCGCCTCGCGTTCGATGCGGCTTACTTCCGGCGCCACCTCGGCGATCTTGCCGCGGCTGGCGTCCACGCTCGTGTCGAGGCGCGCGAATGCCGCGGGCAGGTTTTCCTCTATCTCGCGCGTGGTTGCGTCGAGCGCCGTCATCAGCGTCTCGGTCTTGCCGATCATGGCATCGGCCGCCGTGCCGCCGCGGTCGAGCGCAGAGGCAAGGCTGCCGGCATGAGTCGCTAGCCCCGATAGCGCGCTGGCCAGTCGCTCGTGGCGGGCTTCGACACCTTCGTCCATCACGGCGAAACGCTCGTCGATGCGGTCGATGCCCGATGCCACCCCGTAAATGAGTTTCTTGCTGGTCGCTTCGTGGTCCACCAGCATCGCGCCCAAGTCCTCAAGGCGTGCCGTCACTTCCGCCACGCGCGACGCGAGCGCCTCGCTCGCTTCAGCGCCGGTGCGCGCGAGTGCCGCTTCGCTTTGCTCGACAAGGGCACGCATCGCACTGCCCTGCGCCTCCATGCCCTGACGGGCGGCATCGCCTGCTTCGGCCGCGCGCAGCAGCGCGCCGTCGATCGCCGCTGTCATCGTCTGGGATGCCTCGGTGAGGCGGGCGCTTGCCGCTTCGCTGACGCCATCGACTCGCGCCAGATGTGCGGCCAGCTTTTGCGCGGCGCCGCCAGCGACTTCGTCCGCCTCGCGGCTGCGCGCGACCAGTGCAGCAATCTGGGCATCGAGCGCACCGGCACGTTCATGGGCCGCCAGCCCCGCCTGTTCGAGTGCTCCGGTCAAAGCTTCTGTCTGTTGCTGCGCTTTGGGCATGTCGCCGATCAGCGAGGCCATGTCGCCGCGCGCCGCCTGCGAAGACTGGTGCAGCAGTTCGGCATCGCGCGACAGCGTTGCGATATCGCCGCGAAGGTGATCCGCAACGTTGCGAAGCCGCTCGGCGGCATCTTCGCCGATGCTGGTCAGCCGGTCGGCATGGGCCGCGATTTCGGCGCGTTCGGCGTCGATGCGGGCCGTGACGCCCGCGATCACGCTATCAAGCCGTTCCTGTTCACTGCGTAGCGCGGCACTGACCTTGCCGAAGCGTGTGGCTTCGCTGCGGCTCGTGCGGACTGCCAGCAGGTAGAGCAGCGCGATCAGGACCAACGGGGGAGCGACGCCCTGGATAAGCGAGACTGCTCCGCCGGTGGACATCGCCCGTCCCAGCGACGACTGGTTGGCGAGCGCAAAGGCAACAAGCCATGCGAGCGCGACGATGACGGCGAGCGCGCCGCAGATCACTGTGCGCCGGTCCGTTACCTGCGGCTCTTCGTCGAACGCATCGAACTGGAATGGCGCCGCTCCGCCGGACTCCACGGCCACGACGTCGTGGTCGTCATGCCATTGGTTGGCAGCTTGCGTTCCCCCATTCATGCGGCCGTTTACCATGTTTTTTCAGATTTGCGAACGTCGTTGAATCATAGCGGCCTGCCCCTGTCGAGACCAAATCGCTTCCTCGACCTGCATCTGGCGCAATTCGTCTCCTTGAGTGCGCCCGGCCGTCGCGCGGCCTTTGCAGTTGGTTGCCCGATGTCGTAGCGCCCGCCGCAGTTTGGGGCAGGCATGTGACACTGGCAGCGTTGATCATTTTGGACGAGGATCGGCCAACTGCACTTGTGCTCGGCCTGTCATGGCCCGAGTTCCAGCTCCGACGCGCGGTGCGGGCCGGGGCGCTCCACCTTGTTCTCGTCAGCGACCGGGTGACGCGCGACGTCGTCGAAGCGGTCGACCGGTTGCGGGGAGAGGGCCTGTCGACGACGCTCGCCCGGACCAATGCAGAGGTCGCGGACATGTTTCACCCGGACGAGGCCGTGCTGTTGCTGACCGGCGACCAGATCGTCGGAGACGGCCAGCTCGCCGCCCTGCTGCAGGCGTCCGGGCCCACGCTGCTGTGTATCGATCCGGAGCGCGCTGGGCCCGCCCATGAGCTCATCGACGCGCGCAGCCACTGGGTCGGTATCGGGCGGCTCAACGGCGCGCAGGTGCGCGCGACCGTGCCGCTGTCGGGCGACTGGGACCTCGGCTCGACGCTGATGCGCAAGGCCGTGGGTGCGCGGGCAAAGCGGATGATGGTGGCGTCGGCCGACCTGCTCCTGCCGGCCGCCGAGCCGGAGGCTGCCGCGCGCGCGATGGTCGACGCCGTGAAAGACCGGTCGCCGGGCTGGGGGGCGCGCTGGATCATTTCGCCGGCGTCGCGCCTGATCGCGCGCAGCGTTCCTGCCGTCCTGCCCATGCTGGCACGGGGCGGACCATTGATCACGCTTGCGGCTTTTGCGCTGTCGCCAGTTGTCCAGTGGTGGCAGTGGTCGGCGGCGGCGCTCGGCCTTTTCCTTTTAGGGCTGCTCGTGGCCGCGTCGTCCGGGCTCGCCGGTGCCGTGACGGGCATCCCCGTTCGCCATGTGCGGCTCATCGGTCACTGCCGGGATGCGGCCGGCATGCTGCTGCTCGCGATCATGGCGGCGCACATGCCGCCTTACCTGGCACCAGCGGTTCTCGCGCTCGTGACGGTCGGGCTTCTCGGGCTCGCTGACCGGATAAGGGACGCAAACGGACGCAGTATCTCTTGGTTTGCCGACATCGACGGGACGGCCCTTATCCTTCTTGTGGCGACTGGTTTTGGTCCGCTCGGCGTGATGGCAGGACTGTTCGTCGTCGCCGTTCACGCCTTTGTGACTGTCGCAATTCTTCAGAACAGGCTTAGCAGGGCTTTAACTTCACCGCGCTAAACCGGCTTCATGTCGAACGCTGCCCGGAATTCTGCGTGATCGCCGTACCCGCGGAAGAAGCGCGCGTGGGCGCTGACGGACGCCTGCTTTCCGCCGGCGCACGACTTGCTGCGCTCAACGCACGTGCGGGCGGCGCGATCGGCGCGCCCATTGCCGTGCCATCGCTCGCAATGCTGGCACATCTCGCCCAGACATTGCGGATCCCGGTATCCCGTCTGGTGATCGCCGCCGACGCCGAAGAGGATGTCGAGTTGCAGGTGCAAGCCCGGCCTGAGAACGGCAGCGTTGCGCTGAAGGTGGGGGGCTGGACGCAGCGCCCCCGACGGGCGTCATGGCTCGTCGCCGCGCCGACCCCGGCTGACCCTGATCGTGCTGCCTTTGGCGAGTGGACGTGGTGCACGGACGGCGGACTGCGCGTGAGCGAGACTCTGTTCGCGCCTGACGACGCAACGAGCCTGCACGAGTCCGACGTTCTCGGACAGCCGCTGACGCGCCTCGTGCGCCTGATCGAAGACGCGGATGGCGAAATGCCGATCCTTGGTGCCCTTGCGGCACGTTCATCCTTCAGGGGCCAGCGTGCAGTCCGGCGGGACCGGCCCGACATCGAGTTCGAACTGTCGGGCGAAGTGCGGATCGACGCCGATGGCAGCTTCGCGGGCTTTTCGGGACGTGCCTGCCCGGTCCTGTCGAACGGCCGGGATATCGCCGATGACTCACCGAGCATCGGGGCCTCCGATCTGGCGAACCGCCTCGGCCAAGTGTTGCGCGCGCCGCTCGATCGTATCGTCGCGCGGGCCGACACCATCCGCGCCCAAGCGGATGGACCACTGCGGCGCGACTATGCCGATTATGCGGGCGACATCGGCAGCGCCGCGCGCCATCTGCTCGCCCTTGTCGACGACCTCGCCGATCTGAACGCGGTCGAGCGTCCCGACTTTGCCGTCGAGGGCGAGCCGGTTGATCTTGCCGATGTAGCGCGCCGCGCGGCGGGGCTGCTCGGCGTACGCGCGGGTGACAAGCAGGTGCGCATCGACCGTCCCGATCCGGAAGAAGCACTGATGGCGCGCGGCGACTTTCACCGCGTCCTGCAGATCCTTGTCAATTTGCTCTCCAATGCCGTGCGCTACACCCCGGAAGGTGGCATGATCTGGCTGCGGACCGAGCAGGACGGCGACACCGCCGTCGTCATCGTTGCCGACCAGGGCAAGGGCATAGCTGCCGAAGACCATGAGCGCGTCTTCGACAAGTTCGAACGGGTGGATACGTCGGAAGCCGGCGGCAGCGGGCTTGGCCTCTACATCTCGCGGCGGCTGGCGCGCGCCATGGGCGGTGACATCACGCTCGACAGTGCGCCGGGGCAGGGTGCCCGGTTCATCCTGACCCTGCCCTCCGCCTGACCGCTGTACCTAGCGCTCGGACACCGGCACATAGTCGCGCTGCGCCGGGCCGGTATACAGCTGACGCGGACGACCGATTTTCTGCTCGGGGTCGCTGATCATCTCGTTCCACTGGGCAACCCAGCCGACCGTTCGCGCAAGGGCGAAGAGCACGGTGAACATGGTCGTCGGAAAGCCGATCGCCGACAGGATGACGCCCGAATAGAAGTCGACGTTTGGATACAGCTTTTTCTCAATGAAATACGGGTCGTTGAGCGCGATCTGCTCCAGCTCGCGGGCGACATCGAAGATCGGATCGGTGACGCCGAGCTCCTTGAGCACCTCGTCGGCCGTCCGCTTCATCACCGTCGCACGGGGATCGAAGTTCTTGTACACGCGGTGGCCGAAACCCATCAGGCGAAACGGGTCGTCCTTGTTCTTCGCGCGGGCGATGTATTCGGGGATGCGGTCGACCGTTCCGATCTCGCGCAGCATCTCCAGTGCCGCCTCGTTCGCGCCGCCGTGCGCGGGGCCCCAGAGACAAGCGATGCCCGCCGCGATGCATGCGAACGGATTGGCACCCGACGATCCGGCCAGACGCACCGTCGACGTCGAGGCGTTCTGTTCGTGGTCGGCATGGAGGATGAAAATCTTGTCCATCGCCCGTTCGACGACCGGATTAACTTCATAGGGCTCGGCCGGATTGCCGAAGGTCATGCGCAGGAAATTGCCGGTATAGGACAGGCTGTTCTGCGGATAGAGGAACGGCCGGCCGACGCTGTACTGATACGACATGGCGGCGATCGTCGGCATTTTGGCGATCAGCCGGTGCGAGGCGATCATCCGCTGCGTCGGATCGGTGATGTCGGTCGAGTCATGATAGAACGCCGACAGCGCGCCAACCACGCCGCACATGATTGCCATCGGATGCGCATCGCGGCGGAACCCGCGGTAGAAGGTCGCCATCTGTTCATGGAGCATCGTGTGGCGCGTGATCGTGTTGGTGAAGGTATCTAGCGTCGTCTTGTCGGGAAGCTCGCCGTTCAGCAGCAGGTAGCTGACCTCCATGAAGCTCGACTGTTCGGCGAGCTGGTCGATAGGATAGCCGCGGTGGAGCAGCACGCCCGCGTCGCCGTCGATATAGGTAATCGCGGATTCGCAGGCGGCGGTGCTGGTAAAGCCGGGATCATAGGTGAACGCGCCGGTCTGGGCATAAAGCTTGCGGATGTCGATGACATCCGGGCCCACGCTGCCGGACAGCACGGGGTATTCGAAGTCCTTGCCAGCGATTGAAACTTTCGCGCTATCCGCCATGTCCGTGGTTCCTTGGCCCATGTGTCTAAATTACCGATGCGGGCCGCGCATTGCGCCCCGCAATCACATCGTCAAGCCGCCCCAACGCTTCGTTTCGTCCCAGAAGCGCCAGCACGTCAAAAATTCCCGGCGAGGTCGTCCGCCCCGTCAGCGCAGCGCGCAGTGGTTGAGCGATCTTGCCCAGGCCCAGCCCTGATTCCTCGGCAACCTGCCGCACTGCTTCTTCTAGGTCGGTCAGCGTCCATTCGGCGATTTCGGCGACGGCGTTACGCACTTTTTCGACCAGTGCGATGCCGTCGGGGGATAGCAGGGCTGTGGCCGCCGCGTCGAGCGGCAGCGGACGTGTGCCGAACAGGAACCGTGCACCGTCGGCGAGTTCAACCGTCGACTTTGCGCGCGGCTTCAGTACCGGCATCGCCCGGGTCAGCAGGTCGAGATCGTCGACGCCCACCATCGGCGCAACGATCGACGCCAGCCGCGCATCATCGGCTTCGCGCAGATAGTGCCCGTTGATGTTGTCGAGCTTCTTCGTGTCGAAGCGCGACGGTGACCGCCCGACCGCATCGATATCGAACCATTCGATGGCCTGTTCGCGCGCGATGATCTCGTCATCGCCGTGACCCCAGCCCAGCCGCAGCAGATAGTTGTTCAGCGCCTCGGGCAGGATGCCCAGGTCGTCCCGATAGGCCTCGACGCCCAGCGCGCCATGACGCTTCGACAGCTTGGCGCCGTCCGCGCCGTGGATCAGCGGCACGTGCGCATAGGTCGGCTCCGGCCAGCCCATGGCGTGGATCAGCGCCAGCTGGCGGAAGGCGTTGTTGAGATGGTCGTCGCCCCGGATCACATGGGTAACGCCCATGTCGTGGTCGTCGACCACCACGCTCAGCATATAGGTCGGCGTCCCGTCCGAACGCAGCAGCACGAAATCGTCGAGCTCGGCGTTCTGTACCGTCACCGGCCCCTGCACGCGGTCGTCGATCGTGACTTCGCCCGTTTGTGGCGCCTTCAGCCGAACGACATAAGGCAGGTCGGGCGTATCGGTACGATCGCGCCAGCGGCCGTCGTAGCGCATCGGCTGCTTGGCTGCACGCTGGGCCGCCCGCATTTCCTCGAGCTCCTCCGCGGTCGCGTAGCAGCGATAGGCGTGTCCCTTCGCCAGCAATTCATTTGCGACTTCGGCATGTCGCGCCGCGCGGCTGAACTGGTAGATTTCCGGGCCGTCCCAGTCGAGACCCAGCCAGCGCATGCCTTCCAGGATCGCCTCGATCGCCGCGTCGGTGGAGCGCGCCCGATCGGTATCCTCGATCCGCAGCAGAAAGGTGCCTCCGTGGTGGCGGGCATAGAGCCAGTTGAACAGCGCCGTGCGGGCGCCGCCGATATGCAGGAACCCCGTGGGCGACGGGGCAAAGCGGGTGACGGGCGGGTTTGCGTTCAAGCGACGGGTGTTCCAGAATTTGCATCATGGATGCTGTGTTCGACTTTGCCCCTAGCACCGATGCTGCACCGCGCAAATCGGATGTGAATGACCGTTTCGAGCGGTGGCTGGATGTGCAGCGTGACCAGTTGCCGCTGTGGCTGCCCGTCGTGTTCGGGACCGGTGCGGCAGCCTGGTTCTTCCTGCCTTCGCCGGACGCTTGGATCGGCTGGCTTGTGGCCATGGCAGCTCTGGTGGCAGCCGCGTTTGCGTTCCCGCGGGGCGGCCGCGCCCGCCAGGTCTTGCTGGTCGCGGGCGTGGCGGGAGCGGCAGGTCTCGCGGGGGCATGGTGGCGGGCCGAGTCGGTGGCAGCGCCTGTTCTTGACCGGCCCGTTGTCGCGACGTTCAAGGGTCGGGCCGAAGCAGTTGAGGTGCAGGCGGCCAGAGAGCGGTACCGGGTCACCCTGATTCCCATTGGTGCACCAAGCCTGCCGCCGAAAATGCGCGTTACGATCGACATGGCGGATGCTCCCCAGGATTTAGGCGAGGGCGATACTTTGTCGCTGCGGGCGCGGCTGGTGGGGCCGCCCAACGCCAGCATCCCGGGCGGCTACGACTTCTCACGCACCGCGTGGTTCATGGGCTTGGGCGCGACGGGCAAGGCGATGGGCAAGGTTGAGCGCGTTGCCGCCGCCACGCCGAAATCGGCCCTGCGCGCCCGGCTTACCGCGCATATACGCGAACAGGTGCCGGGAAGCGCAGGCGGCATTGCGGCAGCTTTCGCGACGGGCGACCGCGGCGGCATCGCCACCGAGGACGAGGACGCCATGCGCGCCTCGGGGCTGACACACCTCCTTTCTGTCAGCGGCCTGCACATTACCGCCGTGGTCGGCGCGGCGATGTTCATCGCGTTGCGGCTGCTCGCGCTGAGCCCGTTCCTGGCGCAGCGCCTGCCACTGGTCGCTCTCTCGGCGGGCGTCGGTGCACTGGCGGGGATCGGCTATACCCTTCTGACGGGGGCGGAAGTGCCGACAATCCGCTCCTGCGTGGCGGCGGTCCTTGTCGTCATCGGCATCATGCTGGGCCGACAGGCATTCACCCTGCGGCTGGTCGCAAGCGGGGCGCTCGTCGTCCTCCTGCTCTGGCCCGAGGCCGTGGTGGGCCCGAGTTTCCAGCTGAGCTTTGCCGCGATCACGTCCATCGTGGCGCTGCACGAATGGGACGTGATGCAGCGCCTGGGCGCCCCCCGGGACGAGGGGCCGATCGTCAAGCTGGCGCGCAGCCTCGCCTCGCTGCTGGTGACCGGTATCGTCGTCGAGGCGGCGCTGGCACCGATCGCGCTCTATCATTTTCACAAGCAGGGACTGTTCGGTGCGCTCGCGAACATCGTCGCCATTCCGCTGACGACGTTCCTCACGATGCCGCTGGAAGCGCTGGCGCTGATCTTCGACGCAATCGGCCTTGGTGCACCGTTCTGGTGGATGACGGGACTTTCGCTCGACCTTCTGCTGTGGATCGCGCGCACCGTGGCGGGCTGGCCGGGCGCGGTCGCGGCGCTGCCGTCCGTGCCGCCGCTCGCCTTTGCACTGATGATCTGCGGCGGGCTGTGGCTGATGCTGTGGAAGGGGCGGGTGAGGACGCTGGGCCTAGCACCCCTTGCCGTCGGCACTATCTGGGCGCTGGCGACGCCGCCGCCCGACGTGCTGATCACCGGGGATGGGATGCACCTTGCGGTGCGCGGCGACGACGGGCGTCTGGCGACGCTGCGCTCGCGCGCCGGTGACTATGTCCGTTCGGTGATGAGCGAAAGGTTCGGCGATCTGGGCGACCTCGACGATCTGGATACACTGGCCGGCGCTGCGTGCAGCGACGACGTCTGCCGCATCGACCTGAGCCGAGGCGGCAGGGTCTGGCGCGTTGTCGCGACGCGCAGTCGCTACATCCTGCCGGGCGTCAGCTTTCGCGGGGAATGTGCAGCCGCCGATATCGTGGTCAGCGACCGGCGCCTGCCGCCGTGGTGCAGGCCCCGGTGGCTGAAGGTGGATCGCGATCTTCTTGCCAGAACGGGCGGGCTCGCCGTGACGCTGGCGGGGCCGACCGTTCAGACGGTTGCCGAAAGCGAAGGTGTCCATCCCTGGGTGGCCGCAGCGAGACGTTAACCTTCGGCTGCACCCTGAGCTTGACAATCATGTCGCGCGCATAACAATCGCGGTGATGAGCCATTCGATGCAAAACGTAATGAAGTACGCAACATGCGTTGCGCTCGCGACCGCGTCGCTCACGCTGCCGACGGCCGGCAACGCAGTGCAGGATCAGGGGGCAGCCGCCCCTCAGCTTACAGTGACCGGGCGCCGCCCGCCTGCCCTGGCAGAATTGCCGAAAGGACCTGTTGTCCGGGGCATTATTTCTGCCCGCCGGGGTGACTTCGTACAGATCACTGCCGACGATGGCTCGAAGACGATCGTGCTCGTCAATAACGAAACGGCTATCAGGGCGAGCACCGGTTTTCTGGGTATCGGGCGCAGCAAGCTGGGCCTCGCATCGTTGCTCACAGGCGTGCCCGTGGTCGTCGAGACAGCGCAGTGGGAAAACCAGCTAGTTGCAAGCAAGATTTCGCTGCAAGCCAAGGACTTGCGAACGGCGGCGATGATCCGCGGCGGCACCGACCAGCGCTTTTCGGAACAAGCCGCGGCGACCGAGGCGCTCCGCAGCCGTGTCGCCGACATCGACCAGTACAACGTCAAGAGCACGACCAACGTGAACTTCAACACGGGCCAGGCGGTCCTGTCCCCGCAAGCGAAGCTCGATCTCTGCGCCGCGGCGGCCGTGGCAGAAGCGACGAGCAACGCTTTTCTGCTCGTGGTCGGCTATACCGATTCAACCGGGTCCCAGGAGCTGAATCAGGTGCTGAGCGAGAAACGCGCGGCTACCGTGGTGAACTATCTGCAACAGGCCTGTCGGTGGAAACCTTACCGCATGCTGACGCCCACCGGTATGGCCGAAGCGGACCCGGCAGCCAGCAACGACACACCCGAAGGCAAGGCGCGTAATCGCCGGGTCTCGGTGAACGTGCTGGTCAGCAAGGCGGTCGATGGATTCTGAGCGGCTGTGGCGGTTGTCGCGCCGAACGCGCGGCTGAGCAGCAGGGGAAAGGGCGAAGGAGAGCCGCCCTTAGATCAGTGCTGCCAAGGCGTGACACCCAAGCAGGGACGCGCTTTCAGGCGTGTCTACGATCTTCTGCTGATCGGGATTTCCGGCAGCGGCATCAGCCAACAGGAACCCGGACCGCCGCACCTCCGTTAGCGCCGCGAGGAAGAGCACCGGTCGCCACCTTCATTTCGCAACCGGCATCGAAAACAGTGTGACCTCCGGATATTTTCGCCACCTGCGTCGAACGACCTCCAGTTGCCCGGCCTGCTACTGGAGCGGCAATGCGATACAATCGGCAACGCCGCTCGGGCCAGTCGATCAATGATAGCGGCGCAGCAGTCCGGCGAGTTTTCCCTGTACCTGCACCTGATGCGCGCCATAGATCTGCGGTTCGTAGGCCGCATTGGCGGGGTCCAGCCGTACGCGCGAACCGTCGGGGCGGAAGTATTTCAGCGTCGCTTCGTTATCGTCGATGAGGGCAACGACGATTTCGCCGTCGCGCGCCGTGCTGGTCTTGCGAATGAGCGCATAATCGCCGTCGAGGATGCCGGCCTCGACCATCGAGTCACCTGAGACCTCAAGGGCATAATGTTCGCCCGGCCCAAGCAGAGCCGCAGGGACGGGAAGCGTCATATCGCGTTCCATGGCTTCGATCGGCATGCCCGCCGCGATGCGGCCGTGCAGGGGCAGCTCGATGATGTCGTTGGCGGCCTGTGGCAGCCGCTTCGGCATTTCGATGACGTTATCGGGCTTCGCCGCAGGCGTTTTGGCCACAACGCCGCCTTCGGGCAGTTTTGTAACCTCCAACGCGCGGGCACGATTTGGCAGGCGGCGGATGAACCCGCGTTCCTCGAGCGCTGAAATCAGGCGGTGGACCCCGGATTTCGACTTGAGATCAAGTGCTTCCTTCATCTCCTCGAACGACGGCGAGACGCCGGTCTCGGCAAGGCGGTCGTTGATGAAACAGATCAGCTCGTGCTGTTTACGGGTCAGCATTTCGGGTCCTCCGCGGGAACGAACGCGAAACACCTAGGGAACATCCGATTCAGGGTCAAGCCCCTTTTGTTCCGGCCCCAAGAACTTGTGTCAGCTCAGCAGGATGGCCTCAACCGCTAGTCCTGCGGCCAGTGCTGCGGCACCTGCAGGCCGGACGATCAAGGCGTCCGCGCGTGCGAGGCTAGACAGCACGCCGCTGTCGGTCGAGGGAAGGGTCGCCATTGCACCGCCCGCCCACCTGGCGCGCATGAAATCGGTGCGCGGTCCGACGGCGGGCAGGGCTTCGGTGCAGCGCACTGCGATCCGGCGGGGCAGGGGATCGCTTGCTCCTGAAAGATGACGGATAAGCGGCAACAGGAAAAGGGTCGCCGTGACAAAGGCACTCACCGGATTGCCAGGCAGGCCGAGGACGATCGCCGATCCGAGCCGCCCGG
>JANMJZ010000314.1:0-13465 GCA_031371635.1 Sphingomonadales bacterium | reverse complement strand
GCATAAACCCCCCGCGCCTAAGCAGGGAGCCACCCCCCCCACCACAAGGGGCGCTTCCCCAGGTGTAAACCCCCCCTTTCTGTTGGGACTCGGCCGAGCCCGGACGGCGGGCCGAGGTCGGCCCGACTGATGACAACGCCGGCTTTGCCCGCGTCCCCGCTTCTTGAAAGAAAGAAGACGCTGGGCCCCGGATCAAGTCCGGGTGTCGACGTAAGGGGGCGGATCAAGTCCGGGGTGACGAAGTCAGGGGTTGATCAAAGGTCCGGGGTGATGCGACGAGGAGAGGCTCGCGCCTCTCCCGTTTTCTCAGACCGGTTTGGCGCCCGGCGTGCCGCACTTGGCGAATTTGCCATTTGCCTTGCAGCGCACTGGGGCCTTTTGGGCTGGCGGGCATTTGGTGAATTTACCCTTGGCGTCCTTGCACGGCGCGGCGAGGGCTGGCGACGTCATCAGGCCAAGGGCTGCGGTTGCAGCAAGCAGAAAGCGCATGGTGTTCTCCGTTGCGATCGTGCCGCCCTGAGCGGCACGGCGGAAAGCTACGCCTACGAAATGACTAATGCCAGACGAATTCAATAGCTTGGGCGACGTCCGATATCATCAATCCGCGCGAAAAGTTTCGACCGGATGCCAGCGCGGGAGTGTCGGCCCTAGACGAGAGCGAGGGTGCGCTCGCCCGAATTCCATGCCAGGTCGCCGCTGTACCGCGCCGTCATGTGCCCGGCCTCGTCGAGCGCGAACATGTGCAGCCAGCGATTGTCGAACAGGTCGCGGACGCCGGGGTGGCGGGCGAGAATATCCGTAATGGCGGCGGTCGGCGCTTCCACGCAGACGGTCAGGCGCAGCGGATCATGGGCAAAACCAAGGCCGTCGTGCACCGACTGCCACGGAAGGCCGGTGCGCAAGGCGCCGCCATTGCCCTCGACCACGCCGAAACCGCCGACGACATTATGGATCAGCTTGTTGCCGCCGCCGAAGACGCCGGGCGCCACGGTCGAGCCGTAATATTGCAGGCTGATCCAGCTGGCGACCACGACGGGCGCCGTGAGAATGAGCTCGAGGATCCTGAAGTCCGTGTCGGCGTGCCAGTCATAGTCGTGCAGGAAGGCACGACCGGCGAGCGCCTTCCCAGCCGTACGGGCGCGGGGGGCGGCGATGAACGCGCTGCAGCCAGCGAGACCCCATTCAGGGCGGACCTCTGCCCAGTCGTGGCTGCGCGCCGCCAGGCTGGCGCCACTGTCGGCGCCCGGCAGCCGCAATGCGCGCTCGGTACGGGCGATGACGCCGGCTTGATGGAGCCAGCCGCGGACCTGGTCGAGCCCGGCGGGGGGCGTCGTGAGATCACCTTCGTAAAGCGTCACCGCGTCGGTTGTCGTGTCGTGGAGCGCGGCGACGAAGACCGTGTCTTCAGGCACCTCGATTCCGCGACCGGACAAGCCGCGGCGTGCCTCCGCATCGTTGAGCAGGGCCGCGACGAGCCGCGCGTTCACCTCCCCCGAATAGCCGCCACAGGCGCCGCAATGCAGGGCGCTGGCATGCGGGTTGTTGACGGTATTGGCGCCGTGGCCTGCGACGATGACGACAGGCGCAAACGGCCCCATCAGTGACATGGCGCGCAAGATCGTCTCGGCGGTGTCGATGCGCGTCGCGAGGTCGAGCGCGGGGGTGATCCGAGGCGCCGGATCGTGCGGCGCGGGTGTGGAGGTGCGGCGCATGGAATCGCCCAGCAGCTTCGCGACGTACAGGGGGCCGGCGGCCTCGACAAAGGCGAAGGACGAAACCGCGGCGAGCTTGAACCGACCCCAGGCGCGGTGCGCGCGTGACTGGATACGCGCACGTGTGTCGGCTGCGGCGTCGGCCTGGCCCCCGGCCTGGCTGTCCACGCCGGGATTGAGCAGCACCGGCAGGCGTCGCTCCGTGGTGTCGGATGCAAAGCGCCGGTGGGCCGTGCTCAGGCCGAAAAAGCCGGCAAAGCCCAGCGTCCTTATGCCTCCGTCGACGCCCTCGAGCGCGCGGCGGAAAACTTCGGAGCGGACGTCGATGCAAAAGGCGGCCTGCAGGAGCGGCCGGTCGCCGTTTGGGGCGTCCGTGCCTGGAAGGGCCAGATGTGCAGCCAGCCCACGCTGGCCCGCGCGCTCGGCGGCCTCCTGAAGGATCGCGTCGATCACGTCATCCGCGTCGGGTTCGACCGGGGCAGCGTGCGCGATCATGGCCCGTGCCCAGGCCCCGGCGAGATCGGCCTGATGAGCGAGGTACAGTGCCTCTTCCCAGACGAGCCGGATAGCCAGCAGGTCGCGGGCCGTGGTGTCGGTGCCACCGCCGAGTTCGGCCATCCACAGGGCATGGCGACCGGCCTGGCCCCAGCCGTCGAGCGTCATCATCAGCCGGTGGAGCGCCGTCGGCAGGGCGGTGCCGTCGAGCTTCAGTGTTGCCACGGCACGGGCGATCGCCGACGCTGCGTCATCGGGCGTGCCCGCAACATGGCGGGCAAAGCCCGGCAGTCCGAGGATTTCGGGCGTCAGGTCGCGCATGGCGGTTGCGCGCCAGGCTGCGAAGGCCGAGCCGGCCTGAGGTGCCGCCCAGAGCGCTTGCCCCTGATCGAACCAGCTTGCGGCCCAGGCACCGATGCGCTCGCTGATGATCGCGGGCCAGTCGGTGCCAAATGTCCGGGCAGCGAGATCGGCGATGGTCGGGAGCGACTGTGGCGCCGGACGTGGTCGTCCGGCCGCCGCCCGCAGCGCGGCAACATTGGCAGGCTTTGGCCGCGCAACCGACGCCGCAAGCGATTCTGCCAGGTCATCGTCGTCGATGACGCCGCTCTTGATACGTGCCGCATACCAGGCGCGCGGCATGACGACGGCCGTCCCGCCGACCCGGCCGAGCAGTGCGGCGACGTTCGACAAGTCGCGGTCCGCCTGTCCGACGAAGGGGTTAACGGCGACCGTCGCGGCGAGCGGCCATGCCGGCGGGATTGCACGGATGGCGTGGTCGATCGCTTGGGCGAGGTTTGTCGTTTGGCTCATGGCCGGGGCTCCCGAGTGTGCGTGGTGGCTATCGACCAGCCGCCCAGCAGCCGGTCGAACAGGGCATTGGCGTAAAGGCCGTTGGCGAGGTGGACCCGAAGCCCGGCAGCCGCAGGATGATAGGCCCAGAGCGGAAACATCGCCTGCGCAACCGCAACCGCTCCAAAGCTGACAAGCGCGAGCACGATGAGCGCCCATTCGAGCGGCCCTGGAGCAGGAGTCGGCGGCAAAACGGCAGATGTCAGCCAGCTTGCGCCCTGTTGCAGGGCAAAATAGCCTATGGCCGCGGCGGTGGCGTACAGGGCGGTGGCACGCGTGAGGGCGCGGGGCGCCGCATCTGCCAGCCCCTGGGCAATCAAATACGCCGTGCCGAAGATCAGGATCGCGCCGAGCGCGATGGCCTGAGCCGATTTATGCCAGATTCCGAAGGCGAGCCCGACGATGGCATAGATGACCAGCGCGAGCGCAAACGCCTGCAGCACGGCGCGAGGGCTTGGCACGGCCACCGGGCCCGGGCGCCGGGTCGCTGCAATCCGCTCGACCGCGCCGCCGGCAGCCAGAAAGGCATGGGCCTTGTACAGCGAATGGGCGACGATGTGCAGCAGCGCGAGGGGGAAAAGAGCAAGGCCGCACTGCAGGATCATGAAGCCCATTTGAGAGATCGTAGACCACGCGAGCGATGTCTTGACCGCTGGCTGGGTGAGCATGACGAGCCCCCCCACAATGGCGGTCAGGCCGCCGACCATCACGAGCACGGCCAGCACACCGGGCGCGAGCAGCATAACGTCGGCAAAGCGGATGAGCAGGAAGCCGCCAGCGTTGATGACCCCTGCATGAAGCAGGGACGAAACCGGCGTCGGCGTTTCCATCACCTCGGTAAGCCAGCCATGTGTCGGAAACTGGGCGGACTTGAGCATGGCAGCGAGTGCCAGAAGTCCGGCGGCGCCCGCCGCCCAGTTGCCGCCGAGGCCGCCTCGGGCCGCGCCAAGGATCGTCGGGATGTCGAGGGAGTGATACGCGGCCCAGAGGCATAGCGACGCACCGACAAGGGCGAGGTCCGCTATGCGCGCCGTCACGAATTTCTTGCGCGCGGCGCGCTGTGCTGCCGGGCGGTCGGGGTAGAACAGCAGCAAGCGGTGCAGGAACAGGCTAGTCGCGATCCAGGCGGCGACAAGCACCGGCAGCGACGGGGCGGCGACGAGCAGGAGGACGCTTGCCAGTGTCGCGCTAAGCCAGCCGACGAACCGCGCCTGCCCGGGCTCCGCTCGCAGATAGCTGTCGGCATAACGCACCACGATGAAGCCGATGAACGAGACGAGCACCAGCATGATCGATGCGACCGCATCGACGCGGGGGATCAGCGAGAGCACCATCACGAACGACGCCAAGGCGGCAACCTGGGCGGTGCGGGCGACCAAGGCGGCACGCCGCTCTCCCAGCGCGAGCGCAAGCACTGCGGCGAGCGCGACAGGCGCCGCAGGCAGAAAGTGAGTAAGGTTTTCGTCCATTTCGATTCCCGGGCGTAACGTTCGCCACGCAGCTAGGGGGATCGTTCGACGGCGTAAAATGCATTGAACCCAATATATCGTTGTGTTTTATAGAACGGATGGGTCGCCTCAACTACAATCATTTGCGTTATTTCTGGGAGGTAGCGCGCGACGGGAACCTGACCCGGACCGCCGCGCGATTGAACGTGTCCCAGTCCGCACTGTCGGTGCAGCTGAAGAAGCTTGAACAACAGCTCGGCCATGCGCTGTTCGAACGGCGGAGCAAGTCCCTCCACCTGACCGAGGCCGGCCGGATCGCCCTCGACCATGCCGAGGCGATCTTCGCTACGGGCGCCGATCTGCTGAGCACCTTAGGCGACACAGGCCTCGCCCGCGAGATCCTGCGCGTCGGCGCACAGGCAACGTTGTCGCGCAATTTTCAGATCGGCTTCCTGCGTCCTTTACTGGGTCGCAATGATGTCGAGCTGATCCTCCGCTCAGGAAGCGAGGCCGAACTGCTCGAGGCGCTGCGGACCCTGCAGCTCGATGTCGTCCTGTCGACGCGACCGCCCCCGGACGATGCGCTGTCCCCCTTTGTGACGCACCGCATGGCCGAGCAGCCGGTGGCGCTGATCGGCGCACCCGGACTTGGGGCTGCCGACGCGACGCTGGCGGTGTTGCTGGCGACCTTGCCCGTCATCCTGCCAGCGCGCGGTACGCTCGTCCGGACTGGCTTCGATAGTCTTGTCGCCCGCATGGGCGTGACGCCCAGCATTGCCGCCGAAGTCGATGACATGGCGATGATGCGCCTGCTCGTCCGCGAAGGTGCAGGGCTGGCGGTACTCGCGCCGATCGTCGTCGCCGATGAGCTTGCCTCAGGCCTGCTCATCGAAGCGGCGCAGCTTCCCGGTATCGCCGAGACCTTTTATGCGATCACTGCGCAGCGTCGCTTCGGAAAGGCCGTACTGGCGGAGTTGCTCGACGACCGGGGCTGAGACGGAAGCATCGCGACGAACAACCGGTCACCGGTTCGATGTTTTCATGAAAACGTACTCGTGCTGGGCGTCGTTGAGCACAAGGGCGGGCTTTGCGTCGCGCGTCGTCGACAAAAAGACGAAACCGCCTGCGCCCGGCGAAAAGGTAACGAGCGACGTGGTGCCGTCCTCGTTCTTCTTGGTCGCGATCTCTGACCAGATCGAGGTTGCGCGCGCCATCAGCTTGCCGCTCTCATAGCCGATGGTCAGCGGGCCCAGTTCCGGATTCTGATAGGTCCCGAGATAGTTGGCGGCTTGTGTACGCGAGACCGGGCGGGTGAGCTCGCTACGGAACTTGGCAAGTTCCTCGTCCGAGCGTTTTGCGGCGGACGCGACATTCTCGACTGCCTCTGGCTTCCCATCGTAAAGAAGTTCGAGGAGGCGGCGCTGGACGGCCCGGGTCAGGGTGTAGCCGGTCTCGCCGTTCGTCAGCACGACGACGCCGACCTGCGCCGAGGGGATGGCGAACCAGTTGCTTTTGTAGCCGAACATGCTGCCGCCGTGCAGGATGACGGAGACGCCCATGCTGGCATCGTCCTCGAGGCCCATGCCGTACCAGATGTTTTCGCCGGTCGGGACATTGTGGACGCGGCGGGCCAGCAGGTTTTCCGCTGACAGCAGGCGCTTGCCATTGGGGAGCAGGCCCTGGTCGAGCTCATTGCGAACATATTGCGCCATGTCGTGTGCCGACGACCAGGCGCCGCCCGCGGGGCGGTAAGGGGCGATGGTGTCGTTGTAGCGGACGTCGAGCGACGCAACCTTGCCGTCGAGGTCGGTGTCATAGGGTTTTGCCCAATCGCCTGCCATGGCGCGGCGGTTGCTGAGGGTGGTGCTGCGCATGCCCAGGGGATCGAAGATGCGCTCCTGCATCGCCTTGTCGAATGCGGCGCCCAATTCCATGTCTGGATAGATGATGTGCGCCGCAAGGTAGCCGGCCGCGCTCGCCATCAGGTTGTTGTACTGGAACACTTCGCCGAAGCCGCTGGTCGGCTGGGTTGCCGCGAGCTGGGTAAAGGTTTCCGTCGCCGCAGTGTCAGGCCGCGTGTTGAACAGCCACTGCATGTCCTTTCGCGGCAGGCCGGTGCAGGCGCAGACCAGATGCTTGACGAGCACCTTGCGCGTCGTTTCGTCGCTGCCGAGGCGGAAGCTGGGCATATAGTCGATGACCGGCTTGTTCCAGTCGAGCTTGCCCTGATCGACGAGTGTCGCAAGCAACAGTGTTGCCATGCCCTTCGTGTTCGATGCGATCATGAACAGCGTGTCCTTGTCCACCGGCGCGCGCGTGGCCGTGTCCTTCACGCCGACGCCGCCTTCGTAGACGATCTTGCCCCGGTCGATGACGGCAAGGCCGACGCCGGGAACCTTGAGCGCGGTCATCGAGTTCTGGATGAAGCGTTTCAGTTCCTCGACGCGGGCGGCGTCCATACGATGCGCGACCTTGCCCGCGAAATTTTCCTTGGCGAAGCCGGCGGGGCGCAGCGTGTCGGCGGAGGCACCAAACTGTCCGCCGCGCCTGGCAATCGTCGCGATCGCGCCCTGAACGGCAACGACCGTCCATGCTGTGCCCTTGCGGAAAGCGACGGCCTGGGCGAACGCCTTTTCGGCCGGGGGCACGTCATAGCTGACGACAACCATCTCGTCCCAGCCGTCGCGGGCTGGCTGTGGCTGGACGAGGCGCACGGGGCGCGCGAAGCTGGGATCGGCGATCTTCCAGCCGGCGATGACGGCGTTGGCACCGTCCTTTGCCACGGGTACAGCGATTAGGACCACGCTGAGGTCCTTTTCGGGCGGCGTGAAGCGGACCGTGCCGCCGTCGCGGCTAACGGCCCATCCTTCGGGGGGGACCATGGTAGCGTTAGACCCCACGCTGAGGGGCGCGGCAGTCGACGCGGGCTTTTCCTGGGCAAGCGCAAAGCCGGTCGCAAGCGGCGAAGCCGAGATGGCAAGTGCGGTGATGAACAGCCCGATTCGCATGTATTTTCCCCTTTATCGGGGAAACAGTGCGAACCCTCCCATGGCTTTGCAAGCACGATCTGGTCGGTGCCTGCGACGTTAGTGGTGGACAGGGCTGGATTCGAACCAGCGTACCCTTGCGAGAGCAGATTTACAGTCTGCCGCCTTTAACCACTCGGCCACCTGTCCACATCGCCGCAAAGCCTTCGAGCGTCTGCAGCGAGCGGGCGTCAATGGCGAAGCGGGCCTTGCCTGTCAATCGCGTGCGGGCGTAGGGCGGCGCCAAGAGGGAGATGACATGCGCCGCGGTAATCGTACAAGTAGCCACAATATCCAGCGGCCCCGCTTTTGGGGGCGGCACGCGGTGACGGCGGCACTCGCCAATCCCGAGCGCGTCGTCCACAAGATCTGGGGAACGCGCGAGGCGATCGGCAAGCTGGAGCTGCCGCCGGTCATTCCCATCGTCTATGCCGATGTCGCAGACCTGGGGCGGATGGTGCCGCACGACGCGCCGCACCAGGGGCTGGTGATCGAGGTCAACCCGCTCGAGGACGTCTGGCTGGGCGACCTGATGGACCAGGGCGCTGACGACCGGCGGGCGCTGCTGGTGCTCGATTCTGTGACCGACCCGCATAATGTCGGCGCGATCCTGCGGTCGGCGGCGGCCTTCGATGCGCTGGGGATCATCACGCAGGACCGGCATGCGCCGCCGGAATCGGGTGCGCTGGCCAAGGCGGCGTCGGGCGCGCTCGAGATCGTGCCCTGGGTGCGCGTCGTGAACCTGGCGCGGGCGCTCGACGAGATCGCCGAGGCGGGGTTCTGGCGGATCGGGTTGGCGGGCGAGACGCGGACGACGCTGGCGCAGGCACTGGGGCCGCAGAAGGTCGCGCTGGTGCTCGGCGCCGAGGGCGAGGGGATGCGGCAGAATGTCGCCGCGCATTGCGATGCGATCGCGCGGCTGCCGATCTCGCCGCGGGTCGAAAGCCTGAACGTTTCGAATGCGGCCGCGATTGCGCTCTATGCGGCGGCACAAGCGCAGGTGGGGGTGACGGCATGACGCGATTGATGCGGGGGGCGATGGCGCTGGTGGCGCCGCTGTTGCTGTGGGGATGCGTGCTGACGCCGGGCAAGTTCGTGTCGTCGTTGACGATCAACGCCGACCGCACGTTTACCTTTGCCTATAAGGGCGAAGTCATTGCGATCGACCCGTCATCGGCGATGAAAGGGATCGGCGAGAGCAAGCCGGCGGAGGGCGAGACGGGTGAGGGCGGAGAGAAAAAGGCCGATAATGTCGTCGCCCGGCTGCCGGCCGATGTCGATCCGGAGACGAAGAACCGCGCGATCGCCGAAGCGCTGATGAAGGAAGCGGGCTATCGCTCGGTCGTTTACCGGGGGAAGGGCAAGTTCGACATCGATTATGTGATGACGGGCAGCCTCACCCATGCCTTCCTCTTCCCGTTCAATGCCGACGCGCAGGCGATATTGCCGTTCGTCATGGTCGAGGTGCGCCAGGGCGGCACGGTTCGGGTCCGCGCGCCGGGTTTTGCCGGCAACCAGAGCGGCGCCATGACGGGCATGGGCGGCGGCGCGTCGGGCGGGCAGAAATTCCTCGACGGCGTGTTCACCCTCGACACCGACGCCGAGATCGTCAGCCAGAACAATGAAGACGGCGCCAGGACGGTTGGCGCGCGCAAGCAGATCATGTGGCGTGCGACGCCGCTGACGACGGAAGAGCCGTCCGTCGTGCTACGGCTGAAGTAGGTCCTAGTCTTCCGGCGCGATCGTGACCTTCAGCCCGTCGAGTGCCGCGGTGAAGGGCAGCTGGCACGACAGGCGCGAGCTGTCGTTGCGGTGATCGGACGAATCGAGCAGGTCGTTCTCGTCCTCGCTCATCGGCGCCACGAGTGTCGCGAATTCGGGATCGACGTGGACATGGCAGGTCGCGCACGAACAGCAGCCGCCGCACAGCGCCAGCAGTTCGTCGATGCCGTTGTCACGGATGACTTCCATCACGCTCAGGCCCGATTTGCCTTCAAGCTCGACGGTTTCTCCATCGCGCTTCGTGACGATCAGCTTCGGCATCGATAACTCCTGTCCCACCGGTTCGCCTGCGCCTATGTCGCGATAGGGTGGCCAAGGCAAGGAGGTGCGCGGTGGGATTGAGTGCAGCGCAGTTGAAAGAGCATCTCGATGCGCTGGCGGCCCGCGACCCGCGCTTTGCCGCCGCACTGGCGCTGGCCGATTATCCGGAGCCGCGGATACGCGACCGGGGCTATATGACGCTGCTGCGCACGATCGTGGGGCAGCAGATCAGCTTCAAGGCGGCGGATGCCGTCTGGCTCAAGATGGCGGCCGCCGTGGGCGATATTGCCGACCCGAAGGCGCTGGTCGCCCGCACCGACGAGGACCTGCGCGCCGCCGGGCTGTCGCGGCAGAAGATCGGCTATGCGCGCAGCCTGGCGGAACTGTGCGCCAGCGGTGCGCTCGACCTCGGCGCGTTGCCGGAGGACGACGAGGAAGCGATTGCGCGGCTGATCCAGGTGAAGGGCATCGGGCGCTGGTCGGCGGAAGTCTATCTGCTGTTCGCCGAAGGTCGTACCGACATCTGGCCGGCGGGCGACCTGGCCGTGCAGGAGTCGGTCCGCCGCATCATGGGCCACGACGACCGCCCCGACGAGAAAATGACGCGCGCGATCGCCGAGGATTGGCGGCCCTATCGCGGCGCCGCAGCGATCTTTGCGTGGCACCATTACCAGATACCGGTGATCTAGGCGCGGAGCAGATCAGTCACGGCGCGGGCGATGACTGGATCGCGGTCTTCAGCGATGTCGGCGATCGTTCGGCTGACCCGAACATCGGGGTGCAGTCCGGCGTCGGGCTCGTTTCCGGGCGGGAAATAGCCGACGAGCGGCAGGTCGAACTCGAGCCCGCTGGCGGGCAGGCGAACGAAGAAGAAGCAGCCACCGTTGATCCCGCGTCGGTTGCCGCCGGTCGTGCTGCCGTAGAGGCGGGCAAGCCCGTTGCGCCGGGCGCGCTGCGCGAACTGGAACGTGGCCGAGCTGTTCGTGGCACTGGTCAGGATCGCAACGGGCAAGGTCAGGCGAGGGCCCCGGGCAGCGATCGTCAGGATGTCGCCAGCCCCCGGTCGCTCGAAGAATCCACCGGGCAACGGCCGCCCGCCGACGCCCAGCGTGCGGAAGCTGTCGTCCCATGTGTCGAGGTAAGGGTCGAGGGCAGGGGCCGTACGTTGGAAACGCAGTTTCTGCATGGCGCCGGTTTCGCTGAGGTCGCTGCGTGCCAAACGCGCGAGCAGCCGATCACCGCAATCCTCGCCGCCTTCGTTGTCGCGGATGTCGACCACGAGACCCTTCGCGCCGCGAAGGCTGTCGAGCCGCGCATCGAGCCACGTCTTCCAGTCCCATTTGCTGTCATAGGTTCCCCAGTCGGGCATGGTCAGGACCACGATGCCGTCGGGCCGGGTCGTCCAGCTCCACAGCGGAGCGTTGCCACGCGCGGCCGGACGCGGCATGGTCGCACGTCGTGCGGCAAGATCGACCGCGGGCAGCTCCACCGCAAGCGGGCGACCGTCGGGTGACACCGCGTCGATCCGGTGAATGCCGTCCATGGGCGGGAACATAAGGCCCTGGAAGACGTCGAACGTCTCGTAGCGATCGACGCCCTGAACCTCGAGCTGGGCAACGCGTTTCAGGTCGTTGTGGCCGTCGGCCCGCGCATAGGGCATGAGCGCCGCCAGCATCTTGCGCGCGCTCATGCCGTTTATGCGGTCGATGCGACTTCCGCGAAGAAGCTTGCCCGTGCCACTGTGGTCGGCGGTCACGACCATGGCATCGCCGACCCAGACGAAATGGAGCGGCAACCGTGTCGGCCGGTCGAACAAGGCTTCGGCGACCTTCTTTTTCTGGTTGTAGAAATTGGCGTAGCTGTGGCCGCAGCGGATAGTGGCGAGGAAGCGTGACAGGGCGAGGTAACGCGCGTCGAGCGTACCGGCGGCAACATATTCAGCCCCCAGCCGATCGATGCGCGCGTCGATGTCGCGCGGGCTGCCGTATCGGTAGAGCCCGGGGTGCAGCGCCAGCGCGTCGCGCAGGATGGCGATGTCGCCCCTGAGGTCGGGCTGGGCCGGGGCTTGCGCATGCATCGCGGCGGGTAGCGCTGAGAGCGTCGCTGCCGAGGCCAAGAAGCTGCGCCGGTTCATCGTGCGAGGTTGCCCGCACCGACCGCAGTCGTCCAGCCTTTCCTGGAAATGGCGCGGCTGTCGGCCGGCTTCCGGAGAACTTGGGGCGCGCCGTCGCTGCACAACCGACGGCGCCCCCTATCCGCGATCAACTCAGGCGTAACGAACCGCGATGCGGGGACGGCGGCGCAGGGCGGCGCCGAGCATGCCTACCCCGGCGATCATCATGGTCCAGCTCGCAGGTTCCGGCACGGCCGAAATGGTCGCCGAGAAGGTGAGGTCCTGCGATCCGTTGACGACCTGGGCAAACGACAGCTCGTCGAGGTTTGCGCCGAGCGCCCGGCCCGTGATCGCCCGGCCCAGGTTCGGGTTCGCGTTCGAGACGGCGCAAGCGCCGCCGCTGAACGGGTTGCAGGACGAGACGCTCGCCTGACCGGTGCCCGTCGTATAATAGGTGCTGAGGAACGCGACGTAATTCTGTCCCGCCGTCACATTGACGCCGGTCGGATTGAAATCGAGCACGCCCGACGCCCCGGAAACGGCACTGCTGCGCCACAGTTCGGCACCCGGCGTGAAGGTCGTGGTGAGCGGCCCGTTCAATGCGTAGACGATGGCTTGCACCGACGTCAGCGTCGATCCGCCCAAAAGGGTGAACTGGAGGTTCGTCAGATTGCCCGTCGTCGAGGCTGCAAAGCTTTCCCCGATGAAGACGGTCTGGCAGCCACCACCCTGATAGGGCCAGCCGCAGAGGGGTGCGACGCTCGACCCGCCGTTCGGATTGCTGATCGTTTCTGCATGCGACGGAACCGCGCCGAGGCCGAGGACGGCGGCGGCGATTACAAGTAGCTTCTTCATGAAAATCAACTCCTTACACAGCACAAAAACATATGCCTTCACGAACCAATGGCTCCGAGATTTGTGATCGGGAGAGATGCTTTCGCCATCCCCGAGACTCAACCGTGCTGGCATGGTCAGGTGACGTTCCGGTGACGTTTTAGCGACGCATTAACTACGTTCCAGATCGGGACTCGGCACGATGTCAGTCCGTCGACCGCCCAAGGGTCAGCTATTCCACTGCAACCCGGTGGATCGTGCCCTCGAGCGTCGCGACGTTGAGGCCGAATTTGTGGAACGACATGGTGTTGCGGGCGCTGCGGCCGTCGGGGGCGAAGGTCAGGCTTTGCACGACGCGGACGCCGTCATCCATGGTGTAGTCGAGGCGCAGCACGCCGTTGGCGTAACGCCCTTTGACGCCCGTTCTGGCGCCGGTCAGCGTGCCCGCGACGACGCCCGGGGAGACCTCGCGCAAGCGCCAGATGCGGCGGCGGGCGGGTTCGCCGGGTCGTTCGACCATCTGGTCGAGGACGGTCGTGCCATCGGGCTCGACCCGGCCGCTGCCATGGTCGCGCACCGTTTCGGCGGCGCGGAAGATGATCTTGAGGCGTCCAGTGCTTTCGAGCCGCCCGGCGAAGAAACGTTCGGGGGCGGGGGCTTCGGCACGGGCCGGGCCTGCGAGGAGGAGGACAGGGGCGAGGACGGCAAACCGCATCGGTCGATCTGGTCGTGCCGAGCGGCGCATGGCAACCGAAATCTTGCCCGTGGCCATGCCGGTGCGGGAAGCGCCAAAAAAAGGGCGCGGCGCACCGAAGTGCGCCGCGCCCCCCCGGACGTTCCTAGCCGCTGTAGTAACTGTCGAATTAGACGGGGCTGGGTGCCCTTTCCCAACGGTACACGTCGTGCCACTTCAGTTCCCTGTACGCGTCGATCTGGTCCTTG
>JANMJZ010000272.1:0-7432 GCA_031371635.1 Sphingomonadales bacterium | reverse complement strand
GCCTCGTCGGCGTCCGGGTCGTAGGATTTGACCCGCTCCACAAGTTCGTACTGACGCAGCATCTTGAAGGCATGATGGGGGGTGGGTGTTGCCTAACGCAACCCTTCATTGTGTCGATTCGGCAACACGGCCGGAGCGTTCGAGCTTTCCCCAGCCAACGCTCGGTCCCCGCAGCGCCGTCCCGACAGCTTTCAGCACGACCCAGTACATCAGCTGGCGATAGATGAAACGCTGGGCGACGAGCAGATGGGCGGGGTAGCGGCGCTCGCGCGGATCGAGCCAATAGGCGACCGCCCCGCACGCGATGTCGATGCTGGTGAATGCCAGCCAGTACGCACCCATCATCAGCACGTCCGATTGCGTCTGTGCCCAGCCATGTTGCTGTAAGCGGACCGCCGTCTCGATGACGCTGACGACCAGCGCGAAATCGATGATCGGCGAGATGACCGCAAAGACGATCTGGAACAGCCAGGCCTGCGGCAGACCGACGAGCGCAAGGCCCGTCGGCTTGCGCGTGCGAAAGATGCCGCCATGCTTCCACAGGCACTGCAGCGTGCCGTACGACCAGCGAAAACGCTGTTTGGCGAGCGAACGGAACGTCTCGGGCGCTTCGGTCCAGGCCACGGCTTCGATGTCATAGCCGATCTTCCAGCCGACGCGCTGGATGGCGATGGTCAGGTCCTGATCCTCTGCCAGCGTATCCGTCGGATAGCCGCCGACGGCATCGAGGGCCGCGCGCCGCCACGCGCCCACGGCGCCCGGCACGACGGTAATGGCGTCGAACTGTGTCAGGGCACGCCGCTCCAGGTTTTGCGCCGTCACATATTCGACGGATTGCCAGCGCGTGACGAGGTTGAACCTGTTCCCGACCTTTGCGTTGCCCGCGACTGCGCCAATCCGGGGATCCGCAAACCAGCGCGCCAGCCGTGCAACCGTATCCTTCTGGAAACGTGTATCGGCATCGAGCGCGATGATGACGTCGCCCCTGACCATGGCGAGCCCCCAGTTGAGCGCGCGTGCCTTGCCGCCGTTCTCCAGCGTGAGCAGGCGAACACGCGGTTCATCGGCGAAAGCCTCGCGCACCACGGCGCTGGTTGCATCGCCCGACCCGTCGTCGATGACGAGAATTTCGAGCTCGACCTGTTCGCTCGCGAGAACACGCCGGACCGAATCTACGATTACGCGTTCTTCATTGAATGCCGGAATGAGGACAGAGACGAAGCGCGAGGTATCGATCGGCGGCGGGATGGCCCGTCCACTGCCGAAACGGTCGCGTAATGCCAGCCCGGCCATCAGGAGCGCCCGGGCGATGCCCAGGGTGATCGCCACGAAAAACAGCCATTTGATCGTCGACAAAAACGCCGCGATCACGAGGAAAATCCCCACGTCGGCGCGCACCGCGACCAGATCCGACCCTTTGACCCGCGGCATCGCGGCGTTTCGCGACACCCCCGCGAGGGTGGAGATAGGGACAAGCGTGTATCCACGAGCGCGCAGCGCGTCGATGATGACCGGCAGTGCCGCCACCGTCTGCGACCGGTCCCCGCCACCGTCATGAAGCAGGACGACTTTAGTCGTTACGTCGCCCCTGCCGCTTTCGACCTTGGCCAGAGTCTGCTCGACAATCTTCGCGATCCCCGGTCGCTGCCAGTCGTCTGGATCCACATGCAGCCCGACATTCAGATAGCCGCGCTGCTGTGCGATCAGGGCAGGCTGAAGCTCATCCGTCGTCGTTGGCTCCGCATCGCCGAAATAGGGTGCGCGGAAAAGCCGTGTCGATCGGCCGGTATAGGCCTCGATCAGGCGCTGTGTGGCGTTCAGCTCCAAGGCGATACCGGTATCGGACACTTGCGCCATGTTGGGGTGGGTATAGCTGTGATTGCCCAGTTCGCTGCCGCCGGCGACGATACGGTTCAGCAACCCCGGGTTCGAGAGCGCGTTCTCACCGACGACAAAAAACGTCGCCGGTGCATGCTTTTCCTCCAGCACGTCCAAAATCTTCGGCGTCCACGTCGGATCGGGGCCATCGTCGAACGTGAGGGCGACCATCCCCGGGCGGTTGCCGCCGCGACGCACCACGAAGGGCGTAGGCATTTGAGTGAATTTCTGGTCGCGGATCAACCCGGCCTTGTCGAACTCCACCTGTCGAAGGCCGTCGCGCGGCGTGGCCTCGATCCGCAGCAGCTCGCCCGCACCCTTCACATCGACGTTGCCGACAGGCGTGAAGTGCGACAGGTCGGGCGCGCGGCCCGTCGGCAGGGCTCGAGCCGCCGACCAATAGCCCACATCCTCACTGCCAAGTCGCCAAAGGGCATAGCCCGCAACTCCCGACATGCGCGCTGCGCGCAGCTGGTTCCAGGCGCTCGCGGCGTCGAGCATCCAGATCTCATGCTTCGATCCGGCCTCTTCATAGACGAAGTGGCTGTTGCCTGAGGCCGCATCGAAAACGGGCGTTGTGTCGCTGTCATTTGCGGCAAGCCATGCTTCCTCGTCGGTCATGTTGTCCGTGACGCCGTCGTGCCAGTCATAGCCGTAGTTGCCTATCGCAACGATGGCTTGGGCGGGCGGTATCTGGCCCAGCGTGCGTCTGAGATTGGCGACGAACCATGACTGCGATGCAATCGGTCCGGCAGCGCTGCCGGGGGCATGCTCGTCGTAATTCATGAGGAAGAGGTGGTCTGCCGACTTGGCGAAGGCCCGCAAATCCCAGTCGGCGTTGTCGAGAGGCACTGCAAGGGCGACTTCCCAGTGTCGTGGCGCGAAGCGAGCCCGGGTTTCGCCGAGAAACGCGCGGTAGCTTGGCAGCGCGCTGGCTGGCAGTTCTTCGAAGTCGAAGACGATACCGCTGCCGTTCTGGTCCCTGACGATATTTTCCGCCCAGTCGAGCAGGGCCGCACGACGGGCCGGGCTGCGCAGGATCGCGCCCATGCCGCTGCCATCCCATTTGTCGGCCGCCGCGTTCTGAATCATCGGCATGACGCGTGGAGGATCCGTGCGTCGGCGGACGATCGTCCGGAAGCGCGGATCCGGGTCGTAGGTGCGAATGCGGCCGCCGCCTGTGAGGGACGCCAGTCCCGGCACTACCCAGTCGATGTCGTTGATGTGGCGGGCCAGCGAAGCGCGGCTGTCAGGGTCCCAGGGCACATAAAAGGCGACCGACAGCGGCTTGGTCGCCGTGCTGCCGGGCCGGGCGCGGGGTAGCCATTCGCCTGCGCCCCGGCGAAGCCGCGAAACCTGCTCGACAAGCGGGCGCGCCTGGCTGCGCTCGCCCTGAGGGTGAAGTGGTGGCGCTGCGGGGACCGCGACGATGGTCCAGGCAAACCCGATCGCGCACAGTGCGATAATTGCCAGAACCGCCGCAATAATTCGCATCGACCAGCGGCTGCGCGTACCGCTCGCATCGTAGAAAATCGGCTGGTCCATGCACCTGGGCCGTTGCGCTCGCGTTACTTTACTGCAGATGAACGAACGTGGTCAGGTCTCGATCGCCTGGGACATGACCTGGATCGCCCTGCTAGAAACGGTACCCGAGGCCCGCAACAGCCTGGTGCCGCTCGATCTTTATCGGAGCGGCAAAGCCAAGTCCGTAGGTGCCGTAGTTGCTGTAGCGATACTCGATGAGGCCAGTGAACGGCCCACCAAGGTTGACTTCGGCGCCCGCGCCAACGCGCCAGCCTTCCATCGTCGCACTGACGGTCGAATTTGCGGAGGTCGCTGATATTCCCGTGTTCGTATAGCCACCCTTGACGTAGAGAGCGATCGTTTCCGAAACGTCGACTTTCAACCGCGCACCGAAATAGATGTCGCGGCTCATCTTGAGCGTATCGCCCTTGCCGTCATCGAAGCTGGTGGACGATTGGCTCAGTTCGGCTTCAACGCCAAGCAAGCCATGATCGATGACACTGAAGTCGTAGCCGAGCTTGACCCCATAGGCGACGCCATCGATCGCGTTTGAACCGGTGCGAGATGATGCCAGAGTGCGGTCATATCCCGCCAGCACGGCAATATGGCCGCCCGCGCTGCTGACGGATTCGTCACTTAATTCTTGAGCAAAAACCGGCATGGGCATGGCAGCAACAAGCGTTGCTATAAGGAAACAATACTTCATGGAATGCCCCGCTTATGATCGTACCACGTGTCAGCTGTTCGGGGACAAAGCTAGAAAGCGCGTGTTAAAAACAATATAATGGTAGATTTCCCAATATTATCTAGGGGCGTAATACTTGCTGGAGGACTCGTACTACGTTTCCGCCCATGATCTTGGCAATATCGGTGTCGCTGAACCCTGCATCGATCAGCGCCTGTGTTATCGCATCGAGTCGCGAGGTGTCGAACCTGGCGGAGATCGCGCCATCATAGTCGCTGCCGAGCCCCACATGATCGATGCCGACGAGGCCACGAACATGGGCGATGGCGCGGACGATGCCAGCGGGGGAGGTGTCGCACACCGCCGCATCCCAATAGCCGATGCCGATCACGCCGCCGGTCGCGGCAACGCCGCGGATTTCGTCGTCGGTCAGATTGCGGTTGACCTTGCACGTCGCCTGCACGCCGCCATGCGACGAAACGACAGGGCGGGTGGCCATTTTCAAGACCTCGGCGACGCATTGGTGGCTGCAATGTGCGATGTCGACCACCATGCCCTTGGCTTCCATGGCGCGTACGATTTCGATGCCGAATCGGGTAAGACCGCCTTTCTTCAGACCATGCATCGACCCCGCGACCTCGTTATCGAAGAAGTGGGCAAGGCCGGCCATGCGGAATCCGGCATCGTAGAGCCGATCTAGGTTGACGCGCTTGCCCTCGATGTCCTGCAACCCTTCGATCGACAAGAGCGCGCCCATCACCGGAAGCCCGGCAGCCCTGTCGGCCAGCAGACGCGCGAGCTCGGTCCTTGTCCGTATCGCGCGCAGATGACCCGCCGAGCTCGCGGCGTAGCGGTCGAGTTTTGTGGCGTGCCACAGCGAGCGTTCGACCAGTGAATGCCAAGTACGCACTGGCTGGCCCTGGGCGATGGCGAGCAGCGTGATGTTGTCCGTATCGGCGCCGTTCGCATCGTAATTCTGGTTCTTGGGCGTCTTTGAGACCGAGGACAGGATTTGCAGCGCGACATGGCCGTCCGTCAGGCGCGGCAGGTCGACCTGGCCGCGGTCGCCACGCGACAGAAAGTCACGCTTCCACATCAGCGTATCGGCATGCATGTCGGCGATCTGCAGCGTCTCGTGGAGTGCGGCGGCGCGGGCGGTCACCTGTGGCGGCTGCGGCCCGGTGACGCGGTTCATCGAACGTTCGACGATGGGCGGCAGCAGGCCAACGAAAACGAGGGCAGCAACGCCCGACAAGGCCGCAAGCCAGCTAAACAGTCTTTTCAAGGCAATCCCTATCCAGTGGCGTCACCCTGAACTTGTTTCAGGGTCCTGCCTCCGCGCGCGCAGTCTGTAAGGCGGAGAAGGCGATGCTGAAACAAGTTCAGCATGACGGCAAGCGCTGGTTAGCGTCGCATCAAAGACACAAAGCTGTAGCCGTCGTGCGTCACGCGCTCGGCTTCGTGCCAGCGGGCCGGATCGGGCGCCTGCATCACCGTATCGCCAGCAGCATTCTCGTGCACCTCTGTCAGTTCCCAGCGGTCGGCCAGCGGCTCGAACAGCGCAAAGATTTCGGCCCCGCCGATAACGAACGCGTCGTCGCCAGCAATCGCCAGAGCCGATGCCACATCGTGCGCCGTTTCAGCTCCCGCTGCGGTCCAATCGCCGCGCGTCAGCACGATATGCCGCCGACCTGGCAACAACCCCGGCAGGCTCTCGAAGGTCTTGCGACCCATGATCATGGCCTTGCCCATCGTCAGCGCCTTGAAACGTTTCAGGTCGGCGGGCAGGTGCCATGGTAAATTTCCATCGCGCCCGATGACGCCATTGTCGGCGCGTGCAACGATCAGCGTGATCAAGCCGCGATCTCGCGTTGCTTTACGCCCCGGAGGGAAGAAGAACACGTCATCCTTGTTTCATCCTGCATCTCCGTTCCCTGTGCAAATCCAAAGCAGACAGACAGCTAAGCCATAAATGCACCTCTTCCCGGTGGGAAGCTGGCGGGTGCAGCTGTCCACGCGACAGGGTCGGCCCGCTCCCATGGCTGGCTGAAAGAAAATTCGTTCATGGCGTGACGGTGTCAAACCGCGAGCAAGCCAGGCACAGATGTCGAAAACCATACGCCGGGCCTTTTCGTGGAAGGGCGCGCGGACGTCACGATGCACGCAAGAAAGCGGAACCTGCCAGAGCATCCGCAAGTGGCCGCAGAAGATTTCCCGTGCGCAAGACTGTCCCGGATGGTCCTTCGGCTTCTTGAAGACGCATCGCCTGCGATCAGCCCGTTTGTCCATAGATCGCGGTAACCAGCGACATCTGCACCATGACAATAGGGGTATTCGGCCGCCGGATAGCGTCGCACCCGCTGGAGGCCGGGCGCCTCCTCCTCAGCTCGGACTAAGGCATGCCAGCTTTGGGAGGTGCAGTTTCAGACCTTGCGCCCATAATCCCAGCAAGGAATCTCAGAGTGGACCGCCAGCTTTGCTGGCACCATTCGCGCATCCGACCCGACGACCGTTCCAGTCGATTTCAAGGTCCAGGCAAACCCGGCCATTCGGCCAAGCATTTCCCAGGGCGCCGGGCGTGACCGCGAAGGGTGCCATGGAGCAGGCGGGTTTCGCCTGGATCCAGCCGAACCCGGTCTTCATTTCGACCGGAGCAATTGCTCGAAGCGACCAGTCGTTGATCTGGACGACCAGCCAGATATGCTTCATCGCTTCAGCCGGGCTGGTGCCCATGGGCTCCTGATCGACGATGACGCCAAATTCGCCCTCGAAATCGATGCCGTGTTGTGCAGAGGAAAAGGGCACATCGTCGGTGGGCCCAGACGCAGATCATTTGCCGGGGATCTGCTCGCCCTACGCAGAGTTGGAAATCGATTGAATTGCCGGTCAGCCTGGCGAACGCAGTGCATGGCGCCGCTATCCACTTTCGCCTTTTAGACGGCCACTTCGCCGTGAATTACCGGATATGGGTCGTACCCGGTAACTTCGAAGTCGTCGATGTGGTAGTCATCGATGGAGTTTACTGACCGCGTAAGGCGCATTTTTGGAAGAGTTCGCGGGTCGCGCGCCCGTTGCTCCGCCACTTGATCGAGGTGATTCAGATAGATGTGAACGTCACCACCTACCCACACGAGTTCGCCCGGTTCAAGGCCTGCTTGCTGGGCGATCATTAACAACAGCGCCGATCCGCCTACCAAATTGAATGGCAGCCCCAAAAAGGCGTCACATGACCTCTGGAAAATCAGGCAATTCAGCCGCCCGTTCGAGCTCACATGGTATTGATACAGCAGATGACAAGGCGGAAGAGCCATCTGGCTCAAGTCGCTGACGTTCCACGCGTGGAAC
>JANMJZ010000262.1:0-13010 GCA_031371635.1 Sphingomonadales bacterium | reverse complement strand
ACGCGCTTGGCAATGATCGTGTCGAGGTCGAGAGCCCCGCGCAGGTAGAAATCGACGAGGCGGGGGATGTCTACCGGGAAGCGGTTCGCGCCCATCAGCGCGCCCTGCAATTTCTTGCCGCCGAGCAGATCCAGCGCGCCCAGCCCGACCTTGTGGCCGAGCGGCATCATGCCGAGGATCGTGGCGGTGCCGCCGCGTTTCAGGGTTGCAACCGCGAGATCACCCGAAGCCGGGCGTCCGACGGCTTCGATGGCATGGTCGACGCCACCTTTGGTCAGTTCGACGACCTGCTTGCCCGCGTCGTCGGCCCCGGCATCGACGGTGTCGGTCGCGCCCAGTTTCATCGCCAGCTCGCGTTTCTCGGCAACAGGATCGCAGGCGATGATCCGGCCCGCGCCCGCGATCTTGGCGGCATTGACGGCGGCAAGGCCGACGCCGCCGCAGCCGACGACGCAGACCGTGTCACCCGGCGTGACGTCGGCGGCGTGGAAGACAGCGCCGGCGCCGGTCACGACGGCACAGCCGAGAATGGCGGCCCGGTCGAGCGGCATGTCGGGATCGATGCGGACGCAGGCGTGCTCGTGGACGAGCATCAGTTCGGCATAGGCCGACAGGTTGAGCATCTGGTTGACGACGGCCCCGTCCGCCTCGCGGGTCAGTCGCGGGGGCTGGCCCTTGCCGCGCCGCGTGTCGGCGCCGAGGCACAGCGACAGGCGGCCCGTGACGCAGAATTCGCATTGCCCGCAATAGGCCGACAGGCAGGTCACGACGGCATCGCCGACCTTCACCGTGCGGACTTCGCTGCCCACGGCTTCGACGATGCCGGCTGCTTCATGGCCGGGGATGCACGGCATGGCGTGCGGGTAGGCCCCGTCGACAAAGTGCAGGTCGGACCGGCAGACCCCGCAGGCAACGGTGCGGATCAGGACTTCATGTGCAAGGGGCAGGGCGACCGCGACGTCCTCGACGACGAGCGGCGTCTTTGCCTCGAACAGGACCGCTGCCTTCACCGCGCGACACCGATGTCGCCCGACGAGACCGAAGCTTCGCGGGGCGGCGCGTATTTGCCGAATTCCAGCCGGGCGATGGCGCGGTTGTGGACTTCGTCCGGCCCGTCGGCAAGGCGCAGCGTGCGCTGGTGCGCATAGGCCATGGCAAGGCCCGCATCCTCGGAAACGCCTGCGCCGCCATAGGCCTGGATCGCGTCGTCGATGATGCGCAGCGCCATGTTGGGGGCGGCGACCTTGATCATCGCGATTTCGGTCTGAGCGGCCTTGTTGCCGGCCTTGTCCATCATGTCGGCGGCCTTCAGGCATAGCAGGCGGCACATTTCGATGTCGGTGCGGGCCGCGGCGACGCGCTGTTCCCAGATCGAGTGGCTGGCGATCGTCTTGCCGAAGGCGACGCGCGACAGCAGCCGCTTGGTCATCTTTTCGAGCGCGACTTCCGCCACGCCGATGGTGCGCATGCAATGGTGGATGCGGCCCGGCCCCAGACGGCCTTGGGCGATCTCGAACCCGCGACCTTCACCCAGCAGCATGTTGGTGGCCGGGATGCGGACGTCCTTCAGCTCGATTTCCATGTGGCCGTGCGGCGCATCGTCGTAACCGAAGACCGGCAGATGGCGCAGGATGTTCACGCCTGGCGCATCGAGCTCCATCAGCACCATCGATTGCTGCGAATGGCGCTGCGCCTCGAAATCGGTCTTGCCCATGACGATGGCGACCTTGCAGCGCGGGTCGCCGGCGCCCGACGACCACCATTTGCGGCCGTTGATGACGTACTCGTCGCCCTCGCGGCGGATGGCAGTTTCGATGTTCGTCGCATCGGACGAGGCGACGGCCGGCTCCGTCATGAGGAAGGCAGAACGAATCTCGCCTTCCATCAACGGCTTGAGCCAGCGGTCCTTCTGCTCGCGTGTGCCGTACCGGTGGAACACTTCCATATTGCCGGTGTCGGGGGCCGAGCAGTTGAACACTTCGCTGCCCCAGCCGACGCGGCCCATTTCCTCGGCGCAAAGCGCATATTCGAGGTTGGTCAGGCCCGGGCCGTCGAATTCGAAACTGTCGTCGACATGGATGCGGCCAGACGTGGGCGGCATGAACAGGTTCCAGATGCCCGCAGCCTTGGCGCGTGCCTTTTCGTCCTCGACGACTTGCAGGACCTTCCAGCGCGAACCCAGCTTCTGCTGGTCGTAATAGTCCTGCTGACGGGGAATGACGTGATTGGCCATGAACTCGCGCACCCGGTCACGCCAATAGCGCTGCCGCTCGGTCAGGTCGAAATCCATGGTTCTCTCCTTTACGTTTGCGTCAAGCCTATGACGCGGAGACTCGGGCGTGGTCCAGCCCTAATTCTCCGACGCTACGGCAAGCTTGGCGAGGCGGGCGTTGTGCTCGGCTTCGCCGAACGGGAATCGGCGGATGGCGACGGCCGACAAGCCGCCGAGCAGCAAGGTGACGATGACGAACGCCAGCGTGTAATTGTCGATAATGTCGACGGGGACGCTGCCGGCGCGGGCCTTGGCAGGAAATTGAGCCCAGCCGAGAATCTGCCCGGCAATGCCGATACCCAGCGCGGTCGATGCCTTTTGCATCAGCAGCGTGCCGGCGAAAAACAAACCCTCTTCGCGTCGACCGGTCTCTTCCTCGGATGCCTCGACGACGTCCGACATCATCGAGGCGCCGGTCATGAGCGCCCCAATTCCGAGTGCCGTACCCGTGGTGTTGAGGGCAAGGAAAAGGGGAAACATCATCGGCGAGCCGATTTCGGGAAAAATCCCCATAAGGCGCAGCACATAGCTGGCGCAGACGAACAATGCCGATCCGATCGTCAGGACCGTCGTTGCGTGCACCTTGCCGATCAGCCTGACGATGGGCATGACCGCAAAGAACATCGCGATCATGCCGCTCAGCAACGCCAGCGCGTAAATCTGGAGCTGGGTTCCTTTCAGCTGCCAGACGAAGTTGAGGTTGTACTGCGAGATCGCAAAGCCGACGCCCTGATTCACATAGCCGAACAGGCTCGACAGCATGAGGACGAGGAAGGCCCGGTTGCCGAGTGTCTCTTTTAACTGGCGAACCGTTTCGCTGGCAGGTTGCGGCGCGATGCGGGTCAGTGGCGGCTTCGCCTGTGCCCGGTGCGTGCCCAGCGCCGAGATCAGCACGGTCATGGTCATCACGACGGCGCCGAAAAGACCGTAATTGCTGAAACCGGGCCGCGCGGTCCGCCCCGACATGACGGGCAGGAAGACACCATAAGCCAGCATCAGCATCATCAGGCCGCCCGCCCAGCCGAAGAGGTAGCGATAGCGCAGCACCGAGGTGCGCTCGTGATAGTCGGGAGTCATCTCGGGCGCGATGGCCAGGCTCGGCACCTCGTTCATCGTGATTGCAGCCCGCGTGAAGATCGCGACGACGCCGAGCCAGCCCAGCACCAGCGCCTGGGACCCTTGCGGTGGATTCCAAAGCAGAGCCCAGGACAGACCGATCGGCAACGCGGACGCATAGAGCCAGGGATGCCGGCGGCCCCAGCGGGTGTGGGTGCGGTCGCTGAGAAAACCCACGACGGGATCCAGCAGCGCGTCGAAGATCAGCGCCCCCGCGACGATCAGCCCCACCGTGCCTGCGGGCAGGCCGATGACCTGATTGTAGAACAGCAGCAGGAAGGTGGTGTAGCCGTTTTCCTTGATGCCATAGGCGATCGCGCCAATTCCATAGGCGATCTTTATGCGGAAGGGGACACGCTCGGCCGTCAGCGTCACGGGCTTACCCGCCGTTCGATTCGCACTGCGCTACCCTCTCTCGTTATCGCGCCGAGGATGGGTGCGGACGACGAACGGGTCAACCACGTCCGGTTGCCGCTACGGCATACGGCAACGTCTGAAAGCTGCTTGCCGTAAACGTAAAGCGGGCATAGCTAGGCGCGATAATCAGTCGCTGTTGGGAGAGAGTCTGTGACCGATCTGACAACATTCCGCGCGGAAACCCGCGCCTGGCTCGAGGCAAACTGCCCGGCCGAAATGCGCGAGCCGGTACGCGACGAGAGCGACGCCTGCTGGGGCGGCCGCAACCCGACGTTTAAATCGCCAGCGCAGAAGCAGTGGCTGGACGTTATGGCGGCCAAGGGCTGGACCGTGCCCGACTGGCCCAAGGCCTATGGCGGTGCGGGCCTGACCCCCGAGGAGTCGAAGATCCTTCGGCAGGAAATGCAATCGCTCAACTGCCGTTCGCCGCTGTCGAGCTTTGGCATCTGGATGCTCGGGCCGGCGCTGCTCAAGTTCGGGACCGAGGAACAAAAAGTCCATTATCTCAATCAGATCGCCAGGGGCGAAATCCGCTGGTGCCAGGGCTATTCAGAGCCGGGTTCGGGCAGCGACCTCGTCTCGATGCAGACTTTCGGCGAAGACAAGGGCGATCACTGGGTCGTGAACGGCCAGAAGATCTGGACGAGCTATGCCGACAAGGCCGACTGGATTTTCTGCCTCGTCCGCACCGACAAGACGAACAAGTACCAGGGCATCAGCTTTCTGTTGTTCGACATGACGACGCCGGGCGTCTCGACCAAGCCGATCCTGCTGATCAGCGGCAACTCGCCGTTCTGCGAAACCTTTTTCGACAACGTCGTCGTGCCCAAGGACCAGATCGTCGGCGAACTGAACCGCGGCTGGGACGTCGCCAAATATCTGCTGGGCCACGAGCGTGAGATGATCTCGGGCGGCGGCCTCGGCACCGACATGATGTCGATCGGCGCGCAATATAAGGACGTGGCAAGCGAGGAGCCGGTGCTCCGCGCCGACATGGCCGACTTCGACGTCGAGGTCATGGCGTTCCGAGCGATGAGCGAGAAATTCGTCGACGAGATGAAGGTCGGCAAGGGGCATCCCGCATCGCCGAACATGATGAAGTACGTCGGCACCGAACTGAACAAGCGACGCTACGAGCTGCTTATGGCAGCCGGTGGGTCGGCTGCCCTAGAGTGGGAAAGCGCGGAGTCGCGCGGCGGCGCCAAGGCGCGGACCTGGCTGCGCACCAAGGCGAACAGCATCGAGGGCGGCACGAGCGAGGTGATGCTCGGCGTCGTCGCCAAGCGAATCCTGGATCTGCCGGGGGCTTGATTACCTGCGCCGAACAGATGCCGTCACCCTGAACTTGTTTCAGGGTCCATCCATCCACCCGTGCCGCAGTTCTGGCGGCAAAGTGGATGCTGAAACAAATTCAGCATGACGGCCCAGCGGGCCGAAGGCACGAGGATTGAAAATGCCGCTTTACCTGACCGAAGACCAGACGATGCTCCGCGATACGGCGAAGCCGTTCATCGCCGAGTCCGCGCCCGTCAAACATCTGCGCACCCTTCGCGACAGCAATGACGAGACCGGTTTCAGCCGCGACCTGTGGAGCCAGTTCGCCGAAATGGGCTTCACCGGTATCATGGTGCCCGAAGCCAATGGCGGCCTTGGCTTGGGCCATGTCGAGGCCGGTATCGTGCTCGAAGAAATCGGACGCAACCTGACCCCGTCGCCATTCCTGACGACGGCCGTTGCGGCAGTCGAGGCGCTGAAGGCGAGCGGGCGGCTGTCGGAGGAATGGCTGCCCAAGATCGCTTCGGGCGGCGCAATCGTCGCTCTTGCCGTCGACGAAGGCGCCAAGCACCATCCGAGCGCGGCGACGCTGAGGGCCGAACGCTCGGGCAACGGATTCAAGCTAACGGGCACCAAGACGTTCGTCCTCAATGGCCATGTCGCCGACATGATGATCGTCGTGGCGCGCACGGCAGGGGCAGCGGGCGAGCAGGCAGGCCTGACCCTGTTCGCGGTGCCGAAGGATGCCGGCCAGACCGCGGATCCGCGCCGGCTGGTCGACAGCTCGCTCGCCAGCCATGTGAAATTCGACGGGGTCGAGGTCGATGCCGATGCCGTGATCGGCGATGTCGATGGCGGCTGGGCGGTACTGACCAAGCTGCTCGATGCGGGCCGAGTCGGCGCGGCTGCGGAGATGATCGGTGTCGGATCGGCAGCGATGGACATGACGGTCGACTACCTCAAGCAGCGCAAGCAGTTCGGGAAGCTGATCGGCGAGTTCCAGGCGCTTCAGCACCGCGCGGCGCATCTCTATGGCGAGATGGAAGTGGCGCGGGCAACGGTGCTGAAGGCGCAGCAGCTGCTCGACAGCGACGATCCGCGTGCGCGTCTCGCGGTGGCGGTCGCCAAGGCCAAGACCGGCAAGGCCGTGCGCCTGTCGGTCCAGGAAGGCGTGCAGATGCATGGCGGTATCGGCATGACCGACGAATATGACATCGGCCTGTACATGAAGCGCGATCGTGCGCTCGAGGAGTTCTTCGGTGATGCACGCTACCACGCCGAGCGCGTGGCGCGGACGAGCGGCTACTGACCATGAGCCTCGACGCGGAGACGTTCGACGCGCTCATCGACATGGTGCAGCGTTTCGTCAGCGAGCGGCTGCGGCCGAACGAGGCGCTGGTCGCCGAAAGCGACGACATCCCGGCCGATCTTGTCGCCGAAATGAAGGGCATGGGGCTGTTCGGCCTGTCGATCGAACCCGAATATGGCGGGCTGGGCCTGTCGATGCTCGAGGAAATCAAGGTGGCGATCGAGCTGGGCAAGACTTCTCCCGCGATGCGTTCGACCTTCGGCACCAATGTCGGCATCGGCTCGCAAGGGCTGGTGATGGCGGGAACGCCCGAGCAGAAGGCGCAGTGGCTGCCCCGGATCGCGAGTGGCGAAGTGATCACGAGCTTTGCGCTGACCGAGCCCGACATCGGCAGCGACAGCGCCAACGTGAAGACGCGCGCCGTGCGCGACGGCAACCAGTGGAAACTGAGCGGTACAAAGCGTTACATTACCAATGCCGACCGGGCGTCGCTGTTTACAGTAATGGCCCGCACGGGCGAAGACGGCGCGCGGGGTGTTTCTGCGTTTCTTGTCCCTGCCGATTCACCGGGGCTCACCATCGGCGCGCCGGAAAAGAAGATGGGCCAGCAGGGCGCGCATGTCTGCGACGTCAATTTCGATAATGTGCCCGTGCCGCCCGAGAATATGCTCGGGGCCGAAGGTGAGGGGTTCAAGGTCGCGATGCGCGTGCTCGACCGTGGGCGGCTGCATATTGCGGCGGTCTGCGTGGGGGCAGCGGAGCGGTTGATCGCGGACTCGGTCGCCTATGCCAATGAGCGCATCCAGGGCGGCAAGCCGATCGCGCAGCACCAGCTGATCCAGGGCATGATCGCCGACATGAAGACCGAATGCCTTGCGGCGAAAGCGCTGGTGATCCAGACGGCGGCGGCCAAGGACGCGGGCGAGGGCGTCGTCATGGAAGCGGCGGCCGCCAAGTATTTTGCGTCGGAAATGGTCGGTCGCGTGGCCGACAAGGCGGTACAGATCTTCGGCGGCGCGGGCTATGTCGCCGATTATGGCATCGAACGATTTTACCGCGACGTCCGCATTTTCCGGATCTACGAAGGCACGAGCCAGATACAGCAGCTGATTATCGCGCGCGAGACGCTGAAACGGGGAGGATGACGATGGATATCGCAAATATGTTCCGGCTCGATGGCCGGGTCGCACTGATTACTGGTGGTTCGCGCAACATCGGTTCCTGGATTGCCGAGGCGTTCATCGCCCAAGGGGCAAAAGTGTACATCTCGGCGCGCAAGGCCGACGCCTGCTTTGCCATGGCCGAAAAGCTGGGGCCGAACTGCATCGCGCTGCCGCAGGATGTGTCGACCGTCGCGGGCTGCCAGGCGCTCGCCGCGCAATTTGCCGAGCGCGAGACCAAGCTCGATATCCTCGTGAACAATGCCGGTGCCGCCTGGGCCCAGCCTTTCGCCGAGTTTCCTGAAAAGGGCTGGGACAAGGTCATGGACCTGAACGTCAAGTCGCCCTTTTTCCTGACGCAGGCCCTGTTCGAACAGCTGAAAGCCGCGGCTTCCGCCGATCAGCCGGCCAAGGTTATCAATGTCACCTCGATCGATGGCCAGCGCTTGAACCCATGGGAACATTACAGCTACCAGGCATCGAAGGCAGCGCTGATCATGCTGACGAAGAAGATGGCGGCGCATCTTATCCCGTACAACATCGTCGTGCAGTCGCTGGCACCGGGCGCCTATGCGTCAGAGATGAACACCGCAGCGCGCGACCACGCCGAAGAGGTCGGGAAGTCGATCCCTGCGAAGCGGATCGGGCGGCCCGAGGATATCGCGTCTGGCGCGGTCTATCTGGCGTCGCGCGCTGGAGACTATGTGATCGGCCACACACTCAATGTCGACGGCGGCCTCGTCAGTGCCGAGTTGCAGGCGTCGATCGACGCCTAACGGACGATCAGGAATTTCAGGTTAGCGCTGGCGATCGGCCTGGCTTCGTCTTCTTGCCAGGCGGTCGCCACGACATTGGCAATGCGGCGGCCGAGGCGAATGACGTGTGCGGAGGCGTGAGCGTCCTCAAGCTTGCCTCCCCGCATGAAATCGACCGTGATCGAGATCGGCTTGATGCGTCCTTCGCCCGCTAGCGCATCCAACAGCGCCACCCAGGCTGCGTAATCGAGCAGGCCCGAGATCGCACCGCCGTGAAGGAACCCGGGGCGACCGCTGACGCCGGCGCCAGGGGCCATGGTCACGACCGCACGGCCTGTGTCGCGCGTCAGCGTCAGGCCGAGCGTCCTGGCATAGGGCGACGAAAACTCAGGCATCGGTAAACATATAGGTGCCCGCCACATGGGCGATCGGGTGCGTGGGATCGCCGTCGTGCGCTTCGCCCCGAACAAAGGCGATGCTTTTCGTGACCTTGTAGCATTCACCCCGTCCGATCACGGTCTTGCCGGGCTCTGCAGGGCGCAGATAATCGACGCGCAGGTCGAGGGTGGCCTGCGGGCGGAATTTCTTTGTCGCCAGCCAGATCGAGATGCTGGTGGCCGAATCCATCATCGTGATAATGGGGCCCGATGCGATGATGCCCAGCTCCGCGTCGCCGATCAGATCGTCCCGCCACGGCAGCTTCAACTCGCACCAATCGTCACCATGGGCGGAATATCGGGTCCCGATCAGGCCGTTATGGTTGTGGCCCGTCATCATCTTGATGAGCTGGGCGGGGTCGAAATCAGCACTCATGCAACGACCTAAGCACGGCTTTACGTTTGCGTAAAGCGAGCAGCGCGCTAATGTCCCGGCAGGAGGGAGCCATGCACCCATATCGTCACGCGGCGGCAACGCCGGACAAGGCGGCTGTGATCGTTGCAGAAACCGGCGCGGTCATGACCTATGCCGAGCTGAACGATGCGTCGAACCGCGTCGCTCAGTTTTTTCGGTCGCGCGGGCTGATGCCGGAGGCGCGCGTTGCATTCTTTCTGACCAACACGCCTTATTATTATGCGCTGGTCTGGGGTGCGCAACGTGCCGGGCTGCGTTTCGTGGCGGTTTCGTCGAAGCTGACCCCGTCCGAAGTCGACTATATCCTCACCGACAGCGGCGCCGAGGTACTGGTCGCGGGTGCCGATCTGGCAAGCGTCGCGACCGCGCTGACCGCCCCATGCGCCCGGTTCAGCCTGGGCGGCGCTATCCCCGGCTTCGATCCATGGGAGGACGCGGCGGCAGCCATGCCTGCAATCCCGATAGCCGACGAGACGGCCGGCACGTCGATGCTGTATTCGAGCGGGACTACGGGCCGACCGAAGGGCATCCGCCAGCCTGTGCCCCTCGATCCCGCCATCGACGGGATGAATCCGCTGACGATGCTGGCCGCGGGGTTCTTCGGGCTGGGTGCGCACAGCATCTATTTGTCCACAGCCCCCCTGTATCACGCAGCCCCGCTAGCCTGGACGATGGTCGTCCAAAAGCTGGGCGGGACTGTCGTGCTGATGACGAAGTTCGATCCTGAAGCGGCGCTGAAGTTTATAGAGCAGTACAAATGCAACGCGGGCCAGTTCGTGCCGACCCATTTCGTGCGCATGCTGAAACTGCCGGAAGCGGTGCGCGGACGCTATGACGTGTCGTCCATGCAGGTTGCGATTCACGCTGCCGCGCCGTGTCCCGTGCCCGTAAAGAAAGCGATGATCGACTGGTGGGGGCCAGTGATCGACGAATATTATGCCGGCACCGAAGGCAATGGCTTCACCGCGATCAAGGCTGCGCAATGGCTCGAGCGGCCGGGCTCTGTTGGACGCGCAATGGGCGAATCGACGCTGCATATCTGCGACGAAGACGGCAATGAACTGCCACCGCGCAGAGAGGGGGCCGTCTTTTTCAATGGGCCGCGTCCCTTTGAATACCATAACGACCCGGACCGCACAGCGGACACGCGCAACAAGCACGGCTGGACTACGTTGGGCGATGTCGGCTGGGTCGACGAGGAAGGCTTTCTGTTCCTAACCGACCGTAAAAGCTTTATGATCATTTCGGGCGGGGTGAACATCTACACGCAGGAGATCGAGAACCTGCTCGTCGGCCATCCCAAGGTTGCCGATGTTGCGGTCGTCGGCGCGCCGCACGACGATCTTGGTGAGCAGGTCGTGGCGGTCGTGCAGGCTGCCGATCCCGACTCCGCCGACGAGGCGCTGGCGGCGGAACTCACCGCTTATTGCCGCACCAGCCTGTCGGGACCCAAGATCCCACGCCGGATAGACTTCATGGCCGAACTGCCGCGCCACGACACGGGCAAGCTGTACAAGCGCCTGATCAGGGATGCGTATTGGGCAAAGGAGAGCGTATGACCGACCGCATATCCATGACCGTTACCGACCGGATCGCCGACGTTCGCCTGACGCGCGCGGAGAAGATGAATGCGCTCGACTCCGCGATGTTTCGGGAGATCGGGGCCGCGATCGACAGCCTGTCGACGCGCGTCGACGTGCGATGCGTCGTGTTGTCGGGCGAGGGGCGGGCATTCTGCGCCGGACTCGACATGGCAAGCATGGCGGCGGGAGGCTCCGGCACCGGTGCAGATCGGAACGATCAGGGCAGCATTCTGCCGCAGCATGTGACCTGGGGCTGGCGGCAGCTGCCGATGCCGGTGATCGCCGCGGTCCATGGGGTGGCATTCGGCGGCGGCTTCCAGATCATGTCGGGCGCCGATATCCGCATCGTGGCGCCCGGCACGCGCTTTGCCATTCGAGAGACCTATTGGGGACTGGTGCCCGACATGGCAGGCTTCCCGATCTGGCGCGGGCTGGTGCGCGACGATGTGCTGCGTGAACTGGTCTACACGGCGCGCGAATTCGATGCCGACGAAGCGCTGCACCATGGCTTCGTGACGCGCATCGCGGACGATCCCCATGCAGCCGCGATGGAATTAGCGACGCAGATCGCGGCGAAGAGTCCGCACGCCATTCGCGGGGCCAAGCGCCTGTGCAACGCGGCGCACGACCTCGAGCCGCGCGCCATGCTCGAGATGGAAACCGCCGAACAGATCGCGGTGATCGGCAAGGCCAACATGATGGAAGCCGTTGCGGCCAATATGGGTAAGCGAGCGGCGGTTTTTGTGGATTAGCGGAACGGGCTCGAGAAGCGCGGGTCCGTATTCAGCGATGTGTCCGTCAAAGTTCGCATGAAAGCAACCAGTGCCGCCTTGTCAGCGGCCGACAAGTTGAGCCGTTGGGGCGCGCCCCCGGGGCCTTTCAGCCGATTATCGAGAGCGGGGCCCGCTTGCACGCCGCTGTTATAGTGTTCCACGACTTGATCGAGCGTCGCGAACCGTCCGTCGTGCATGAAGGCGACCGACAGGGCGACGTTCTTGAGCGACGGCGACTTGAACAGGATCGTTTCCCCCGCGTCGAGCCCATTGCTGTTCGAATTGGCCGAAAGCGCAAAGGTGGGCGGCGCGTGACATGCCGAGCAACCTGCTCCACCGCCGCCCGGCCCGGTCATGAACAGCTGCCGGCCGCGATTCTCTTCGGTGGTAAAGCCCGGCAGATCTACGTTGAGATTGCGGTTCGGCGCGGCTGCATTGAAAACCGTGGCGTAAGCGGTGTCCCACCGGCTGTTCGACGAGATCATCGCCCGCTCGAACTGGGCGAGAGCGAACTGGATGCGCGCTTCACTGATTGTTGAATCTCCGAACGCGAAGGTGAACAGATCGACGTAATAAGGCGTCGCGCGCAGCTTCGTAAGCAGTGCAGGAATTCCGCCGTTCGCAGCGGTGAAACCCATTTCAATGGCGTTCTGGATCGGCTGGCTGGCCTGTTCCTCGACTGAGGCGGCACGCCTGTCCCAGAACATCGAGCCGGGCCTGTAATAACGCACATTGCCCAGTCGCATGGCGTGCGCCGTGGTGAAGGTGCCACCCTGGAAACCTGCGCTGAAGCGGACATTGTCATCGAAGCCCGTCGCCTGCTTGTGGCAGCTTGCGCAGGCGATCGTATCGTTGAAGCTCAGCTTCTTGTCGTAGAAGAGCACGCGCCCGAGCGTCGCGATCCGGTCGGTGATCGTATTGGCGGCCGGAGTGTTGTCGAGAGCGACGACTGTGCCATCGTAATAGACGGGCAGTGTGGGAGCGCCATAGTTGAGCGGTGCCGCGAAATCGATCGCCAGCACCGAAGACACTGTTGCGGGCGTTGTCGGCGCCGTGGGTGTTGCAGGCGCGGCTGGGGCAGGCGCGACGGCCGTTGGCGTAGCCGCAGTTCCGGTTGCCGTGGTACCGCCGCTGTCGCTGCCGCCGCAGGCGGCAAGGGCCATGGGCAAGGCATAGCCCAGCCAGTTCAGCGGCAGTTTTCTCATCGGCAAGGGCTCCCGGGCTCAATTGCCACGAGCGCAGATGCCCGCCGCACGAAGCGGTTTGCCCAGAGAAACCTGAACGTCAGGTTTATTACGACACCGTTATGATGACCGTTACTATGCTAATTTGGCAGGTCGATGAGAAACGACGATAGTTTAACGACATAATCTTCGGGGATCGGCTTGGGTCCGGCCTTGTCGGTATAGACCGTCGACGTGTCGCAGGTGGCGATACAGACACCGTTCTGAAAGGCGGCGGAAAAGATCGTCCACGACCGGGCACCGATGTGCCCGAT
>JANMJZ010000203.1:0-2456 GCA_031371635.1 Sphingomonadales bacterium | reverse complement strand
CGCGCTTTCGGTCGACTGGTCGACGAATTCGGGGGCCTTCGCGTGGATCGGTGCGGTCTGCGTCGCGCCGATGGGGCCACGCTCGTCGATCGGCTCGCCGATGACGTTCATGATGCGGCCAAGCGTCATCGGGCCGACGGGCATGCGGATTTGCGAGCCGGTATCGACGACGCGCTGGCCACGGGTGAGGCCTTCGGTCGCTTCCATCGCAATCGTGCGAACTGTGTTTTCGCCAAGATGCTGCGCGACTTCGAGAACGACGCGGACGCCATTGTTGTCGGTCTCGAGCGCGGACAAAATCGCGGGGAGCTGATCCTCGAACGTCACGTCGACGACGGCGCCGATGACCTGCGAGATCGCGCCGACATTGTTCGACGTCTGGATCGGCACGACATTGCTGTCGGGGGTTGCGGCCTTAACGGCGCGCGGCTTGCGGGCGGGCTTGTCTGCGGTGGGGGCTGCGGTTGCCATCGATATTTCCTTAAGTCAGATCAGTTCGAGCGTGACAGGCACATTGTTGCGCGTGGCACGCGAATAGGGGCAAATCTCGTGCGCTTCGTGGAGGATCTTTTCGGCGATCTCGCGCTCGACGCCGGGTAGGCGAACGCTCAGCTTGACGGCCAGCGCAAAGCTGATTTCGTCCTTGTCGAGCGTGACTTCCGCGGTAACGGCGGCCTTCGATCCGTCGACGCCGTGCTTGCGCGCGATCGCCATCAGCGCAGAGCCGAAGCACGACGAGAAGCCGAGCGCGAAGAGCTGTTCCGGGTTGGTGCCTTCGCCGTTGCCGCCGACTTCCTTCGGCAGCGCCATAGCCAGGCCGAACCCGCCGTTTTCGAGCACGGCGCGTCCATCGCGCCCGCCCTTGGTCGTCGCTCGCGTCACATACGCCATCAGAGTGCCTCCGCGCCTGCGATGATTTCAATGAGCTCGGTGGTGATCGCCGCCTGACGGGTGCGGTTGTAGAGCACCGTAAGCTTGTTGATCATGTCGCCCGCGTTGCGCGTCGCATTGTCCATCGCGGTCATGCGGCTGCCCTGCTCGGAGGCGGCATTTTCCAGCATCGCACGAAAGATCTGGATGGCGACATTGCGGGGGAGCAGGTCGGCGAGGATCGTTTCCTCGTCGGGCTCATACTCCATCGCGGCGGGCGCGGCGCCCGAAGTTGACATGGTTCCAATGCCCCCGGTTTCCGCCGCTTTTGCGAGCGGGACAGGGATGATCTGTATGCCCGTGGGCTCCTGGACAAGGGCCGAACGGAACTTGGCGAAGAACAAGTGGGCGACGTCGAATTCACCCGACTCGAACCGCGTGATCAGGTCGTTCGCCACGATCTGCGCGTCGGTGAACGCGACGTTCTTGATGTGGCCGACTTCCTGGTCGTGCAGGATCTGGCTGGGGTAGAAGCGACGCAGGACGCGCCCCTTCTTGCCGGCCAGATAAAAGCGGACCGTCTTGCCCGCCCGTTCCAGCTCGACCGCCTTGGCACGCGCGGCACGGACGATGTTCGTATTGAACGCGCCCGCAAGGCCGCGCTCCGATGTCGCCACGACGATCAGGTGAACCTGGTCCTTGCCAGTGCCCGCGAGCAGTTTGGGGCTGCTTTCGCTGACGGTTACCTTGGCGGCCAGCGAAGACATCACGGCTTCGAGCCGCTCGGCATAGGGACGACCGGCGACCGCCGCTTCCTGCGCACGGCGCAGCTTCGCGGCGGCGACCATCTTCATCGCCTTGGTGATCTTCTGCGTCGACTTCACCGAGCCGATTCGCATTTTGAGGGCCTTGAGGCTCGCCATTTACTTACGCAAACGTCTTCGCGAAGGCGTCGAGCGCGGCTTTCAGCCCCGCCTTGGCTTCGTCGCCCAGGTCCTTGCTGTCGCGGATCTGGCCAAGCACACCCGCATGGTTTGCGCGAAGATCCGAGATCATGGCTTCTTCGTAGCGTGTCACGTCACCGACCGGGATATTGTCGAGATAGCCATTGGTGCCAGCGAAGATCGACGCGGTCTGCTCTTCGAACGGCATCGGGCTGAACTGCTTCTGCTTGAGCAATTCGGTCAGGCGCGCGCCGCGGTTGAGCAGCTTCTGTGTTGACGCATCCAAGTCCGAACCGAACTGCGCAAACGCCGCCATTTCGCGATATTGCGCGAGTTCGAGTTTGATCGAGCCCGAGACTTTTTTCATCGCCTTGGTCTGTGCGGCGGAACCGACGCGCGACACCGACAGCCCGACGTTGATCGCGGGACGGATACCCTGGAAAAACAGGTCGGTTTCGAGGAAAATCTGGCCGTCCGTGATCGAAATCACGTTGGTCGGGATATAGGCCGACACGTCGCCCGCCTGCTTTTAAATGTTCGGCAGCGCAGTGAGCGAGCCCTAACCTTTGTCCTTGTTCAACTTGGCCGCACGCTCGAGCAAACGGCTGTGCAGATAGAACACATCACCGGGATAGGCTTCAC
>JANMJZ010000170.1:0-1893 GCA_031371635.1 Sphingomonadales bacterium | reverse complement strand
GGGTGGCCAGTTCGGCGCGCGACTTGCTGCCGATCTCCTTGAGCCGCGTGCCGCCCTTGCCCAGCACGATCGCCTTCTGGCTGTCGCGCGCGACGAGGATCTGCTGGTGGATTTCCACCGAACCGTCGTCGCGCTCGCTGTATTTCTCGGTCTCGACGGCGCAGGCCTGCGGCAGTTCCTGGTAGAGCTGCAGGAAGATCTGCTCGCGGGTGATCTCGGCGGCCATGACGCGGTCGGTCGCGTCGCTGACCTGGTCGGCGGGGAACATCCACGGCCCTTCAGGCATGGCGCCCGCGAGTTTGGCCTTGAGGTCGTCGACGCCGTCGCCCGTCGCGGCGCTGATCATCATCGTGTCGGTGAACTGCAGCCGCTCGTTCAGGGCAACGGCGTGGCGGAGCAGCTTTTCCTTGTCGGCGACGTCGACCTTGTTGAGGACGAGCAGCTTGGGTTCGGGCCGGTTTTCGAGCCCGGCCAGGATCGTCTCGACCCTCGGGCCCAGCCCGCCCTTGGCATCGATGACCAGCGCAATGACGTCGGCATCGGCGGCGCCGCCCCAGGCGGCCTGCACCATCGCCCGGTCGAACCGGCGATTGGCGTCGAAGATGCCGGGCGTATCGACGAGCACGATCTGCGTCTCTCCGGTCAGCGCCACGCCCATCAGGCGCGTCCGCGTCGTCTGCGCCTTGGGACTGACGATCGCGACCTTTTGCCCGACGAGCGCATTGACGAGCGTGGACTTGCCCGCATTCGGCGCGCCGACGACGGCGACGGTGCCGCAACGCGTCGAGGATGGCTGATCAGTCATGTCGGTGATCCGTTTGCCTGAGCTTGTCGAAGGCCTGTCCTTCTCTTGCCGCCTGCCGGTTCTGTGCCAGTCGGCTCACTTCATTCCAGTCACCGCGCACGAGCGCCAGTTTCTTGGCTCGACTCCACCCTTTCAGTTGAAGCTCGAACGACTTGGCTGCATCGCGCGTCTCGCAATAGTCCGACCAGATCAGCTTCACCGGGCGGTAGTTGGCGGTGAAGCCGGGGATTGTGCCGTTCTCGTGCTGCCAGATCCGGCGTTCGAGATCGTCAGTGTGCCCGACGTACAGCCGGCCGCCGTTGCAATGGAGCATGTACACCCAGAATGCCATGACGGACGATAGGAGGAAGGGCAGACCTTCGACAAGCTCAAGCAAGCGGGAAGTCACGCGCGTTGCTCCGGGGGGAAGGGCAGGCCTTCGACAAGCTCAGGCAAGCGGAAGGTCATCCGAGTTTCTCCGGGAGGAAGGGCAGGCCTTCGACAGGCTCAGGCAAGCGGAAAGTCACCCGAGTTTCGCGAGCAGGGCTGCCGCCGCCGCGGTCTCCGCTTCCTGTTTCGAGGTGCCGGTGGCGGTGGCTTCGCCGGCGGGGCCGATGCTGACCGAGACGGTGAATTGCGGGGCATGGTGCGGGCCGGAACGGTCGAGCAGCGCATAGACCGGCGCGCGGCGGTTGTGGGCGGCGGCCCATTCCTGCAGCGCGGATTTCGGATGGCGGGGCGCCTTGACCTGCCCTTCGACAAGCGCCTGCCAGTGCTTGTGGATGAACGCTTCGGCGGCGGGCATCCCGTGATCGAGGTAGAGCGCGCCGATCAACGCTTCGGTGACGTCGCCCAGGATATTGTCGCTCTCCACCCCGCCGTCGTCGCGCGCCTGCTTGCCGAGACGAAGGTGTGGCGCGACGCCGATGACGCGCGCGACGCCCGCGCAGGCCAGGCCCGTGACGATGCTGTTGAAGCGGGCGGACATCGTGCCCTCCGGCTCGTCGGGAAAGCGGGTATAGAGCCAGTGCGCGATCGTGAGGCCAAGGACGCGGTCGCCCAGGAATTCGAGCCGCTGATAGCTTGGCGCGCCATGGCTGCCATGGGTC
>JANMJZ010000157.1:0-58796 GCA_031371635.1 Sphingomonadales bacterium | reverse complement strand
GGCCCCGGCACGGCGCCCGCCGATTGCGGGCCGACGCGCAGCGCCTTGGTCAATTCCGGCACATAGGCGATCGAGCCGCCCCCCGCTCCGACGGTCTTCACGTCGAGCGACGAAGCGCGCACGGTCAGATGGCCGACACTGGTCTCGCGTCGCAACCGCGCCTGATAATCCTCGATCAGGGCGACGTCGGTCGACGTGCCGCCCATGTCGAGCGTGAGCACGTTAGGAAGGCCCGCGCTCTTGGCCACGAACACGGCGCCCGCCACGCCGCCGGCAGGGCCCGACATCAGCAGGTTAACGGGCGCCTCGCACGATTTCTCCGCCGACATCAGCCCCCCGTCGGACCTAAGGAGGCTGAGCTTGGCGTCGCTGCCCCAGCCGCGCAGCTCGCGCTCCAGATTGCCGATGTAGCGCGAGACGGTCGGACGCACCGCCGAATTGGCGACCGTGGTCAGGGCCCGCTCATATTCCTGCATCTCGGGCAGGATGTCCGCCGAAATGCTGACCGGCACGCCCGGCATTTCCTCTGCCACGATTTCGGCAACCCGGCGCTCGTGCGCGGCATTCATGTAGCTGTTGATCAGGCACACGGTCACCGCCTCGACCTGCTCGTCGCGCAGGCGCTGCAGGTTGCGGCGCAGTCCTGCCTCGTCGAGCGGGCGCACGATTTCGCCATCGGCCCCCATGCGTTCGGGTGCCTCGATGGTCGCTTCCAGCGGCGCCATCGGCTCGGGCTTCGGCCAGATGATCCAGGCGGCAAGGCCACCGGGAACAAGGCTGCGCGCGATCTGGAGGATGTGACGATACCCCTCCGTCACGATCAGCCCGACGCGCGCGATCTTATGTTCGAGCACGGCATTGGTCGCGACCGTCGTACCGTGGAGAAAAAGTTCGAGCTCTTGCGGCGTGATGCCTGCCCGGTCGCACAATTGCCGGGCCCCGGCGATCACGGCCTCGCTCGGGTCGTGCGGCGTCGACGGTACCTTGTCGCGCCATGTCCGCCCGCTGGTCTCGTCGATGACAAGCAGATCGGTGAAAGTGCCGCCGACATCGACGCCCAGACGATAGCTCATGCCGTTTCCCGCTTCCCGTTGACTTGATTTTTCGCGATGAAATCGCCCGCCCGGCCCACCTTGGATGGCAGCGGCCGGCCCATGATGCTGGCAAACCAGCCATTGGCAGCCAGCGCCGCAGACAGATCGATCCCGCAGTCCACGCCACTGCGGGCAAACAGATATACCATTTCTTCGGTCGCAACATTGCCCGTGGCGTTCGGGGCAAAGGGACAGCCCCCAAGCCCGCCGAGCGCCGAATCGAACACCCGGCACCCTGCCTGATAGGCTGCCCAGGCATTGGCAGGTCCCATGCCGCGCGTGTCGTGAAGGTGGACGCGCAACGGGAAGTCGCGCCCCAGTCGTTCGAACGCGCGCTCGAACAATTCACCCACCTGGTCGGGCACGCCGACGCCGATGGTGTCGGCAAAGGCGATCTCCGCCGCACCGGCCTCGGCCATCGCCTCGGCGAGGTCGAGCACGCGGTCCTGTGGCACCGGTCCCTCGAAGGGGCATCCGAAAGATGCCGGAATCGTGAGTTGCGCGATCATGCCGGCGGCTTTCGCCTTGGCGATCATCGCGCGGTTGGCGGCAATGCCGTCGGCAACTGTCTGCCCCTGGTTGGCGATGCCGAAGCTGTCGGTGGCCACCAGCACGCAGCCTGCTTCATCGACGCCGCGCGCGCCCGCACGCGATGCGATCGCGCGATCAACGCCGCGCTCGTTGAGACAAAGGGCGATATAGGAAACATCTGCGAGATCGGGCAGGCCAGCGATCACCGCTTCGGCATCGGCCATCTGCGGCACACGCCGCGGGTTGACGAAACTCGCCACCTCGATCCGCCGCGCGCCCAGTGCCGCGAGGCGCTCGACAAGCGCGATCTTGTCGGCCGTCGAGACGATCTCCTTCTCGTTCTGGAGTCCGTCGCGCGGCGACACTTCGACAATCTGGACGGGAGGGCGGCTCATGCCACTTTGTATACAAAGCTCGTTTGCGCCTGTATAGCATGACTTTGCCAACGAGCCCGGACAGCCACCGCAATGGACGAACGCCCCTCTCAACCGCCAGACGATCTCGCGCGGGACTATGAGGCAGCCGGCTTCGGCGGAGCGCTGACGCCTGGCAAGAAGCCTGCCCTGCTTCTCGTCGATTTCGCCCGTGCCTATTTCGACCACGCCTGCGGGCTTTACGCCGGGGTCGAAGCCGAGCGCGCCGTAGCCGCCCGCCTCGTCGAAGCAGCCCATGTATCCGCGGTGCCGGTGGTGTTCACCCGCGTCGAATATCGCACGCCAGCCGACGGTGGGCAGTTCTACCGCAAGGTGCCGGCGCTCAGCGCGTTCGACACGGGCAATCCGCTGGGGGATTTCACGCCCGAACTTGCGCCCGGCCCCGACGATATCGTCGTCACCAAATGCTATCCCAGCGCGTTCTTCGGGACGGACCTCGCGGCGCGCCTCAGGTCGCTGGACATCGACACATTGCTGATCGGCGGCCTGTCGACCTCGGGATGCGTACGCGCGACCGCGCTCGATGCGCTGTGCTACGGGTTCGTGCCGCTCGTCGTTGAGGACGCCTGCGGCGATCGCGACTGCCGAGTCCATGACGCGACGATCTTTGACCTGCGCAGCAAATATGCCGAGATCTGGGACTGCGACCGGGCTCTCAGCTACCTGGCTTACAGGGCCATCTAGGCCGGATCCGCGGCACCGCGAAACGCGTGGAAGGCGCGGCGGATGTGTCCGGTCATCAGCGCATGCGCCCATTCCGCGTCGCGGGCTTCGAACGCCAGAATCAATTCGCCATGTTCGCTTGCCGAGCGTGACAACTGGTCGCGACCATAGTGGAGCGCCGTTCGACGCACCACCGGCTGCTCGACGAGTGTTGCCAGCATGGCCGACAGGCGCGGCGACTGGGCGGCATCGATGATGAGGCTGTGGAACTCGCGATTGCCGCTCAGAAAGGCGGGAATATTCGGATCGCTTTGGCGAACCGCCGTTTCGATCGCCGCGTTACAGGCGCGCAGTGCCGCCAGCCCCGCATCGCTGAACCGGGTGGCGGCGCGCGCGGCGGCATGGGCCTCGAGCATGCCGCGCAATGTGAACATTTCGTCGACCTCGGCGTGCGTCCAGTCGGCAACGAAAATACGCTGTGACTCGGATCGGATGATGTAGAGTTCGGCCTCCAGCCGCCGCAGGGCGTCCCGCACCGGTGTGCGCGATACGCCGCAGATCTCTGCGAGTTGCTCTTCGGTCAGCTGCGATCCGGGCGCAGCATCGCCGGACAGGATCAGGCTGCGGATTTCGGAATAGGCGTGATCGGAAGCGCGCGACATCAACGGTCAAATATCGTTTCCCGCACGACTTGACCAGCATGGATTGTATACATTAGCTTATTAGTGCTCCGAACCGAATCCGGCGGGACGATAAAAGGGGACCAACCATGCGCACTAATTTTGCCACCTTGCTGGCCGGGCTCTCGACGCTCGCCGTCGCCGCTCCCGCTCTTGCGCAGGCACCCGTCGCAACCGACAGCGCGGAGACGCCCACCGAAATCGTCGTGACCGCGCGCCGCCAGAACGAGCGGCTGATCGATGTTCCTGCCTCGGTTACTGTCCTGACCGCCGAAACGCTCGCCCGAACAGGCGTCAACGATGCGGCCGGCTTCGTCCAGCTTACGCCCGGCGTCACCATCGTAACCGGCACTGCCGAGGCGGGCGATACCCAGATCAACATTCGCGGCATCAACGGCGCCCGCGACGCGGAAAGTTCGGTGGCGCTTGTAGTCGACGGCATTCTGAAGACGAACACGGCCCAGCTAAACCAGCAGCAAGGCACGCTTCGCCAGATCGAAATCCTGAAAGGTCCTCAGGGCGCCATCTACGGCCGCAACGCCGCCGCGGGAGCCATCGTCGTTTCAACGCTGAAGCCCGGTGACCGGCTGGTGGGCGGCTTCGTCGCGAGCTACGCAGAACTGAACACGTTCGAAGGGACTGGCTATATCGCGGGCCCGTTTTCCGACGCGCTGGGCTTCGTGCTCTCGGCAAACTATCGCAAGACCGACGGCTTCTGGACCAACAACTTCCTGAAATCGAAGACCGTCGATGACCAGGAAGTCTATGGCATCGATGGCCGGCTGGTGGCGCAGCTCGGGGCGGACACGACGCTCGACCTGAAGGCGCGCTATGCCAAGCTTTCGGGCGCATCGATCAACTTCAACTCGGTTTTTCACGTCCCCAATTTCGCCGGGGTCAATCCTGCCTTCTACGAAGACGTGAACAAGCACGCCTTCAACTATTATTCGAACATCCGGCCAACCAACGACCAGCGCACGATAGAGGCTTCGGCGAAGCTGGATCATGAGTTCGGTGCCATGAAGCTGACGGCATGGGCCTTGTATTCCGACGTCCGCCAGGACTTGACCGCCGACGGCACGTCCGCCGATTTCGCGCGATACATTTCCGCAGCACTCGGCGGCCCGGTGAACGCGACGAGCACGGCCGTGCTCAACAAGTGCAACGCAACGACGCTGGCGCTGAAGGGCTTTCCGATCAACCAGCCGGGTGCCATCGGCAGCTCGCCGATCCCCTTCATCTTCAATCCTGCCACGGGGTCGACCTTCGGCGCCTATAGCCCGACGACGTGCGACGGCACGCAATATCAGGTGCGCAACCAGAAGGATTTCAGCGCGGAAGTCCGCCTCGCCTCGACCGGCGACGGCCCGCTGAACTGGCAGCTTGGCGCCTATTACCTGAAGATCGACCGGCTTGTCGGCGTTTCGCTCGGTGCCGACCTGGGGTTTGGCGTCATCAAGAACCTGTACAACGCGCCCGGCAGCAATAATCCTACGTCGCAGCTCTATGCCGACCAGTTCAACACCAATGTCTATGCCGCATTCGGCTCGCTCGACTATGCGCTGAGCAACAGTTTCAAGGCGAGCGTCGCCCTGCGCTACGACAATGAGGACCGCACGACCTCGACCCGCGTCCCGACCGCGACCGACCCCATTACGGGGGCCCCGATTAATCCGGGTCAGGCCGCCGGCCCGATTCGCGACAAGTCGGCAAGCTTCAACCTGCTCGAACCGAAGATCTCCCTCAGCTGGAAGCCGAACGCGGTGACCAACATCTACGCCGACTGGGGCGTGGGCTTCAAGGCGGGCGGCTTCAACAACACCGGGTCGCAGGCGACGATCAACGCCGCGTTCAACAACGGCGCACCGGGCACGATCAACACCGGCGTCGTCATCAACGACAATTACCGCAAGGAACGCTCGAGCGCGTTCGAGGCAGGCATCAAGGGGTCACTGTTCGACGGCCGGATCAACTATGACCTCGCTGGCTATTACACACGCATCCGCGACATGCAGTTCTTCGAATTTTTCGTTGGCTCGTTCGGCCTGCTACGCGTGGTGTCGAACATCGACCGCGTCGACGTGAAGGGCGCGGAGCTCAACCTCGACGCGCGCATCATTCGCGGCTGGAAGGTGTTCGGCGCGTTCAACCTGACCGACAGCGAGATCAAGCAGAACGCCTCACGTCCTTATACGGTCGGCAACAAGTCGCCCTACACCGCCGACTACACGATCAACCTGGGCACACAGATCGAGGCGCCGCTGACACGTTCGGTCAACGTCACGATGCGCGCCGATTACCGCATCACGGGGCCGACGTGGTTCCACACGGTGCAGAACCAGGAGCGGCCGACGATCTTCAGCGGACTGCTCCCGATCTCGGCGCTCGCGCTTCCAGGCTTTGTCGGCAACGGTCGCTATGACGTCGCCCGCCGCGACGCCTTCGGAGTCCTCAACCTGCGCTTCGGACTGGAAGGTCCGCAATGGAAGGCAACGGTGTTCGCCGACAACATGCTCGACCGGCGTTATCTGAACGAGGTCATTCCCGCGATCGAATTCGGGGGCTCGTTCATCTCTCCTGGCGACCGTCGGCGCATCGGGCTGGAACTCGGGTATAAATTCTGACGGCGCGCACCGCGGTCGACCTGTTGCCAATGAAACGCCCGGCAGCTTGTTCAGCAGGCAGCCCGCGTGCGCTTTGGCGAGCGACCGAGATCAGTTGCGCATACCGGATCTGCGCCGTTCTCGCGGGTTTGCCATAAGGCATGTGGCGGCTCTTGGCCTTGCGACCCTGAAGTAAAAGATCAGCTTTCGGGTCCAAAAAGAGAAGTCGCGGCAAAGGCGCGCACGCGCTAGACGTTTCGGCCAGCCGCGGCTTGCGTAACGCGCGCGAAGCGCTGAACGAGGCCAATGATGCAGGACGCCTGGTCGTCGACAAGTAAAGTGCCCGCTATCACGGCGGGTTTTTGGGCGATCAAGATACTTGCCACGACACTGGGCGAAACCAGCGGCGACACGCTCAGCATGACGATGAACTGGGGGTATCTTGCCGCGACAGGGGCATTCGGCGCGCTGCTGATCGCATTGATCGCCATTCAGGTTGCCGCCCGCTCGTTTCGGCCATCGCTTTATTGGGCAACCATTATTGCTTCGACCACGGCCGGAACGACGCTGGCCGACTTTGCAACGCGTTCGCTCGGCATAGGCTATACCGGCGGCTCGCTCCTGTTGCTCGGGCTTGTCCTGGCGTCGCTCTCCAGCTGGAAGCTCGTGCTCGGATCGATCGACGCAGACGACATTCGCGATCGCCGGGCCGAGATGTTCTACTGGCTTACGATCACCTTCTCGCAAACGCTTGGAACGGCGCTTGGTGACTGGCTCGCCGATACCGGCAATCTTGGCTATGTCGGGGCGGCAGCAATCTTCGCGGCCGGGTTGATCATCCTTTTTCTGCTTTACCTCTGCACGAAGGTCGGCCGCGTCCCGCTCTTCTGGGCAGCCTTCATTCTTACGCGTCCGCTTGGCGCGACGGCCGGAGATTTCCTCGACAAGCCGATCGACAAGGGCGGCCTCGACTTCAGCCGCCCGCTTGCATCAACGGTGTTGGCTGCGATCATCGTCGTGCTGATCGTGCTGCTACCCCAGCGCGCCGGAAATCATTCAAGAGGCACCGCGAGAACGAAGACCTGACGACCGGTTGCAGGTTTCGGGCGCCCGGTCCGCGCCCCATACGAACGCGGGCCCGGATCGATCTCCTACGCCCCGAGGGTCAGCTGCTCAAACCGGTCCAGATGGAAGTCAGCACTGCCGAACTGGTTCTCGATCATCGTGCCGCGCTTGAAATAATGGCCGATCGCGAGTTCCTGCGTGATGCCGATGCCGCCATGCGTCTGGATCGCGTTCTGCCCGACGAAGTTGATCGAGCGCGACACCTTGGCCTTGGCCAGGCTGACTGCCGCCTTGCGTTCGGCGGCGGGCAAATCGAGCTTGAGCGTGCCCATCAGCGTCATCGAGGCGATCTGCTCGACCTCGATGAACATGTCGGCCATCCGGTGCTGAAGCACCTGGAACTTGCCGATCGGCACGCCGAACTGCTTGCGCTGTTTCGAATAGTCGAGCGTGCCTTCGTGCAGCTTGCGGCTGATACCGCAGGCCTCGCCACACATGGCCACCGTCGCTTCATCGACGAGCGCTTCGATCAGGTCGATGCCCCCGGCAAGCAGTGCATCGCCCGGAATGGCAGCATTCTCGAAATAGATTTCCGAAGCCTGGAAGCCATCGACCGTCGGATAATCGCGGCGGACGATGCCCGGCAGCTTTGCGTCGATCAAGAACAGCTCGACACCGTCGCACTCGCGGACGCTGCCGCCGGTGCGCGCCGTTACCAGCAGATGCGTCGCCCATGGCGCCGCATAGACCACCGACTTGTGGCCATTCAGCACATACCCAGCGCCATCCTTTTTCGCGCTGGTCCTGAGGTTCGCAAGGTCATAGCGCCCCTGCGGCTCGGCATAAGCGAAGGCGATCACGGCTTCGCCCGAAACGATCTGCGGGATGACGGCATCGGCCATCGCGCCGCCGACATGCTGCATCGCACCACCGCCGATCACGACCGTCTGCAGATAGGGCTCGATCGCGATCACCTTTCCCAGCTCTTCCATCATGATCATGTTTTCGAGCGCGCCGCCGCCCAGGCCGCCGTGATCCTCGGCAAAGGGCGCGCCCAGGATGCCGAGCTCGGTCGCGAGTGCCCGCCAGATGCCGGGGTCGCGGCCCTCTGGGCTTGCCAGCATCTTCTTGCGCGTTTCGAAATCATAGGTGTCGGCAAGGAAACGCGCGAGCGTGTCACGCAGCATGTCCTGCGTTTCGGTATAGCTGAAATCCATCGGTAATTCTGTCCTCTCGGGTGGCCCGCCTTCCCGGCGGCGCCGTCACAATGTCAGAGCCCAAGCACCATCTTGGCGATGATGTTGCGCTGGATCTCGTTCGAGCCGCCATAGATCGTCGTCTTGCGGACGTTGAAATAGGTCGGCGCCGCGCGGTGCGCATAGTCGGGCCCGATCGGATGCTCGTTGTCGCCTTCGCCGAAGCCGCGGAAATAGGGCGCGCCATAATGCCCCACCGCTTCGAGCGAGAGCTCGGTCAGCCGTTGCTGGATTTCGGAACCCTTGATCTTGAGCAGGCTCGATTCCGGCCCCGGGCCCTTACCGGCGCTTTCGCCCGCAAGGCTGCGCAATTCGGTGAATTCCAGCGCGGTCAGGTCCATCTCGAGCTCGGCGATCTTGCGCCGGAAGAACGGGTTGGCGATCAGCGGCCGGTCGCCGTCCATCTCGGCGCGCGCGATGGCCTTGACCTTTTCGACGCCACGCTTCGAGGCAGCGACGCCCGCAATGCCCGTGCGTTCATGGGCGAGCAGGAACTTGGCGCAGGTCCAGCCCTTGTTTTCCTCATAGACCCGGTTCTCGACGGGGACGCGGACTTCCTCCAGCCAGACTTCGTTGACCTCGTGCTCACCGCCGAGCGTAATAATCGGGCGAACTGTTACCCCGGGCGATTTCATGTCGATCAGCAGGAAGCTGATGCCTTCCTGCTGCTTGGCATCATTGTCGGTACGGACGAGGAAAAAGCCCCAGTCCGCATGCTGCGCCATCGTCGTCCAGGTCTTCTGCCCGTTGACGATATAGCGCTCCCCGTCAGCATCGGTCGCCCGCACCGCCTTGGTACGTAGCGAGGCGAGGTCGGAACCCGAGCCCGGCTCCGAGTAGCCCTGGCACCACCAGTCCTCGCCCGAAAGGATGCCGGGCAGGAATTTGGCCTTCTGCTCGGGCGTCCCGAAGGTGTAGATCACCGGGCCCACCATCGAAAGGCCGAAGGGCATCAGGCGAATGCAATCGGCATGTGCCGTTTCCTCCGACCAGATGTATTTCTGCGTGGGCGTCCAGCCAGTGCCGCCATATTCCACCGGCCATGCAGGCGCGACCCATCCCTTTTTAGCCAGAACCTTGTGCCAGGACAGGAAGTCCTCTTTCGACAGTTCGTCACCTTCATCCTGCTTGCCGCGAAGCTGCGTGGGATAGTTTTCGGCGATGAAGCTGCGCACTTCCTGCTGAAAGGCCAGGTCTTCCGGGCTGAACTCGAGATGCACGTGTTTTCTCCAGTGAAAATTCTACAATGGCAGGGCTTCTGATTACCTTGGCGATACGCCTGTCCCCGATGACGGACTCGCCCATCTGGCCGAACATATACGCGCGATCGGCCGAAAACAGCGTGACCATATTCGGGCGGATGCGCAAGGCAAAGCCGTGCTGATCATCATGCGGCGTCACCGTTGAGGCAGCGATCGGGCGGGCGGCAGGGTCGTTGCACCATCTGTATTATTTGTATAACACACCTTGCATGACACTTTCCCTGACCGACGTGCGCAAAGCCTATGGTCGCAAGACCGTCCTCGACGGAGTCACGCAGGACTTCCCAGTCGGCCTTACACTTCTTGTCGGGCCGAGCGGTGCGGGCAAGTCGACGCTCCTGCGATTGCTGGCGACGGCGGAAAAGCCGAACTCGGGCACCATCCGATGGGATGAGCAGCCATTGCCACCCGCCCGCCATGCGTTGCGACGGGTATTGGGCTATGCCCCTCAGGCGGTCGATTTGCCCCAGGACCTGACCGCACGCGAATTCGCGCTCCACCTCGCCGCGCTGAAGGGGCTCGACCCGGTCGCTGCCGATGCGCAATTCGGCGCAATCACCGACGCCATCGGCCTGCACACCGACATCAACAACCGGATCGCGACTTTTTCAGGGGGCATGCGGCGGCGGCTGATCTTTGCTCAGGCGATGCTGGGCGAACCCCGCCTGCTGGCCCTCGATGAGCCGACCGCCGAACTCGACGTCGCAACCGCCCGCAAGATGGGGTCGCTGATCGTCGAACGCGCACGTCATGCGGTGGTGGTAATGACCACGCACCTCGCCGACGAGCTGGCGCCGCATGCGGTACAGGTCCTTCGCGTCGAAGACGGTCGGGTTCGCGCCGGATGAGCGCCGTTGCCATCGCCCGGTCGTCGCTCACCACCAGCTTGGGCCGCTATCGCCGTAGCTGGGGGCTCTGGCTCCTCCTGCTCGTCGCGCCGGTTGGCGCCCGGTTCATGATTTCCGACGAAGACGGCAGGGGCGTCGCGATTGCGATCGGCGACCATTTGCCCGTGCTGACCTCGCCGGTGCTTGGCGTGTGGCTGGGCATCGTCGTGACCACGCTGCTTTTGCCGATCGGCTACATCTACCTCCGCTCGAACACGAACCGGCGGCAACCCTGGCAAGTCGAGGAAGTCACGCCGGCGTCGCGCGTGGCGATCATGCTCGGGCGGTTCGGCGCGGACGTGGCAGTGCTTTTCGCAATGCTTGCCGCGCTGAACACGGCGGGCTGGTTCCTCGGCTGGCTGATGGTCAGCGGTCCGCTGGACCTGTGGGCCATCACATCGGCGCTGTGGATCATTGCCGCGCCCGCGCTGATGGGACTGGCGGCGATCCGCATTGTCTTTGATGCGCTGCCCTGGTTGCGGCGCGGGCTGGGCGACCTTGCCTATTTCACACTGTGGATGACATCGATCATCATGCCCGTCGCCGTGCAGGGCGAAGCATCGAGCCTGGCGGTCAACATGCATGATTTTCCCGGCTTTATTCGTCCCCTTGTCGGCGAGGCACCGGCGAAGGATCGCGACATCGGCATCGGCGGCATCGAGGTTAAGCCCGGCCGCGTGCCGCTGGACGTTACGGCGGGCCTGTACGCGGACGGCTATATCGCGTCACGGGCGCTCTGGGCGGCGATTGCGGTAGCGCTCGCGGCACTGTCAGGGCTGATCTATTTCCCGCACGCGCCGCCCAGACACGTCCGGGCACAAGGACACCTTTCCCGACTGCTCGCCGCCGGCCCGCCGCCCCCCGCAAACGCCGGCGCGCCACCCGCCCGGGCGGTCGCAGCGCCATGGCCGGGGCTGATCGTTGCCGAAGCTCGGCTGATCGGCGCAGGGAAGCTTTTCAAGGTGCTCGCCGCTGGCGCGGCACTCGCAGGCATGTTCGGCGATTATCGCCATGTCGGCAGCCCTGCCGCGTTGCTGTTGCTGGTGTTCGCCCTGTCGGCTCACGCCGGGCGGAGCGAGGCGCGAGACTTGCTGAGCCTTACCGCCACGACCGCGCTTTCGCCCTGGGCAAGGCGAAGCGCCTTTGTCGTCGCAGGGCTCGGGTGGTCGCTGGCAACGGGGGTGCCGGCAGCTCTTGTCGGCGTTGCAGCCATGCCGCTGATACTTGCTGGCACCACTGGCCTTGTGGCGGCGATCATGGCGACCGGCCTCTCCAGCATCAGCGGCTCGGAGTTCGCGTCGCGGATTGTCCTGCTGATCCTGTGGTACGGCTATTTTTCGGTCTGAGCGGCGCCTTACCGGTTTCTGCCCTGCCATCAAACATGGACGGCCTGCCTTAATGGCAGCGGTCGGGCGTCCGACGGACGCGAAGCGACCTGGCATCGCCGTATCGCACATCTTGCTGGAAAAATGGTGGGCGTGGCAAGGATTGAACTTGCGACCCCTGCGATGTCAACACAGTGCTCTACCACTGAGCTACACGCCCACACGATCGGGGTAAGGCGGCGTCCCTAGCGATGCGGGACGCGGGTTGCAAGCCGTCAGAGACGACCGGCAGTTGCCCCCTCGAACATCCTGTCGACTTCGAGAACCAGGTCACGAAGATGAAAGGGCTTGGACAGGACCTTCGCCTGCGGCAGCGCTTCGCCGGCACGCAAAGTGACTGCGGAAAAGCCGGTAATGAACATGACACGAGTCGCTGGCGCGATCACCGAGACGCGCTGCGCCAGTTCGATGCCGTCCATACCCGGCATGACGATGTCGGTCAGCAGCAGGTCGAAGCTTTCGCCGCCCTCGACATGGGCAAGCGCGTCGGTACCGCACTCCACCGAAACAACGGCATAGCCCGAACGCTCGAGCGCCCGGGACAGATGCAGCCGCATCGCGCCATCGTCTTCGGCAAGCAATATGCGGATCATCTTCGGTCCCTGGCAGCGGTGGCGACGTCCCCATGACTTCGCCGGGACTCTGTATGCCGCCAGCAGTTAAGAAATTCCAGTGCATCGGGGCGCCTGCCACCCTATGCCGTTCGCATGCCAACGGTGTTCGACAGTTGCAACGAGGGGGTCAGCCGCGCCATCGTGTTTACCGTGCCGCATGCCGGGCGCGATTATCCGGCGTGGCTGGTCGAGCGGCTGGCCGTCACCCTGGATCGTGTCGCACCTCTCGAGGACAGGTTGGCCGACCTGCTCGTTGCCCAGGTTGCGCAACAGGGATGGCAAACAATCGTAGCCCGACAGCCAAGGCTGCTGATCGACCTCAATCGAGCCGAGACCGATTTCATGGCGCGGGCCGTATCGGGCGTGCGCGATCCTGCTGCGCGCCCCTCGCACCGGGCGCGCGGCGGGCTGGGTCTGGTGCCCGACCGGCTGGGAAGCACGACGCTCTGGCGCGCGCCGCTCACGACGGGCGAACTGGCGGCGCGAATTGCCTCGACCCACCGGGTCTGGCACGCGGCAGTGGAGGCCGCCCTCGCCCGCGCCCGCGACTCGAATGGCATCGCGATTCTGGTCGATGTCCATTCCATGCCCCCTCTTCCCGGCTTTTCGCCCGCGCAGGTGGTCATCGGCAACCGCCACGGGGCGAGCGCGCCGCCGGACGTCACGCACAGTGTCGCGGCCTGTTTTCGCGACGCGGGACTGCGCGTTGCGCTCAACGCGCCCTACGCCGGCGCCCATATGCTGGAACGACACGGCCACCCGGCACGCGGCATATCCGCGATCCAGGTCGAAATTGACCGCCGCCTCTATCTCGACCCTGCACTCGATCGGCCCGGCGAAGGCATGGCAAAGTTGCAAGGCGTTTTTGCTGAGCTGGCTACGCGACTGGAAGAGCTTGCAAGCCGGAGAAAGTACCCGTTAGCCGCCGAATAAAGCACCACCGCGTGTTTTCACACGCGGTGGCCAGGTTCAGGGAGGAGGTGCATCCGTGGACGCACCGGCCGCGCGCGAAAGGGGGAACGCGCAAGCGGCTAAACCAAATGTAGTGCAACCCGCACGAGGCTACAAGGGCCGGATCACGCCCTTGTGCGGGATTTATTTACCTTGTTTTCAGGCCGAAGCGACGGGCGGAAGGACCGTCTTGCCCTGGATGACCTGACGCCCGAAAATTTCGCGCATCGTCTGCAGCGAGAACAAATGGGCATGGATCAGCGGCAACATGCCCGACTGCATCATCTTGCGCAGCACATCGCCCCGCAGGTCGCGCAACTTGGCTTCGTCGACCATCTGGAAACCGCGATAGACGAACGGCTGGCTGTCGCCGTCGGGCTGGATCGAAACTTCGCCGTCCATCAGCAGGCCATGCTCTGCCAGTTCGGCCATGAACTGGCCGGTCTTCATCCCCGATTCCTCGAACTCCTGGCAAAAACTCAGGACGCGCGAAACCGACGCGGCGGGCTGGCCATTGTCGAACAGCACTTCGCCTTCGTCGAACTCACCCAGGATGCCGGCGGTCGGATCGAAGCACAGCGACAATTCCTCCGCCTCGGGACGCAGTTTGGCGAGAAGGAAGGGATAGCGGCGCAGATAGGCGGGCAGGTACACCGCCTCTGCCACCTTGCCCTCGTCGTCGACGAAGGTGTTCATGCCTTCGTTCAGGCCCATCAGCGCCAGCGGCACCGGATTGTCGCCAACCGAAAAGATGATCGGGAAATGGCGCTGGGCCAGAGCAAACTCGTCCACCGTGATCGGAATGGCATGCTCGCCCTTGGCAAAGGCCAGGCTTTCGAGGGCGCGCACTTTCCAGGACGCATGATCGACCGAGGACAGCGGAACAAGGTCGCGGTACAAGAGCGGCAAGCCGGCGTTCTGGGGGGCCGTACTGGCCATAATGTCTCTCCGAAAGCAGATCAGGTAAAGGTGCGCGCGTCCCTATGGGCAGAGCGCGGCGCGCGCAAGGTCACAGCAACTTCCCGGGGTTCATGATGCCGTGTGGGTCGAGCGCCTTCTTGATCGCCCGCAGCGTCGCCATGCGGACCGGGTCCGACAGCCGCGCCAGCTCGTCGCGCTTCATCTGGCCGATGCCATGTTCGGCCGAGATGGAGCCGCCCGCCGCATCGACCAGATCGTGGACGAGGGCGCTTGCAAGCGAGCCCACGTCCGCGCGCCAGCTCTCAGCCTCGGCCCCGGCAGGCGCGCGGACATGAAAGTGGACATTGCCATCGCCCAGATGCCCGAAGGCGCTGGCCACCGTGCCCGGAAACGCCGTTTCGACCGTGCGCGCCGCTTCCACCATGAAGCGGGGCATGGCGTCGACCGGCACGGAAATATCGTGCTGCATCGCCGGGCCCTCCGCGCGCTCCGCCTCCGAAATCGAATCGCGCAAATGCCAGAAGGCACTGGCCTGCGCCTCGCTTGCCGCAATCGTGGCGTCTCGGATCAGGCCCGCCTCGAACGCCGCGGCGACGAGCGACTCGAGCTCGCTCGCCGCATCCCGTGCCGCGACGAGTTCGACGAGTACATGCCACGGGTGCGGACTGGTCAGGGGGCACCGTGTTCCCGGCACGTGCTTGAGCACCAGACCCAGCGTATCCGCGGGCACGATCTCGAACCCCTCGATCCCCTGCGTCTCCCGCTCGAGCCGGCGCAAAAGCTTCAGCGCAACTTCCGGCGTCTCAACGCCGATCCATGCCACCGCCCGGTCGCCGACAGCGGGGAACAGCTTCAGCGTTGCCGCCGTCACTACCCCCAGCGTCCCTTCCGCCCCGATCAGCAACTGGTTGAGGTCATAGCCGCGATTGTCCTTCTTCAGCACGTCCAGCCCGCGCCAGATGCCGCCGTCGGGCATCACCGCCTCCACACCCGCGACCAGCGACCGCATCGTGCCAAAGCGGAGCACCTGCGTCCCGCCCGCATTGGTCGACACTAGCCCGCCGATGGTGGCGGAGCCGCGCGCGCCCAGCGTCAGCGGAAAGCGCATGCCGCACTCGGCCACGGCCTCGTGCAGCGTCTGCAGCACCACGCCCGCCTCGACGACCGCAAAGCCCGCCGCCGAATCGATGGCGCGTATCGTGTTCATGCGCCGCATCGACAGGACCAGCGCGGACCCGTCGGGCGGCGGCGTCGCGCCCCCTACCATGCCGGTATTGCCCCCCTGCGCCACCAGCGGCACGCCATGCTGCGCGGCCTGCGCAACGATGAAAGCGGTCTCTTCGGTCGTTGCGGGCGACAGGATCGCGCTTGCCACGCCATGGTACCGGCCCCGCCAGTCGGTCAGCCAGGGCGCGACATCCTGTGGCGAAGTTGCCACAGTCTTTGCGCCAAATCGTTCTGCAACGGCCGCAATCACCGCCTCGACAGCTTCTTTTCCCAAGATTAATCGCCCGTTCAAGCCTGTACCGTCATCGCCCGGAGCACGATGGATACTCTCGCGTGATACCGATTGCCTATGGCCTGCTCGCACTGGCGGCAAGCGCGCTGCCCGCCCCGCAGCGCCCTGAGGGCGAGGGTTCGTCGCACGGTGGCGACGACGTGCAGGTCGCGCAGATGATGATCCAGCAGCGTATTATCATCCGCGTGCCGGCCATGGCACCGCCCCCTCCCCCACCGCGCCCGATCCGGTGGAAAGAGGTAAAAGGGCCGAAATGCGTGCCTCTGAACCAGCTGGCAGGCGCCTCGATCGGACAGAACGATACAGTCGACCTGTTCCTGCGCGGCGGGGTCAGGTTGCGCGCGCAGCTCGACGACGACTGCCCCGCGCTCGACTATTACTCGGGCTTCTACATCAACCCCACGGCCGACGGTCAGGTCTGCCAGCGTCGCGACATGCTCCATACCCGCGCGGGGCAGCAGTGCCGTGTCGAACGGTTCCGCCTGCTCGTTCCCGGCCGCTAGGACATGGGTGTGCCTGTGCCCGCGAACGGGTGCTTCCCCTTGACTCAGGCCGCCTCGCGCCACAGGCGGGCGGCATGAGCTTTGCCGACCTCGGTCTGTCCGACGAACTTCTCCGCGCCATCGACGAATCGGGCTATACCGAGCCCACCGCGATTCAGTCGCAAGCCATTCCCAGCGTCCTGATGATGCGCGACCTGATCGGCATCGCGCAGACGGGCACGGGCAAGACCGCCGCGTTCGTCCTGCCCATGATCGACATCCTGGGCAACGGCCGCAGCCGCGCGCGCATGCCGCGCAGCCTGATCCTCGAACCGACGCGCGAACTCGCCGCACAGGTTGCCGAGAATTTCGAGAAATACGGCAAATACCACAAGCTCTCGATGGCGTTGCTGATTGGCGGCGTTCAGATGGGCGACCAGGTCAAGGCGCTGGAAAAGGGCGTCGACGTGCTCATCGCCACGCCCGGCCGCCTGATGGACCTGTTCGCGCGCGGCAAGATCATGCTCAATGATTGCAACCTGCTGGTGATCGACGAGGCCGATCGCATGCTCGACATGGGGTTCATCCCCGACATCGAAGAAATCTGCACAAAGTTGCCCGCTAACCGCCAGACCTTGCTGTTTTCGGCAACAATGCCGGGACCGATCAAGAAGCTGGCCGACAAATTCCTGTCGAACCCAAAGCAGATCGAAGTCGCGCGCCCGGCGTCCGCGAATCTGAACATCGAGGCGCGGCTGGTCGAGTGCACCTCGCGCACCAAGAAAGACACGCTGATCGACCTCCTGCGTGCCGAGGATGTCAGCAGTGCGATCATCTTTTCCAACCGCAAGACGACGGTGCGCGAACTGGCGCAGAGCCTGTCGCGGGTCGGGTTCAAGTCGGGCCAGATCCAGGGCGACATGGACCAGAGCGAACGCATCCGCGAACTCGACCGCTTCAAGAGTGGCGACATCACCGTGCTCGTCGCGTCCGACGTCGCTGCCCGCGGCCTCGACGTGAAGGGCGTCAGCCATGTCTTCAACTATGACGTGCCATGGCATCCGGATGACTATGTCCACCGGATCGGGCGTACCGGCCGCGCCGGCGCCACCGGCAAGGCGTTCACGCTGGCAACGCCCGACGATGCAGAGGCCGTTGCGAACATCGAAAAGCTGACCGGCACGAAGATCGAACGCGTCGGCGGCTCGCCCAAGCCCCCGCCGCGCGAGGATGCGGCCACGGCCGAAGACAAGCCGAAGCGCGCCAGCCGCAGCCGGCCCGAGCCGAAGCCGCACCCGGCGCCGAAGGCCGAATCCGCAGCACGGCCCGAGCGCGAACCCCGCGCCGCGCCCGCGCCCCGCCAGCCGGCGCGCCAGATGCACGACGACGAACCCGACGACGGCTGGAACGGCCCGATGCCCGGATTCCTCGGCGTAAAACTGTCCGGCTAGGCGGGTATTCGGTTCGCCGCTTTGCTACTGTAAATTTACTTTTTGTTAACCTTTCCGCACGCTTATGGCCGTTAACGAATTCTTACCTCCGGGGGCACTGGAGAGCGGAAATGGCGCGGTTCACCGTTGCGTTAGTTGTTATTCCGATGCTGTTCGCGGCGGGCTGCGCGCGCCATAAGTCGGCGCCGCTGGCACGGGCCGAAATCGCGGTTCTGCCAGAAGACGGCATTCCAGCCGATTGGCGACGCGTCGCCGGTTCCGCCGATCAGAAACAGCTCGACGCCATGCCCGCCCTCTGGTCGGTGGCGCTGACCGAGGCTGCGAAGCTCGATACCCGCGCCATCGTGCAGGAGGGAAATCTGCTCCGCGCCGACGCGGCGCTGCCCCGCCCCATGCCGACCCCGGGCCTCTATCGCTGCCGCACGATCCGGCTCGGCCTGCCTCTCGGCGCCTCCTCGCCCCGCACGCGTGCGCTGACAAAGTTCAAGCCGTTCGATTGCGTGATCTCCGACGAAAAGACATCGCTCGGCTTCACCAAGGTCAGCGGCACCCACCGCCAGGGCGGTTATCTGTGGCCAGACGGCGACAAGCGCATGGTCTTCCTCGGCGGCACGGCCGAGCGTGACGGCGAAGGGGCATCCGCCTATGGCGCCGAGCCGACCCGCAACCGTGCGGGCATCTTAGAACGCATCGGCGAGTTCCGCTGGCGCATGACCCTGCTCGGCCATTCGCCCGTGGCGCGGATCGAAGTCATCGAGCTGGTGCCGGCAGTCGCGGTGCCGATGCCGGTGGCGCGGTGAATCTGGCTGGTCTGCAGCAATGGGCACAGTCATGTCTGACGTCTGCCTTTGGGTGGAAAGCGGCCGGGCTGCTTCTGGACCGGGCTCGGCGTTAAGAGCCGTTCGTTCATTTTCCGATAGGTATTGGAGCGCCTGTCCAAGGCCAATGAAAGATGATCGCCCGTGAAGCGTCTAAAAAAAGAGCCGCCGGTCTTTAGGCCGGCGGCCCCTACTGATCACCCCGCTGAGGCAAAACGGACGCGCGCGCTGACCTTCTGCTTGCGACGCAAGGAATAGCCGACGCCGCCAAAGCCGACCATCATCATCGCCCAGGTTCCCGGCTCGGGAACGGCAGGATTAGTAACGATCGCGTTGCCGCTCACAACGAAGGCCGCCAGGAAGATGTTGTCGTCATTGGTCGGGTTGTTCGTACGTACCACGATCTGCGAGCTGCCCAACGGCACGTAAGGCGCGATATTGTAGCGCTCGTGATCGTTGGCGTAGGTCGGGAGCAACGTCGAAAAAGGATCGTCGTCGCCGCCCACCGTGATCAGCGCGCCGTTTGCTAGAGCGCCGTCTTCATTGTCGCCGGCGTTGTTGGTGATGGTCGTGCCGTTGACGTTAACCGTCGAAGACTGGCCATTGGCGCTGTAGCCGATGCCGAGGCGCATCTCGGCCGTGAAGCCGGCTGCAGCCGGTGCGGCCAAGTTCAGCGTCGTCACGTCACCCGTGGTAGCCGCAAAGCCGTCGAGCAGGGCAACCGTCTGCGTTGGCAGGGAGGCGAGGCTATATACGACAGCCAGCGCAGTGCCGTCAGTCGTGCCCGTATTGCCCTCGCCAACCGTGAAATTGTAGGTGCCACCGGCGCCGCCGTTAATGATCGCTGAAACGATCGAAGTCACATCGGCTCGTGCAGAGCTGAAGCCGCTGCCGCTGGGCAATGCCGTGGCGGTGAGAGCGTTACCGTTTAGCGAGTAAGACTGAACCGCACCCCCCTGAACATTGGTCTGATACAGATACGCACCCAACACGGTCGCGCCGAAGGGCACAAACGCGCTGACGGTGTAACTGCTGGCCAGCGAACCGCCGCCATCGGTCGATAATCCAACGTTGCCGCTGTATTGCTGGAATACGGTAAGTGCGGCGTTGGCCGGGGTCGTGGCCAACAAACCTGCTGCCCCGGCCAGAGCAATGCTCAGCCGTTTCGAAAGAAGTTTCATAAAAAATTCCCTTGTTGGCCCGCCGTTTGGCGATGCGAAGATGCAGACTCGACCCGTTATCATTCTTAACAGTATCTTAACTGGAGATACACCCCATTGTATGCGGGTCGGATCACCTGATGTGTCGTTATGGGAATGGCGTGCAGGTCCACGAAGGGGGAGGTTTTAATGACGGCATTTAGCGCAAAGTGCGTGGGGATTGTCATTGCGGTGATGGCGACCGCTGGCTGCAACAAAACCCCTGCCGGCAACGCTGCGGCGACGGTGAACGGCGAAGTTATTGGCCGTGCCGACCTTGATCTCGAGGCAGCATCGTTGGACGGGGGGGCAGGGTCCCCCAAGTCTCGGCAGGAACTGCTTACGCAGATCATAAGTCGGAAATTGCTCGCTCAGGAGGCAGTCGCGCAAAAGCTTGACGCCACGGCCGAGTTCAAGAGCGCGGAGCGCAAAGCGCGTGAAATGGCGCTTAGCGAAGCGCTCATGAGCAAGCTGGTCGGCACCAAGGCAAACCCGACTCCCGAAGAGACCCAAAAATTTATAGCCGCAAACCCGGGGATGTTCAGGTCTCGTGAGGTGTTGTCGCTCGACCAACTGCAAGTCGAGGCAGCTGCGGTCAACAATGATTGGCTACGCTCGGCTAATTCGCTGGCTGATGCCGCTCGCATCCTGAACGAGCATAATGTACCCTTCCAACGCGGAAGCGCGACGGCTGATACTGGCTCCCTTGCGCCACAGTTGCTGAAACTTCTCGCAGACCGTCCCAACGAGCCGTTCGCTGTGCCGCAAGGCGATAAGCTCGTCATCAGCCAGTTGGTTGGGCGACGGCCCGTCTCAGTTCCGCCGGGACAAGAGAGTGCCGTCGCCGCTAGCGAAATTCGCCGCCGGGCTTATCAGCAGGCTGCCGAATCAATGCTCCGCAACTTGCATGCCAAGGCGAAAATCACCTTTGCCGATGAGTTTGCGCCAGCGGGTTCCACGAAATAGCATTCGTGCGTTTATGCAAGCCGGATCAGTTCGCGGGCGCTTCTTCGAAGCCTTACATTGCTTCCTGCGCCTAGCCACCGATCGCTAATCGCTGGTTCAGCTGAACTCAGATGCCGAGCTTGATGGCTTGGCGTAATTCCACGGGCGTCTTTCGGCGTGCCGGGTGGTTGTGAGCAGATTTGTGGCGCCCTAAAGGATCGCGACGGAGTGTGACAGACCCGGAAAACAGACACCCCCAGTCATTGCTCCGTTCCGTGTTGAACCTCGAAATGATCGGACGTCCGGTTCAGAGATCAGGCGTTGCGGCCCCGAACGGCTAAAATTGGGGCGAGAGCGGCCATCCACGTTTATGGGTCCATGACCTACAAGAACCGGTTTGACAAACGCCGTCGGTTTCCGCTCTTGCGCGGTGCAAAGGGAGCCCCATGGCCGATACATTGAAGATTGCGCTTGCCGGTCTCGGCACGGTCGGCGGCGGCGTCGTCAAGCTGCTGAATACCAATCGCGAGCTGATCGCGCGGCGGGCAGGCAGACCGATCGAGGTCGTAGCCGTGAGTGCGCGCGATCGCAGCCGCGACCGGGGTGTCGACCTGTCGCGCTTCGACTGGGTCGACGACACGACGGCGCTGGCGGAGCGGCCGGGCGTGGACGTGGTGGTCGAACTGATCGGCGGCAGCGACGGCCCGGCCCTGACGCTCGCGAATCGCACGATCGCCGCAGGGCGCGCGTTCGTGACGGCCAACAAGGCGATGATCGCGCATCACGGGCTGGAACTGGCGACTGCTGCCGAGGCAGCCGGGACCGCGTTCAAATATGAAGCGGCGGTCGCGGGCGGCATTCCCGTCATCAAGGGGCTGCGTGAGGGCGCCGCCGCCAATGAGCTGACGCAGGTCTACGGCATCCTCAACGGCACCTGTAACTACATATTGACGCGGATGGAGGCGGAAGGATCGGACTTCGCCAATGTGCTTGCCGATGCGCAGGCGCTGGGCTTTGCCGAGGCGGATCCGTCCTTCGACATCGACGGGGTGGACGCGGCGCACAAGCTCTCGATCCTTGCCAGCCTGTCGTTCGGGACGCGGATCGATTTCGGCGGCGTCGCGCTCGGCGGTATCCGCGAGGTGCAGAGCGGCGACATTGCCCAGGCGCGGGCGCTGGGTTATTGCATCCGCCTCGTGGGACTGGCCGAGGCGGGCAGCTACGGCCTTTTCCAGCGCGTCCACCCCTGCCTCGTGCCGTTGGCGCATCCGCTGGCGCATGTGCAGGGGCCAATGAACGCCGTGGTGGCGGAGGGCAATTTCGTCGGGCGGCTGTTCTTCGAGGGGCGCGGCGCGGGCGAGGGGCCCACCGCAAGCGCCGTCGTCGCCGATCTGATCGACATCGCGCGCGGGGAAGTGGGACCGGCCTTCGCCATGCCAGTGGCGAGCCTGACCGACGCGACGCCGCCCGACATGGGCGACCGGCGTGAGCGGGCCTATCTGCGCTTCGCCGTGGCCGACAAGCCGGGCGTGCTGGCAGAACTGACGGCCGCTATGCGCGACGGTGGCGTTTCGATCGAGAGCATGATCCAGAAGGGTGAGACGGCGGAGGGCGGCGTGTTCGTCGCCATGACCACGCACGAGGGTCCCGCGCGTTCGGTACAGGCCGCGCTCGACCGGCTGGAGGGTAGTCCAAGCCTGACCGGCAAGCCGATGTGGATGCCGATCCTGAACGTTTGACGGCTAAGGCGCGAGCGGGCGTAGCCGGAGCTCGCTGCCGCTTGCCCCGAAGGCGGTGGACACCTTCACGCCGACGCCGCCCCCGCAGTCGGCAATGATCGCCCGGACGCCGCACGGCATCCGATGGTCGTCAGCTATCCGTTTCCGCTCACTATCGACGCTTTCCCCCCGCGGGTCGCCGACGTCGTAGCCGACATAGGGAACGCGCCAGCGGTCGGCACGGCGGGCGCCGCAGACAAGGAGTTCGCGCCCGGAGGCGGGGCGGCTGCAACGCGGCTCGACACTGGTCAGCTTGCGATAAGTGTCGAGCGTGTCGAAGATCTGAGCCATAGCCGGCATCGCCATCCAAAGCACGGCTGCCGCAACGACTATTCTCGACATCGTCACACACGGCTCCTATCGGCTTGCCCAGCGTTATTACAAGGATGCCAGAAATCGTGTCAGAAACCAAGATTGAGGCGAGCGACGTCCTCGACCGTGTCCTCGTCCTGGAGATGGTCCGCGTTACAGAGCGGGCCGCGATTTCCGCCTCTTCGCTGATCGGCCGCGGCGACGAAAAGGCCGCAGACGCGGCCGCCGTCGAGGCGATGCGCGACGCGTTGAACGAGCTCTACATGGACGGCACGGTCGTCATCGGCGAGGGCGAGCGCGACGAGGCGCCGATGCTGTTTATCGGCGAAAAGGTCGGTTCAGCACCGGGCAAGGGACCCAAGATCGATATCGCGCTCGACCCGCTCGAAGGGACGACGATCACGGCAAAGGCGGGCCCGAACGCGCTCGCCGTGCTGGCGGCGGCAGAGGGCGGCAACCTGCTCAACGCGCCCGATACCTATATGGACAAGATCGCGGTCGGCCCGGGCTATCCCGAAGGCGTGATCGACCTGACCAAATCGGCGACCGAAAACGTGCATGCGCTGGCGGCAGCCAAGGGCGTCGAGCCGGGCGAGATCATCGCGTGCGTGCTCGACCGACCGCGCCACGAGAAGCTGATCGCCGAACTTCGCGCCATGGGCTGCGGCGTGATGTTGATCGGCGACGGCGATGTGGCAGGCGTCATCGCCACGACCAATCCCGATACGGGCATCGACATCTATTTGGGCCAGGGCGGCGCTCCGGAAGGCGTGCTGGCAGCAGCCGCACTGAGCTGCGTCGGTGGCCAGTTCCAGGGCCGGCTGGTCTTCCGCAACGACGACGAGCGCGCCCGTGCGCGCAAATGGGGGATCGAGGATCTCGACCGCGTCTATCACCTGAAGGACCTGGTGAAGGGTGACTGTATCTTCGCCGCGACCGGCGTCACCGACGGGTCGCTGCTCGCAGGGGTCAAGCGCCTGCCGGGCGGGCGTATGACGACCGAGAGCGTGGTGATGCGCGCGTCGTCGGGCACCATTCGATGGGTCAAGGGCGACCACCGCATCGGCTGAGGGAGGTCAGCGGACTTTGGCGGTGAAGCTCAGCGAAAAGCTGGGCTGGCTGGTCAGGGTCGCGCCTGCCATCGTGCCACTGGGGGCGAGGCGAATGCCCGTCACCAGCGTGTCGAACCCGCTGGCGTCCGCGACCGGTACATAGGTGAAGGCCGTGTTGCCGCCGGCCGCCTTCGTCCAGGTGACACTTGTCGCCGGATTGAATGCCAGCCCGCTCGGGACCGCGCCATCGGTAAAGGTGATTGGGGTGCCTGCGACATAGGACATGATCTGCGTGGGCAGGGCGTCGATGATGACGACCGACCCGGCATCGACGGTGCCTGGCCCGGAGTTGGTCACCGTGATCGAATACTGGATGAGCGCGCCCGGAATGGGCTTTGGGTTCGTCGCGCCGTTGACCGGGTCCGATACCACCACCCAGGCCTTGGTCATGCCCAGGATCGCTTTCGTCGGATTGGGCGTGTTGGTCAGCGTACAGGTGACATTGTCGCCCCATGTCGGCGTCAGCGTGCCGCCGACCGTCGTGGGGAGGGGGGTGCCCGACACGCCATAGGCATTGCTGCACGTCAACGCCCCGCCATAAAGCAACGTATTGGTCGTGCCGGCGGCAATTTCGGTCAGCGTGTAGGTTGTTGCGGCAGTCACCTGCTGCACGCCGGTCGTGCCGGTCGTTACCGTACTGCCCGTGCCCGTCGTCGTGGCGCTCGCCACGATCGCAGCGCCGTTCTTTATCTGCACGGTAAACTGGTCGCTGTTGAACACGCGGCCGGCGCTCAGCGCCTTGCTCAGCGTGATCCGGGGCTGGGGCGTGTTGACGAAGGTGCAGACGATGGCGTCGCCATAGGCGATCGATCCCAGCACGTAGCTGGTCGTCGCCAGGTTGGTCGGCAGCACTGTCGGCGACCCGGTATTCGAGTTCGTACAGCTGAGCCTTGCCGAATATTGTGCGAGGGTACTCGTGCTGCCTGCCACCATCGCTTCGGTAAGCGTCACCGAAATGCCCGAGGCGAGCGAGGCGGCGGCATTGTTGAACGGGCCCGCGCCCGTGCCAGTCGATGTCGCCGTGGCCAGCGTGCCGCCCGACGTGGTCGACTTGATGCTGTAGGTGAATTGATCCGTCGCTGCGAGGCGGGTCGACGCGATCGTCTTGTTAAGGCGCACCGAGGCGAAGCGCACCGCAAACATCACGCCCTGAAGCCCGCCCGCCACGATGGTGGTCGTGACGGTGGTAGGGGACGTGCTGCCGAAAATCTGTCCGCCAACGGTTCCCGGAACGCCGGTGACCGCCACGCTGGCGCCTGCATTGCTATAAGTTGGATAGACAGCCCCGGAGATCGGGGGAACGAGATCGAGCAGCTGCCAGTTGCCGCCGTTGGTCTGGTAGGTCAGCGATTCCGATTCATTGCTCGATTCACCGTCGGCAACGATGAACATATAGCTGCCTGCCGTCGCCCCGGCAGGTGGCGTGATGGACATGTTCGACAGGGTAAGCGTGATCGTGCTGGCATTGTTCGCCGAATACATGATGGGCTTGCCCGGAATGCCCAGAAACGACGTGTTGCCGATGGCGCCGCCCGTCCATGCCGGTGCAATCACCGCATTGATGCCGGTTGCGGCGGTGCTCACGGTCTTGACCGTGACGTTGAAGACCGATCCGTCGCTGAGGTTGAACGTCATCGGCTGGCCCGCCGCGGTCCGCGCCGTGGCGTCGTTGTAGCTCGTCATGTCGAGCCAGCAATAGGTGTCCCACCCATTGGCTGCCGCGCCTGCCGATGTCGCGGGCGCGCAGGTCGCGGCTTCTGCAGGGGCAACAGGAAGCAGGCAAAGTAAAGCGAGCAGCGCCGACATGATCGCCAGCCGCTTTGCCAAACTGTTCACAAGCCGTTGAAATGCCCCCGCCATAACAAGATCATGGTAGCCAAGTGAGGTTAACAATCCGTCCGTAATGCTACGGCATTGGTTCTTGTCTCCAGCTTACACCCTCCGCATAGCGGTCTCATGAACCCGTTGGATGTTAACCAGTCGATTTCCGGCCAATCGTGGCGCTGGCGCAGCGGGGCGGGGCCGGGCGATGATCTGGTTGCCGGGTTGCTGCTGGCGCGGGGGTGCGTGCATGCCGATCTCGAGGCGCATCGGGCGCCGACGTTGCGCGGCTTCATGCCCGACCCATCGATGTTCCGCGACATGGATGTGGCGGCGGCCCGGCTGGCGGATGCAGTCGAGCGGGGCGAAGCAGTCACGATCTTTGGCGACTATGATGTCGATGGTGCGACATCGGCGGCATTGCTTGTCCGCCTGTTGCGCGGGCTGGGCCTCACGCCCGCCGCCTATATCCCCGACCGCCTGATGGAAGGCTATGGCCCGTCGGGTGCCGCGCTTGTCAGGATAGCCGAGGGCGGCGCGCGGCTGATCGTGACGGTCGATTGCGGCGCACAGGCATTCGAGGCGCTGGCGATGGCCAAAGCGGCTGGCGTCGACGTCATCGTCGTCGATCACCACCAATGTGCGGCGACGCTGCCCGTGGCCCATGCCGTGGTCAATCCGAACCGGCTGGATGAGGGCGAAGGAGCGGCGCATGGCCATCTCGCCGCGGTCGGCGTCGCGTTCCTGCTGGGCGCGGCACTGCTGCGCGACCTGCGTGGGCGCGGCCATTTCGCAGCGCGGCCGGAGCCCCGGCTGCTCGACCTGCTCGATCTCGTAGCACTGGGCACGGTCGCCGATGTCGCGTCGCTGCGCGGCCTCAATCGAGCGTTCGTGGCGCAGGGGCTGAAAGTCATGGGGGCGGGCCGCAACGTCGGACTTCAGGCGCTGCTGGCCGCGTCGCGCCTGAAGCGCGCGCCGCAATGTTCGGACCTGGGCTTTGCGCTCGGCCCGCGAATCAACGCTGGCGGACGCGTCGGTAAATCGGACCTTGGCGTGAGACTGCTGACGACGGAGGACCCCGAGGAAGCCGCCGAGATTGCCGAACAACTGAACCAGCTCAACGAGGAACGCCGCGCGATCGAGGCCGGGGTACAGGCCGAGGCTGAATTGCTCGCGGTGGGCAAGGACAACCGCGCGGTGGCGGTCGTGGCGGGCGAGGGCTGGCATCCAGGCGTCATCGGCATCGTTGCGGGTCGGCTGAAGGAAAAGCTGGGCAAACCCGCGATCGTCATTTCGCTCGACGACGCAGGCGTTGGCAAAGGGTCCGGCCGATCGATCCCGGGCGTTGATCTGGGGGCGGCGGTGCTCGCGGCCAAGGACATGGGATTACTTGTCGCGGGCGGCGGGCATGCCATGGCCGTCGGGCTGACCGTCGCGGCGGGGCAGGTCGAGGCGTTTGCCGATTTCATCGAGGACCGGCTTGCCGCCGACGTCGCGCGTGCCTCGGGCGACCGCGCGCTGTTGCTCGACGTCGTCGTTTCCTGCGGCGGCGTCACCCCGTCGCTGGTGGAGGCGCTCGAGGGCGCAGGCCCCTATGGCATGGGCTGGCCGGCGCCGCGCGTAGCGGCGGGCCCGATGCGCGTCATCAAGGCCGACATCGTCGGCAGTGGGGGGCATGTCCGCGCACTGATGCAGGGCGATGATGGCCGCAGCTTGAAGGCGGTCGCTTTCCGCAGCGCCGACAAGGCCTTGGGCCAGGCCCTGCTCGCCGCCCCCCGCGACCGGCGGCTGTGGGTCGCGGGCCGTGCGAAGATCGACGACTGGGGGACACGCCCGGCTGCCGAGCTGCACCTCGACGATGCAGCATGGTGTGACTGACAGACGGTTGACGATATCCGCGTTTCTGCTAAGCGCGCGCTTCGCTTTTACGAGCGGCCCCATCGTCTAGCGGTTAGGACGCGGCCCTTTCACGGCTGAAACACGGGTTCGATTCCCGTTGGGGTCACCAACTCGACTCAAAATCCGCCGAGGGCGGGTTTTGGCCGGTTGGGACGGCAGCGCAAGCTGCCGTGAGGACAAGCTGCCGAGAGGAGCCGAAGGCGACGAGCCGCTCCTTTTTACTTATTCCCCTACATCGAACTTGTCGGTCCGCCGCTTCCCCAGCAGCAAGCGCTTTTCCAGCCGCGCCCGCAACTGGGTGTAGTACGCCGTTAAAAATCCATCGATGTCCGTTACTTCCGTCGGCCAACCGATCTTGTCGACAATTGCCTGCGCCACCGTGAGCTTTGCCGCATTGTCGCTGCGGCGGAGCACGCCTTCCAGCGTTTCCAGCTCGTACACGCCATAGGCATCGAGCTGTTCGTGCGTGAACACGAACGCTGCCAAGGTGGGCAAGGTCGTGAGATCGCGGACGAGCTTGTCGCGCGTGGTGCGGATCACCCAGGTGCCGGCCAGCAGGTCGCCAACGCGCAGCCGGTCCTTGTTGAGCAGCGGGAAGCACAGGAACACCCCGGTCCAGATGAAACCAAGCCAGCCGGTGAGGGCATCGACCGTCCCGGCGGAAAGACCGGTCACGAGCATGGTCAGCGGCAGGAAGGTTTCGACTTCGCGCATCAGGTTGCGGGCGACAACCGCGTCCGCCGTCAGCCGCCCGCCGTCGCGCGCAACCACGCGCAGCTTCATCCAGCGCTTGCCCAGCGTTGCCGCCCGAGGGCGCAACTCCATCGCAATAAAGTAGAAATTGCGGATGAGGAAAAAGCCGAGCAACCAGATGACACCGCTGATCTCGCCACCTTGCCGGGCCACGAAGGCGTAGCCCGCCAGGAAAGTCAGGGCGATCATGGCCACGATCATGACGGTCAGGTCGATGATGAAGGCGCCTATGCGCTGCCCGCTATCGCCGATGATGACGCCCAGATCGACGCCTTCGGGTGTCACCAGCCGACGCCGCTTGTCACGGACCTTGGGCGCTTTGGGCGCTTTCGAGGCCTTAGTCGCCATGGTGCAGCCGCGGTCCGTAATAATAGGCGAGCCAGAACAGCAACATGCCGCCGCCGATCGTGAAACGAATCCAGTCGGTATTGATCGTCTGGCGGCCGATCCCTTCGAGCAGTCCGGCGACACCGAGCATGATGACGACGCCGATCATCGCCGTTCCTGCAGTCCGCCCGGCGCCTGTCGCCGCGGCCATCCGGCTGCGCTGGCCGGGAAAGGCGATACGCGTGCCTATGTGCAAACCGGCCGCTGCCGACAGCGTGATCGCGTAGAGTTCGGTCGTGCCGTGAATGGACAGCCAGCCGATCATCGGCAGGGCAAGTCCCTTCGCCGCGTAGATCTGCAGCATCGCACCGAGCGACGCGCCGTTATAAAAGACGAGCAACAAGGTCGGCACGCCGAAGGCGAAGCCGAGCGCGAAGCACGCGAGCGAGATCTGGGCGTTGTGGGTGAAGAGATAGGTGGCGAAAAACCTGAGCCCGTCCAGTTCTTTGCCGTCCGAATAGAGGATCGATTTCAGGGTTTGCGCACTGGCGTAGGGCCCTCGCCCGCCCGCCATGTCGCTGCCGACGATGGACCCAAACCAGGCGGGCTCGCTCTGGACGAGCAGGAACCCTGCGGCGGTTCCCGCGACGAGCACCGCGAGCGCGACGAGCGTCTCCACCCACAACGCCCGGATCGCGGTCGGCCAGTCGGTCAGGAAGAAACGCGCAAGCCGCCGGCCGAAGCCGCCGCTCGCGCCATAGATCGCGAGATAGGCGCGCAAGGACAGCGCCTCGAGATAGTCGATCAGCGCGCGGTCGAGCACGGTCGCGCGCGCCACCGAAAGCGACGACAACGTCGAACGATAAAGCAGCGGCAGATCGAGCAGTTCATCGTCGCTGAGCGCGCGCGGGCTGCGGCCCTCGATTCGCTTGAGCATCCCCTCGAGCCGTTGCCAGTCCGCCTCACGCTCTGCACGGAAAATGGTCGAGTCCTGGCTCACAGCAGGTTCCGCCGCTTGAGCCCGAGATAGGCGTTGACGAGCTCAGTCCCGACGCGGTCGTGATGCGCCTCGACGATGTGGACACCCAGCCGCTGCAACCGGGCGACGACGATCCTGCGCTCGCGCAGCATCGAGGCGGCGATTACGGCGCGCGAAACGTCGGCGCTGTGTTCGGGCGCGGCATTCGCCATCGTCTCCAGCTCGACGTCGTGCATGAGGACGAATAGCACGAGATGGCGCTCGGCCAGTCGGCCGATGTTGCGCAGCATCAGCTCCGCGCTCGTTGGATCGACGAAATCGGTGAAGACGAGGACCAGCGAACGCCGCTTGAGCTGCGACCCGAGCGTGGTCAGCGCCAGGGTGAAGTTGGTTTCCTCGTTCGAATAGTCGAGCTCGGCCGCCAGCCCCTGAAAGGTTGCGAACGAGGCGATGCCGGAGACTGCGCCGCTCGAGATGCGCGGGCGCGCGTCGAAGCCGAAGAGCGACACCTTGTCGCCCAGCTTGAGCGCCACGAATGCAGCGGTCAGCGCGGCCGAGATTGCGCGGTCGATGCGGGGGACGCCTTCGACCGGCTCGCACATCAGGCGCCCGGCATCGATGGCGAAGACGATATCGTTGTTCCGCTCGGTGCGGTATTCCTTGGCGATCAGACCGCCATGGCGGGCGCTCGCCTTCCAGTCGATGGCGCGGCGGTCCATGCCCTGGCGGAATTCGGCCAACGCCTGAAACTCGCCGCCGGCGCCGGTATCGACCTGCACGATTTCGCCGATGCTGGCGTCGCGGCGAAACAGCCGCAGCGCCTCGGCGCGCAGGGGGCGGACATCGGGCAGCACGGCGATCCTGCGGTCGAGGTCGATCCGCTTTTGTCGCCAGACGAGGCCCAGCATCCCCGGCCAGCGGAGCCACAAGGCGTCGATGACGGCAGATCCACGTCGCACGGCTGTGAAAGCCATGGTGCGGCCGTCGTTCGTTACCTCCGAACCCGGTGCAGCCGGCACCAGCCGCGCGTCATGTTCGACGACGGCCTCGAACCGGCGGCCCCTACCGACCCGCGCCGTTATGTCGAGGGTGACCTCCTGACCCACATAGGCCGCGCGCGGGGCCGCGAGCGCCGCCTGCAAAGACTTAGCCCCCGGCGTGGCGAGCGCATCGGCCGCCGTCAGCGCCAGTACCAGCAGCACAATAATAAGCCCAGCATACCAATAGGCGGGCACGAGCACTGCGATCGTGATCGCCGGCAGGGCGCTCCCAGCGGTAAGAATCGCAGCCCGGCCACTGGGGTAGATCATGCGAGGGTCACCGCGGCGCCTCTACCTGCGCGATCAGTTCGGCGACCACGGCTTCGACGCGCTTGCCGTCGATCTGCGCGGCCGGCGACAGGATGACGCGGTGGCGCAGCAGCGGCAGGGCAAGCGCCTTCACATCGTCGGGAATGGCATAGTCGCGCCCGTCGAGCGCGGCACGGGCGCGGGCGGCGCTGGCCAGCATGGCCGCCGCGCGGGGCGAGGCGCCGGTTTCGAGCGAGGCACTGTCGCGCGTCGCGCGGACGAGTCGGACAATGTAGCGGACGACATCGTCGACCAGGCCGACACTGGCCACGGCTGCCGCTGCTGCATCGAGCGTTCCCGAGTCGGCGACCGCACCGATGCCCCATTCCTCGATCTGCGGCGCCCCGAAGCGGCTGCCGTGGCGGGCGACGATGGCGACTTCTTCTTCTGCGCTCGGGTAGTCGACAACCTGTTTGAACAGGAAGCGATCGAGCTGCGCCTCGGGCAGCGGATAGACGCCCTGCTGCTCGATCGGGTTCTGCGTGGCGACGACCATGAAATTGGCCGAGAGGGGGTGCGTGGTCCCGTCGAAGGTGACCGAGCGTTCCTGCATCGCCTCGAGCAGCGCAGCCTGGGTTTTAGGGGGGGTGCGGTTGATCTCGTCGGCAAGCAGCAGCTCGGTAAAGATCGGCCCCTTGGTGAGCGTAAAGGTCGACGTCTGGAAGTTGAACAGATTGGCGCCGATAATGTCGCCGGGCATCAGGTCGGGCGTGAACTGGATGCGGCCATAATCGAGACCGGTCGCCCGTGCGAAACAGCGGGCGAGGAAAGTTTTCGCAGTGCCCGGCGGCCCTTCGAGCAGGATATGGCCGCGCGCGAACAGCGCCACGAGCAGCAGATCGACGGTGCCTTCCTGCCCGGTGATCGCCTTGCCGACTTCTCCCCTGATACGGGCGCCCAGCGCCTTTACGTCGTCAACGGTCACGAACCACCTCGTTTCTCCAGTCATGCAATGCACGTGCGGCAGACCGCATCGCGTCGGAATTGGGGGCCGTGCGGGCCCGTTCGGCCAGCTCGGCGAACGCGCCGCTCGGGGCAATGGGCAGGCGGGCAAGCCATTGTTCCTGTGCCAATGGGTCGAGCGCCCCCGCGCCGAGCGCCTGCGCCGCGCTTTCGCGGATTATTGCGACATAACGATCGCCGAGCCGCTTCACCGCGTCCGCGCGACCGATGAGGATCGCGGCGTTTTCGGCAAGCGCACGCTTGCCGAAGGGAATGGCCCGTGGCTCGGCGAGCGGCGGGCCGAAGCGACCAAAGGCATGGATTCCGACGAGCAGCGCCGTTGCGAGCACGGCCAGTGTTAGCGCGAGGAACGGCGGCTCGAACATCAGCTGCAACAGGTTCCGCGAGCCCTGCTCGTTCAGCGCCAGGTCGAACGCCACCGAATCCTCCGGACCGGCACGCAGGGCATCGACGATTGCAAGCGCCACCCGCGCGCCTTGTGGTGTCTTCAGGCCTTGGTTGGACAGCAGGTCGGGATCGGCAAGTATGTAATCGGCCGCCCCGTTGCTGAGGTCGGTCCGCCCGAGCACGATGTCGCCGCCGCTGTCGACGAGCACTGGCTTCATGCCCTGCGCAATATAATGCAGCGTCGGGGGTGCGGCGACCTCGATACCGTCCATTTCGCCGCCGCGAACGCCTCCGATGCGCGCGCCTTTCGGGGATACCTCCTCGGCAAAACGGATGCGGCCGAAGACCTCGAGCAACTGTGGCGCCCATTGCGGTTGGAGCATTCCCGTATTCTGCACCCATGACGGGGTGAGCAGCATGGGCGACGTCTGATATTTCGGCAGGATATACAGCGTCTTCGAATCCCCGATCTGGCGCCGTGTCGCGACCAGCCGCCGCAATCGCTCGACATCGGTATCGGGCTGAATTGTCACGATCACGAAGCCCGGTGCGCGCCATTGGTTTTCGTTGGCGCCCAACGCAGTCAGTCGACCGGTCTTCTCGGACAAGGTGTACAGCCCAAAGAACCCGACTGCCGACTTCGACAGCGGCAGCGGGCCGGCGGATCCGCGCGCCTTCATCTGGGGCGCATAGGCCATGAGGAAGAGGAATCCGAGAAACGCGAGCGCGCCGCTGAGCACGACGATGGCGACGGTCCGGACCGAAAAGGGATTGTCCGATGCGCGCTCAGCCATGCGCCACTTTCCAGGTCGCGGGGGTAGCGAAGCGGGCATAGGCGGCGCGACATTCTGCCCAGGCCGCCTCGTTGACGGACCGGCTACCGAAGGCGCTGACTTCGACCACGCGGGCGATCGCGTCGAACGCCGGTCGGGCCGCGCCGGGCAGTTCGTCGGCAGCAGCGATGTCGCGCGCGGTAAGCGACGGTTTCAGGAACTGCGGCAAGCGGCGCGAGATGTCCTCGACGCTTCGCAGCAACAGCAGGCGTGCGGCCTCAGCGTAGCGCCCCTGGGCAGCCAGTGCTTCGGCTTCGGCGAGCAGCGCGCGCGCTTCGGCCTCTTCGGGTCGCCACTCGTCGATGTCCGCTGCGGCGCGCTTGTCACGTTTTCGCCGCCGGGGCCATTCGATGCCATCGACGTTCGACAGTACGAAATACAGGACAGTGAGCACCACCGCCGCGACCGCGCCCCAGAAAATATAGGGGAAGGCCGGCGACAGCCAGTAGAGAAACCTGGCGAGCGGCTCGAGCCATTCCGGTAATTTGGGGGGCGGTGGCGGCGCGAACGGCGCCATGTCGAACTGGATGCTCTTGTCGGAAATCAGCGCGCGGTGCGCGGCGTCGAAGCGGCCGTCGACCGCCGCCCGCTCCGCTTCGTTTCCGACACCTGCCACTTTGCCCCCGTATGCGACCAAGTCACTTGTGGCGATGCCCCAGGACCCGAGCAAGCTTTGCTGTTCAAATATTGATAACTGCTTGGCTCTGAAGAATAAATGATGCCGGCGGCAAAGGTCTTTCGCGCCTCGTACGTTCGGGAAGGGCATGCCACCCGCATGTGTTGCATCGTTGCAGAGGTTGCCCATGCTCGATTTTGCCACTGCTGCCGGCCGCTTCGGCCTTGGGGTCCGCCCCGACGACTCGCGAGGCACGGATGCGCGCCGCGCCACGCTCGACCAGTTCGCGCGCTTCGATCCGAAGCCGGCGGCCTTTGCAGCGGCGCCCACCCGGGCAACGGTTGCCGCCGGGCTGGCCGAATATCTCGAACAGACGCGCGCTTATCGCCAGCAGGTCGGCTCCAAAGCGGAGCGGGCAACGGAGATGGCCGGGGGCAACAATGGCGCGCCATCGGGGCAGACCGTGCAGCAGGCGATCAAGGCGTCACGCAAATATGCGGGCGAGGTGGCGCGTAGCGAGTATATCGCGCTGGTCGGCGCCCGCGCCAACGCCGCGCTCACAGCCACCGCGCCCTTCGTTGAGCGAATGGTGCATTTCTGGTCGAACCATTTCGCCGTCTCGATCGACAAGCTGCCCGTCATCGGCATGGGCGGGTTGCTGGAGGTCGAGGCGGTCCGCCCGCATGTACTTGGCAAGTTCAGGGACATGCTGTTCGCCGTCGAGACGCATTCCGCGATGCTGATCTACCTCGACCAGGCGCAATCGATCGGCCCGAACAGCCAGGTCGGACAGGTCGTCGCTGCCCGCGGCAAGCGCAAGATCGGGCTCAACGAAAACCTGGCCCGCGAAATCATGGAGTTGCACACGTTGGGCGTCCGGACCGGCTATGCGCAGGCCGATGTCACCGAGTTCGCGCGAGCCATGACCGGCTGGACGGTCGCGGGAATAACCCGTGGCCCGATGGCGCGTTTCGCTGCCGGTTCGCCGGGCGCGTTCGTGTTTGCGCCTGCGCTCCACGAGCCCGGAGATCGGACGATCATGGGACGTCGTTATGCGCAGGGCGGCGAGGCGCAGGCGCGTGCCGTCTTGTCCGATCTGGCGGGCAGCCCCGCTACCGCCCGACATATCGCGACTAAGCTCGCGCGCCACTTTACGGGCGATGTGCCGCCGTCCACGCTTGTCGACCGGCTCTCCGCGAGCTTCCTGTCGACCGGCGGAGACTTGCCGACACTGTATCGCATCCTGATCGAGGCGCCCGAAGTCGCGGCCCCCGGCACGGGCAAGTTCAAGACTCCCTGGGACTGGTCGATATCGGCGCTGCGCGCGGTGGGCACGCGCGAAGTCCAGGGGCAGGCGGTTGCGGGACTGATGAATCAGCTTGGCCAGCCCGTCTGGAAGCCGGGCTCGCCCGCCGGTTATGAAGACACCGATGCCAGCTGGGCCGGGCCCGATGCGTTGATGCGCCGGGTCGAGGCGGCGGCACGCATTGCAACACGTGTCGGCGGGGCCGCCTTCGATGCGCGCAGGCTTGCAGGAAATGTCTTGCCCGGCGGCGGTAGTGCGGCGACACTAGCGGCAATCGGCCGGTGCGAAAGTCCCGTCGAGGGATTGTCGCTGATGCTCGTTTCGCCCGAATTCATGCGGAGGTAATGATGCTGGACCTGAACATCGGACGGCGCGGCGTATTAGCATCGGGTCTTGCGGGTGCTGGTGTAGCGGCCTTGCCGTCGATCGCCTTTGCTGCCGCGCCCACGGAACGACGCTTCGTTTTTGTGATACAGCGCGGGGCGGCCGATGGCCTCAACATCGTGATGCCGACCGGCGATCCGGGCTTCGTCGCGGCACGGGGCAGCCTGGCCGTGCCCGCCGGGACGAAACTCGACGGCATGTTCACGCTCCATCCGGCGCTGACCGAGACAGCTAAGATGTTCGGCGACAAGCAGGCGCTGTTCGCGCATGCCGTGGCCTCGCGCTATCGTGACCGTTCGCATTTCGACGGGCAGAATGTCCTCGAGACCGGCGGTACCCAGCCTTATCAGCTGAAGGACGGCTGGCTGAATCGCTTCCTCGCGCTGCTTCCGAAGGCGGAAGGCGATGCCATTGCGATCTCGTCGACGATCCCGGCGGCTCTGCGGGGCAAGGTCGAGGTCGCATCCTATGCGCCATCGGCGCTGCCCGATGCGCCCGACGATCTGCTCGTGCGTGTCTCCGCCATGTACGCCGCCGACCCGCAGCTCCACGGCCTGTGGGAACAGGCGATGGCCACCCGATCGATGACCGGCGACCTGAGCGATGCCGGTGGCAAGAACGCTGCGGCGACTGGCGCCCTTGCGGCGCGGCTGCTGATGGGTCCGACGACGCGCATCGCGATGATCGAAACCGGCGGCTGGGATACGCATGCGGGTCAGACCGGGCGGCTGAATGCCCAGCTGAAGGGGCTGGACGGCATGCTTGCGGCGCTCAGGGACGGCCTCGGCGCGCAATGGGCGAACACTCTGGTCGTCGTTGCGACTGAATTCGGCCGGACCGTGGCCGTAAACGGCACCGGCGGCACGGATCATGGCACCGGATCTGCCGCTATGCTGCTGGGCGGGCGGATCGCCGGGGGTAGGGTCGTGGCCGACTGGCCGGGCCTTTCTGGCGCGAACCTGTACGAAGGACGCGACCTGAAGCCGACGCTCAGCCTCGATACGCTGATCGGCGCTGCGCTTGCGCAGCATTACGGGCTCGATCCTGTGCGCGTCCGCGCCGCGCTCTTTCCCGACGAAACCGGCGACAGGTTCGGCGAGACGCTGATCCGGACCTGAGGCCCCGGTTTGATGCTTCCGTACCTGCGGCTAAGCTGGCCGACATGAACGTCATCCTAGTCGGTGCCCGGACGGGCGATCACCGTTTCGCCGAGCGGCTGGGCTTCCTGTTCAGTCCGGTCTTGAACGCGCTGACGCGGCGTCAGCACGACAGGTGCCGCCATTGCAGCCGGCGATGTCGCGGCGGCCGTGGCACGCACGGTCGGAAGCCCTGGCGCCGGAGCCCATATCCATCATAATCGGGACATGCTGGAACCCGCCAGCAAAGTCGCCTAAGCGCCGCCGCATCATGACACTGTACAAGAATTTCACTGCGCAGCTGGATGCCGCGCTCGCCCGGGTTCCCGCCGTCGCGGAGGCGCCGCGCACGAATGTCACGGTCGAGCCGCCGCGCGATCCCAGCCATGGCGTATTGTCCACCAATGCCGCCATGGTCCTGTCGAAGGGTGCCGGGCTCGCGCCACGTGCGCTGGCCGAGCTGCTCAAGCCCGAACTGGCGGCTGTCACCGGCGTGACGTCGGTGGAGATTGCCGGTCCGGGGTTCATCAACCTGCGGCTGGCCGACGACATCTGGCGCACCGAACTTGCCGCCATCCATGCGGCGGGCGACAGCTATGGCCGCTCGGCGTTGGGCGGCGGGTCGATCGTCAACATCGAATATGTGTCGGCCAACCCCACGGGCCCGATGCACATGGGCCATTGCCGCGGGGCCGTCGTCGGCGACGCTTTGGCCAGCCTGCTCGAATGGGCCGGGCACAAGGTCACACGCGAGTATTACGTCAACGACGCGGGCGGACAGGTCGATGTCCTCGCGCGGTCGGTGCACCTGCGGTACCGCGAGGCGCTGGGCGAGGACGTCGGCGAAATCCCTGAAGGACTTTATCCCGGCGACTATCTGGTTCCGGTCGGTCAGGCATTGGCTGCCGAGTTCGGCACCGAATACGTCGGTAAGCCCGAAAACGACTGGCTTGCGCTGTTCCGCACCAAGGCGGTCGCGGCGATGCTCGAGCTGATCAAGGCAGACCTCGCCCTGCTCGGCATCCATCACGACCTGTTTTCGTCGGAAGCTGCGGTACAGGCAGCGAAGAAGCCCGAGGCGGCCGAAGCGGTGCTGCGCGCCGCCGACCTCGTCTATGACGGCCAACTCGAAGCGCCAAAGGGAGAGGTCGACCCCGATTGGGAGCCGGTCACCCTGCCGTTGTTCCGCTCGACGGCCTTTGGGGACGACCAAGACCGCCCGATCCGCAAGTCCGATGGCAGCTGGACATATTTCGGCGCCGACATGGCCTATCACTTCCAGAAATCGGAAAGTGCCGACGCGCTGATCGACATCTGGGGCGCTGACCATGCCGGTACCGTCAAGCGCATCCGCGCAGCGGTGTCGGCGCTGACGGGTGGCAAGCCGTTCGACGTGAAGCTCATCCAGATGGTCCGTCTGCTGCGCGCAGGCGAACCGGTGAAGATGTCGAAGCGCTCGGGCAATTTTGTGACGCTCGCCGACGTCGTGAACGAAGTCGGCAAGGACGTCGTCCGCTTCACGATGCTGACGCGCAAGGCGGACGCGCAGATGGATTTCGACTTCGCCAAGGTCGTCGAAGCGTCGAAGGATAATCCCGTTTTCTACGTTCAGTACGCTCATGCCCGCATCCGTTCGATCGGTCGGAAGGCGGCCGAGGCAGGTATTGCCCCCGATGGCAACGCCGTTGCTCGGCTGGACGCCGAGGACCTCGAACTCGTGAAGCTCGCCGCACAATTCCCGCGGATCGTCGAGTCGGCGGCGCTGGCGCGCGAGCCACACCGGATCGCCTTTTATCTCTACGACCTGGCTGCTGCGTTTCATGGCTATTTCAATTTGGGACACGAGCGTACCGATCGGCGGGTTGTCGTGGCCGACGACGTCGCCTTAAGTGCAGCACGCCTTTTCCTCGTCGATGGAATAGGACAGATCATCCGAAACGGCCTGGCGATCATGGGGGTGGCTGCCGTTGAAGAAATGTGAGCCGGGAGAATCAAGGTGAGCGACAGCGCGCGGGACCCAGCGATGGACGAGGACCGCCTCCCCTGGCTCGAAGCCGTCGATGATGAGGATGGCGGCGAAGGCGTCTCCGTCGGCAAGCTGGTTGCGCTGATCGTTGCGGCGCTGGTGGCGCTCGGGATCGTGATCGGGGGCGTCTGGGCACTTCGGTCGAAAAGCGCGCCGGCCAACACGACCGACCCCACGCTGATCGCGGCGGCGGAAGGCGACTATAAGGTCAAGCCCGAGGCGCCCGGCGGCATGAAGGTCGAGGGTAAGGGCGACAGCAGTTTTGCGACATCGGAAGGTGCCGAAGCGACCGGCAAGATCGATACCAACGCGCTGCCCGAAGCGCCCGTGAAGGGCGTAAAGGGCACCGCCACGGCCGATGCGACCGGCAAGGCCGCCGCGAACACCACGGTTGCCGTGCCGAAGCCGGGCGGCAAGCTCGTTGCCAAGACGCCGGTCGTCGTTGCGCCGGTGCGGACGGCCGGTGGCTCGATGGTTCAGCTCGGCGCCTATGGTTCGGAGGCGAAGGCGACGACCGCATGGACATCGCTCTCGTCGCGCTACGCCTATGTGGCGCCGCTGACCCACCAGATCGTTGCCGCCGAAGTTGGCGGATCGACCGTCTACAGGCTGCGCGCCGATGCGGGAGCCCAGGCGGCTGGCATTTGCGCCAAGCTGAAGGCGGCAGGCGAAAACTGCATCCAAGTCAACTGATCGCACGATTGACGGCAACGGCGGCAAGGGTATGCCATCGGGCATGACACCTGCGATTTTCGGCCTGTCCGGGCCGGTCCTTACCGATGACGAGCGTGCGTTCTTCGCCGAGGCAAAGCCGGCGGGCTATATCCTGTTCAAGCGTAACTGCGTCGATCGCGTGCAGTTACGTGCGCTGACCGACAGCCTGCGGGCGCTCGAAGGGCGCGACGATGTCGCGATCCTCATCGACCAGGAAGGGGGGCGCGTCGCGCGAATGCAGCCACCCGAATGGCCGGCGTTTCCGGCAGGAGCCGCCTTCGATGCACTCTATGACATTGCGCCGATCTCCGCTCTGGAAGCTGCTCGCGTCAACGGCCGGGCCCTGGGGTTGATGCTCGCCGAGGTCGGTATCACCGTCGACTGCCTCCCACTCCTCGACGTCCGTACGCCCGAAACCCACGCGGCAATCGGCGATCGAGCCCTGGGCAGCGATCCGCTGCGCGTGGCCTCGCTCGGCGGCGCCGTGATCGACGGGTTGCGCGAAGGCGGCGTCGTAGGCGTGGTAAAGCACATGCCCGGACAGGGGCGCGCGCAGGTCGACAGCCATTACGATCTGCCGGTGGTCGATGCGGACGAGGCGATGCTCGAACAGGATTTGCAACCCTTCCACCGGCTAAATAACGCGCCGATGGGCATGACGGGCCACATCATGTTTCCGGCATGGGATACAGGGCTCTGTTCGACTTTGTCCCCGACGATCATCCGGGATATCATTCGCGGACGGATCGGCTTCGACGGTTTTCTGATGAGCGATGATCTCGACATGCAGGCGCTGAAGGGCGACGTTCCGTCGCGTGCCGCAGGGGCTGTGGCCGCTGGTTGCGACGTGGCGCTGAACTGCTGGGGGCGGATGGAAGAAATGGTCGGCATTGCGAACGTCCTTCCGGCGATAACAACAGTCGGAGGCGAGCGACTGGCGCGCGCGATGGCCACGATTGCGCCGGTCGACGACTTTGCGGCACTGCCCGACCTGATCGCAAAGCGCGACGAGCTGCTGGCGCTTGCATGATCGAGAACGACGCTCCGCTCACCGTCGATCTTGGCGCGTGGGAAGGGCCGCTGGACCTTTTGCTGGCGCTTGCGCGGTCGCAGAAAGTGGATTTGCGGGCGATTTCGATCTTGGCGCTCGTCGATCAATATCTCGACTATCTAAAGCGCGCCGGTGCAGCGCACCTCGACCAGGCCGCTGATTATCTCGTGATGGCCGCGTGGCTTGCCTATCTCAAATCCTGCTTGCTGCTCCCCAAAGCCGAACAGGCCGATCCGAGTCCCGAAGAACTCGCGTGGCGCCTGCAGCAGCGGCTGATGCGGCTGGAGGCGATGCGCGACAGCGGCGCGCGGCTAATGGCACGCGACCGGCTTGGTCGCGACGTGTTCTTGCGGGGCTGCCCTGAAGGACTGGCGACCGACCGTCAGGTGCGGTGGCAGGCAAGTCTCTTTGACCTCATCGCAGCTTATGGCCGGGTGCAGGCGCGCAGCGCGCCCGTGCTTCACCAGGTCAGCCGTCGCCCCGTAATGACCCTTGACGCCGCGATCGCCCGTGTGGAGGCGCTGGTCGGGCGTATGCACGACTGGACGGCGATCGCCGCGCTCATGCCGCGTATCGGCGATCCAGATTTTCGGCGGTCGGCGCTCGCCTCGACGGTAGTCGCCACGCTCGAGCTCGCGCGTCGTGGGTTGCTCGACCTGCGGCAGGACGTGCCGTTCGGCCCGCTTCTGGTGAAAGCCGCGTGAAGACGCCTGACGATCTTGCGCGGGCGGTGGAGGCTTTGCTGTTTGCCAGCGAGGTACCGCTGGAAGCCGCGGACATCGCGCGACGTCTGGACGTTGCCGACGTACGTGATGCGCTTTCAGCCATTGCCGCGCGTCACGCAGGGCACGGAATCGAACTCGTCGAACGCGGCGGTCGCTGGCATTTACAGACGCCGGCCGACCTTGCGCATTTGCTTCGCGAAACGCGAGAATCGGCGCGCCGCCTGAGTCGGGCGGGGGTCGAAACGCTGGCTATTATTGCCTATAACGAGCCGGTCAGCCGCGCGGAGATCGAGGCTATCAGGGGCGTCCAGATTTCGCGGGGGACGCTCGACGTGCTGATGGAGGCGGGCTGGATCGCGCCTGCCGGGCGAAGGCAATTGCCCGGCCGGCCGTTGACCTATGCGACTACCCCGGAGTTCCTTTCCCACTTCGGACTTGCCGACCGCCGGGATCTGCCCGGCATCGACGATCTGCGGGCCGCAGGCTTGCTCGACCCGATGGCCGACGGCTGGGAGATGGGCGAAAGCGACACGGAACTGGAAAGCGCGGACGAGAGCGACTAGATAGCACTCAACTTACGGAGATCGACACATGGGCCTCTCACTTCCGCATATCCTCATTTTCGCGGTCGTGGCGATTCTGCTACTGGGCGGCGGGCGTTTCTCGTCGATGATGGGCGACGTCGCCAAGGGCGTGAAAAATTTCAAAAAAGGCATGGCTGAAGAGGACGGGATCGCTCCCGCCAAGCCCGCTACCCTGATCGAAGGCAAGACGGCGGCTGACATCATCGCCGAGCACGAAGCGGCCAAGGCAGCTGCTGCGGCCCGGGACGCACAGGCTTAATTCCGCCTTCACCCGGAACGAAGGAACGGCGTTACACCATGTTCGACATCGCGCCGTCCGAGTTCGTGCTTTTTGCGCTCGTCGCGCTCATCGTCATCGGTCCCAAGGATCTGCCGAAGGCGATGCGCGTCGTCGGCCGCTTCGTCGGCAAGGCGCGGGGCATGGCGAATCAGTTCCGCAGTGGCTTCGATGCCATGGTCCGCGAGGCAGAACTCGAGGAAATGGAGCAGAAGTGGAAAGAGGAAAACGCGCGCATCATGGCCGAGCATAGCGCTCTCGTCGATTTCTCCGATCCTTCCCCCGCGCCCCCACCTTTGCCTGCATCGGACGTTCCGGCTCTGGGCAGCAAACCACCGGCTCCGGTTGCGCCAGAGGAAAAGCCTGCGTGAGTGAAGCCGATGCCGACATCGACGCGTCGAAGGCGCCGCTGCTCGACCACCTGATCGAGCTTCGCCGTCGGCTGCTGTGGAGCTTTGCCGCACTCGGCGTTGCATTCAGCATCTGCCTTTATTTCGCACGGGACATATTTGCAGTCCTCGTCCACCCGTTGCTGGTCGCCGGGCAGAACAAGCTGATCTATACTCAGATCTTCGAAGCGTTCTTCGTCGAGCTCAAAGTTGCGTTCTTCTCCGCGATCATGCTGGCGTTCCCAATAATTGCCAACCAGTTATGGCTGTTCATCGCACCCGGTCTCTACAAGAAGGAAAAGCGCGCGGCGCTGCCGTTCCTATTCGCCACGCCAATCCTTTTCGGCATGGGCGCAAGTCTCGCCTATTTCGTCGCGATCCCCTTGGCATTGCATTTTCTACTCGGTGCAAATTTTCAGGGTATGGTGGGTGGCGTACAGCAAGAGGCGCTGCCGGCGGTGGGCAATTACCTCACATTCGTGATGCAATTCCTGTTCGGCTTCGGCCTCTCGTTCCTGCTGCCCGTATTGCTGATGTTACTCGAAGCTGGGGGCATCGTGACGCGAGCGCAACTCGTTGCATCACGGCGTTACGCAATCGTGGGTTCGTTCGGCATCGCGATGGTTCTGACGCCGCCCGACATTGGATCGATGATGCTGCTCGCGGTGCCTTTGTGCGTGCTGTACGAACTGACGCTGGTCGCAACCTGGTTTACCGAACGGTCGCGTCGTCGCTCGGTCGAGGCAGCATAGCCGACAAAAAAATTGGGTCCGAAATGCTGGCCGGGGGGATGACCAGAACTTCGGACCCGTGACTGGAACGGCGAGAGCGGGGGGGCAAAAGGTCGCCGTTCGAAACATAAACGGGCTGACCTGCTTCGGGTTCCAACCGTGCGGAAAAAATTTTGGTTAAAGACTCAATCGCGCGTGGATGGCTGAAGCACGGGAAAAAGAACCGAATAACAACCGATCGCTGGGTCGTATTCGACGTGCGATCTTAATTGCCGCCCCAACGCGTCGACGATCCTTAGCGAGGCCTCGTGCTTGGTCGAGTCGCGCGTCCGCAGTGACGCCGATCCGATCTCCAAGCGCGCGGTGCCGCTAGATTCAGCTGTTTGCACGCCGATAGAGATTGGCGCTGTCGGATCGGAAAATAACGCGATTTCGGTCACTTCTGTGAACAGAAACGCCAGTGGCATTGCCGTGTCCTGTCCGACCATATCGGCAATCGACGAGACCGTGACGACTGGCGCCGTACCTGACTGCCCTGCGTTCGACCGGAAATTGGCGACCAGTTCGCCGATCAGCGCTTTCACCTCGATGCCGGCGTTTTTTTCGAGTTCTGCATAATGGTTGCGGTGGACGATCGCGAGGGCGTCGACGCGCCGCTGGATCCCGGCATAAGCAAGCTGCGCACCTTCGGCAGTTTCTCCCCGCGCGTGAAGGCTGATAAGGCTTGCGATCACCTGGAGGTTATTCTTGACCCGATGATGCACCTCTCGGGTCAGTTTCACCTGGTCGGCAAGCGCGATCTCCAGGTCACGTTCGCGCTCGGCCAGCCTGTCGGCAAATGCGGTAAAGCTCGTCTCTAGCTCGCGTATTTCGTTGGCCGGCGTTTCAGAAAGGGTGATTCGCGCGGAACCCGGTTCATAATTGCCCACTGCCGCCCGCAGTGCCTTCAAGGGGCGAACAAGAAACCGGTCGACGACATAATAGCCGACCAGTACTGCGGCGCCCCACATCAGGATGGGCAGAAAAGCGAGCAATGCCTCACTTATGCCGATCGCGGCGCCTGCTGCCGTCATCGTGAGAGCGAGTGCCGAAATACCGACTGCAATGGTAGCGGATTCAGTGCGGGTTACGGGACGGGCGAAAAGGGTGTCCTCAAGCTCGATATTGCCGTCATCGATGTCCAGCGTCGTGCGATAAGGCAAGGTGAAGCCGCTGGGGCGCGCATAGCGCGCAAGCTTTGCGCGACTGTATTGGGCAACGGCAACGGCCGTGCCGCTGCCCGACGGCACGATGAGATCGATCACATTGCCCGTGCGGCGAAAAACAGGCTGAGCATCGGTCAGCAGAACGATCGGCCGCTGGTGACTAATCTTTTTACTCGCGCAAACCGGTGAACTGCCGGGTCCGAACAGGGCAACTGGGGTATGCCGCATCGGGTTTGATGCCATTTGCGCATTGAGTTGCTCGCAGGAACTCCGACCGCCGGGATCTTTTTCAAGCGCATTTGCCGCCTGACCGAGGGCCAGAATGTCCGAGGTCAGTTCAGCACTAAGTTTTCTCGCAGATTCTGTTGCGGCGATCTGAACCTCGACCCGCCTTTGCTTGTCCGCGGTTCGAGCCGACTGGAGCGAAACAAGAAGCGCCACAGCGCCCAGTGGCATCAAGGCGACCGTGAGCACCAGAATCAGCTTCTGACTCGTGGATAGCCGGATAAAGGCCAGGGCCAGGCCAGGTCGCCCGGGCGACTGCATTCATGAGCTCCCGGTCAGTCTAGACGCCGGAGCAGATCGAGCATTTCGATGGGGATTTCTTCCTCGACCGTGGCGCGAAAAGCGTTGCGCAAAGCGGTGCCGACATCGTGCGGCACTGCATGTGCCGGCACCACAGCCTCCACAGCCACAGACCCCGACGGCGTCACGGATGCGCGCTTAGCGGACACCTTGGTCTTTTTTGTTTCTGCCACCTGCCACCCTGTTGCGCTCGCGTCCTCGCGTCCTGAAACTGTTTCCGAATTTGCCACTAATCACGAAGCCCGCAACATTGAAAATTTGCCCATCGCACGATGAAACTAAAATCTTACTCGTTGGTTCCATCGCGGCGGGAATTTCGTAACCGTAACGGTCCGGGCTATTCCGGTAAGGGGGTTGCCAAGGACCGCGCCATTCCGACAAGATCGGCCGACACGCGTAAAGGACGTTTATTATCATGACTCTGGGACAGCAGCTTGCCCCCCACCTCCCATTCGTTCGTCGCTATGCCCGCGCATTAACAGGCAACCAGAAGCAAGGGGACGCATATGTGCGGGCGACACTGGAAGCGATCGTTGCCGCGCCCGATGAGTTTCCCAATGATGTAGATCCCCGCCTCGGCTTGTACCGCACGTTCCAGGCAATTTGGGATTCTTCATCGATCGACGTCGATGAGCGAGCCGGCGACGATGAAAGCGCACGCAGCGAACTTGCTCGCGCGCGCCTTTCACGGATGACGCCAAAGTCGCGTCAGGCCCTTCTGCTGACGGCCATGGAAGGATTCACCGTGGAAGACGCCGGCTACCTGATCGGAACGGACCGAGCTGAAGTGGAATCATTGGTCGCAGAAGCGTTGGCAGACATTGAGTCGCAGACGCGCGCAAGCGTCCTCATCATCGAGGACGAACCGATGATCGCCATGGATCTGGAAACCATCGTGCGCGACCTCGGTCACGAGGTGGCCGGCATTGCCGTGACCGCCGACGAGGCCGTCGCAATGGCGAAGTCGACCAAGCCGGGTTTGGTGCTCGCTGATATTCAACTCGCAGACAACAGCTCGGGAATCGATGCCGTTCGTGATATTCTGAACGAGGTTTCGGTGCCTGTAATATTTATTACAGCATTCCCGGAACGACTCCTGACCGGAGAACGCCCCGAGCCGACGTTCCTGATAACAAAACCCTTCCAGCGGCCAACGGTGAAAGCCGCGATCGCCCAGGCATTGTTCTTCGACGAAGCGACTGTTCCGGCAGCGTGATGGAACTCCTCGATAGCTGAAGGCGTTACAGCGCCAATCGGGAGCAAAACTACATGGTCGACAGCCAACCTATTCATGAGACAACGACAGAAGCCCGCGCGGGCACGGGGCCTGGCATCATGCGCTATGTCCTGGCGGCGTCACTGCTTCTAGTCGTGCTCGGTTTCGGGCTGGTGGTTGCATTGGGCTGGATGAGCTGATGATGCAGGTGCAGAAGCCCGGCGAGGGCTTCGACCGCGACGCCGAACGAATTGCGCTTTCGGACGATGAGTTCAAGGCAGAACTTGCTTTGATCATTCCACAGTTGCGCGCGTTCGGTAGATCGCTGTCCGGAAATCGCGATCTTGCCGACGACCTTGTGCAGGAGACACTGATGAAGGCATGGGCAGCTCGCTCACGCTTTCAGGCAGGTACGAACATGCGCGCGTGGACGTTCATTATCCTGCGCAATCTGTTCCTGTCACAAATGCGTCGCTCGCGTTTTACGGGGGAATGGGACGACCTTACCGCGGATCGGCTGCTTGCCGCGCCCGCTGGACAGGATCGCCAGGTCGAACTCGGAGACGTGCAACGAGCATTGCAACATTTGCCACAGACGCAGCGCGAAGCGCTTATCCTCGTCGGGGCAGGAGGTTTTGCTTACGAGGAGGCTGCGGATATTTGCGGCGTGGCTGTCGGCACAATAAAAAGTCGGGTGGCCAGAGGACGCGTCGCCCTAGAAGCGCTGCTATCCGGGAATGCCCTCGAACCGCGTGCCAGCTTCGAACGAGGTCCGCAAAGTGCGCTCGACACGATCATGGGCGAGGTCGAAACGCTGAGCCAGCAATCGAGCAATTAAGCTATTTGTCGAGTTGTCGGAGTAAGTAGAGCATATCGTCTGGCGCAGCACCGGGAACGATATATGCACGACGAAGGGCGCTTCCCGTGCCAAGCCGCGTTCTCGCAATCGCGTCTCCGCCCGGTTGCGCCGCCGCGTATACCACGATCGTCGGCGCTTTGAGCTCAGGCATGCTATCGTCTACAAGCGGTTCCATTCAGCCGCTAACGCGCAGCTGACCTGTTGTTTCCAAAAGAAAAAAAGGCATTGTCAGAAGATGGTCGCACTTCCCGGCGCTACCGCAGGGGTTTCTGTCTTCGACTTCGCTCTTGCTCGCGCGACGGCACTATCGCCCTTTCTGCGCGCTCTGATTGACGCGCACCCGGACATCGTGGAGGCCTCGCGAATCTCGCCAGAGCTCGCTATGGCGATCGCTGCAGAAGCGGGCGGCAACGATGTACGAACTTCGTTGCGCAGGATGCGCGCGCGACACATGCTGGCCATAGCGATTGCGGACCTGTCAGGCGTTTGGCCGTTCGAACGGCTGGTTGCCGCCCTCAGCGACTTCGCAGATACGGCGCTGAATGTCGCCATTGCCGACGCTATTGGCGGACATGTGCCGGGCGCACCCGTGCAGGGTCTCGCCGTGATTGCGCTGGGCAAGCACGGCAGCCGCGAGCTGAATTACAGTTCGGACATCGACCCGATTTTCATCTACGACCCCGAAACGCTACCGCACCGCACCCGCGAGGAGCCCGGCGAAGCTGCCGTTCGCATCGTGCGCCGGGTGGTCGATTTGCTGCAAACGCGCGACGCCACTGGCTTCGTCTTTCGCGTTGACCTGCGGTTGCGCCCGGCCTCTGAGGCAACTCCGGTAGCCTTGCCCGTCGATGCGGCCATCACCCATTATGAATCGAGCGCCCTTGCATGGGAGCGGGCCGCTTATATCCGCGCCCGCGCTGCCGCCGGAGACGTCGCCCTTGGGCAGCGATTCCTTGCGGTGATCGAGCCCTTCGTCTGGCGCCGCAGCCTCGATTTTGGCGCCATCGGCGATTTGCGTTCGCTGACACATTCGATCCGCAGCCATCACAAGGGTCAGGTGCTGGGGCCGGGCTACGACCTCAAGCGGGGACGCGGCGGTATTCGCGAAGTGGAGTTCTATGCACAGATTCACCAGCTGATCCACGGGGGGCGGGATCCCGAGTTACGACATGGCGCGACTTTGCCCGCACTCGGTGCACTGTCAGCCGCCGGCTGGATCGCCGAGGCAGATGCAGGGATGCTTGCCGATTCCTATCGCCTGTTCCGCACGATCGAGCACCGTTTGCAGATGATCGACGATCGCCAGACGCATACCCTGCCTGCCGAACCTGCGGCCCTTGACGCCGTGGCGCGGCTGCAAGGATTGACCGACGGTGGCGCGTTGCTCGATTTGCTGCGCGGGCCCGTCGTGGCCGTCGGGGCGGCATATGATGCGCTCGATGAAGGAAGTGAATCCGGTCCCGCCTCACGACCCGAAACCTACGCCATGCTTTCGGGCTTTAGCGTTCCGGAAGCTGCTGCTTTGCGGATCGCGCGCTGGCGGTCCGGCGGCGTGCGCGCAATTCGCAGCGCTGCAGCAGTCGGCGCATTCGAAGAAATGCTGCCCGGAATTCTTGCCGATCTGGCGGGAGCGCCGGATCCCGATTCAGCCCTGGCGCGGCTGGATACGTTGCTGGGACGGCTCTCGAGCGGAATCAACCTGTTTCGACTTCTCGAAGCCCGGCCGGCAGTTCGGGCGCTGCTCGTCGATATCCTGAGCCATGCCCCGACCCTGTCTGACGCGCTCGCCAAGCAACCGGGCCTGATGGATCGTTTGCTCGACCGCACGGCGCTCGGCCCAATTCCGCAGCTGGATAGCCTGATCAGCGAAATGCAGGGGAAGGGCATCGACACCGAAGCCGTGCTGGACAACGTGCGACACGTCGTCGGGGAATACCGCTTTGCCCTTGGCGCGCAGATCGTGGCCGGTGCCAGTGACCCGATAGAAGTTGCTGCAAGCTATGGACGCCTGGCCGAGGCCGCAATCGAAACGGTGACCCGCAGAATAATTGCCGATTTCGAGGCCGCGCATGGCCGCGTCGCCGGGTGTGAGTTCGTCATCCTGGCTCTGGGCAGAATGGGCGGCGGGCTGTTGACCCATGCATCTGATCTGGACCTGATATACCTGTTCACGGGCGAGTTTTCGGGCGAGTCCGACGGTGCGCGGCCACTTGGGACCACGCATTATTTCAACCGCCTTGCGCAGCGCGTGACGGCGGGGCTCTCCGTGCCCACGGCCGCGGGGGCATTGTACGAGATCGACACGCGGCTACGCCCTTCTGGAACCCAGGGGCCCCTGGTTACGACCATCGACTCCTTTGCGCGCTACCAGCAGGAGGCCGCGTGGACGTGGGAGCATATGGCACTCGCTCGGGCACGGCCTGTCTTCGGTTCGAGCGCCGCGCGAACATCGCTGTCGGAAATCGTCAGAGCTACCTTGAGCCAGCCGCGGGACCGGGAAAAGCTCCTGAGCGACGTGCTCAAGATGCGGAGCGAGATTGCAACCCACAAGCCGCCTGCGGGACCGTTCGACGTCAAGCTCCAGCCGGGCGGACTGGTCGACCTCGAATTTGCCGTGCATTTTGCCCAGTTGGCACACGGAATCGGCCTTTCCCCGGACCTGCGCCTCGCAATCGCCGAGCTTGCAAAAGCCGGTCTGGTCGAGCCACAACTGGGCGAGGCGCACGACTTGCTGACCCGGTTGCTCGTGACATTGCGGCTGGTAACGCCGGGACTTGGCGAGCCGGTGGCGTCGAGCCAGGCCGTCGTCGCCCGCGCGTGCGGTGCTCACGACTGGGCGGACCTGCTTGCCCGACTCGGGTCGGCACGGCAGTGCGTAACCCGTCACTGGAGCGCTTTGCGCGGCGATGGGGAAATTCATGATGATTGATGTGGGTTCGATGGCGCCCGACGTGGCTCTGGCGCTCGCCGATGGGTCGGAAACGAGCATCGGCGCATTCCGGGGTCGAAAACTCGTCGTCTATTTTTATCCCAAGGACGACACGCCTGGCTGCACGAATGAAGCCAAGGCATTTAGCGCCCTGATGCCTGAATTCGAAAAGGCAGGTGTTGCGGTCATGGGCATCTCGAAGGACAGCGCCAGGAGTCACGCCAAATTCGTCGCCAAGTATGACCTGAATGTTGCGCTAGCGGCCGATACCGAAGGCACCGTCTGCGAAGCCTTCGGCGTGTGGGTGGAAAAATCCATGTATGGCAAGACATACATGGGGATCGAACGAGCTACGTTCCTGATCGGCACGGACGGGCGAATCGCTCAAGTCTGGCGCAAGGTCAAAGTGGCCGGTCACGCCGAATCGGTGCTTGCAGCCGCACTGGCGTGAGCGCCCGTCACACTGACAACTGTTCGAATTCGCCCCAATAGTAACCATTCGTCGCGCGACGTGTTCGGCCCGACGCGGACATGTTGAAGGCGGACCGCGATCGGATACCCCGGCGTAGAAGTCCAAAGCGCACATCGACGGCATGTCGGAAAACGCGGAGGGCGACGAGTCGTTCCAGTTTACCCTTAAAAATGGTCGCGGGGGATTGAATGAGTTTTGGTCGCATGTTCGGACGGGGCAGCTTTGTGTCTTCGCTCCGCGATAAATTCCGCTCGCGTGATCTTTTTCTCCATGACGGCAGCTCGATGCGCCGGGTCCATGTCTCCGCGAAGGTGCAGGTTGCCGGCGCCACCGCTGGTTTAACAACTTTGACGCTGGCGCTCCTGTCGGTAGCACAGCTTGCCGTCAGCGCGCCGGCCGTCGCCGGAGCCATGACGGCCGCCGTGTCGCGCGATGTCGCCGTCGCCCGCATGAATGCCAAAGTCGCGTCGATGGAAGCTGAAATGGCAACCATTCGTGCTGCCGCTGCCGATCATGCCAAGCGTCTGGAGGAGCGTCAGGCAATGCTCGACGCGGTCGTTTCCGGTAAGGGCGTTATGCCCGCCTCAATGCCCGCAATGTCCGGCACCGCTTCGCCCCGGTTGGGCGCCCTGCTTGCGCCGTTGGCGTCGGCCGAGGGGCATCAGGACAAGCTCGCCGGTCGCCTCGCCAGTGCGACTGACGCCCGCTATCAGGCTACGGCAGCGGCGATCGGACGCCTTGGCATCGACACGGGCCGTTTCCACCGCGTCTCGGGTGCGATGGGCGGACCTTATGAACCGATCCCCGGCGCCAGCTCACTGCCTGCCGCCAAGGGCCAGCCGGACCCGGCTTTCCGCGCGCTTTTCCAATCCTGGAAGCACCTCGAGCAGCTTCAGCAGGGTATCGTCGCGATCCCGTCGCAGCGGCCCGTCGATGCGGTGACCTTTACCAGCGGCTTCGGTGTCCGCAGCGATCCGTTCCGTGGCGGTGCTGCCATGCATGCAGGCGTCGATATTCCCGGGCCGCTTGGCACTCCGATTTATGCGACGGCCGATGGCGTCGTATCGCGCGGCGAGTGGGCTAATGGATACGGCAATCTGGTAGAGCTCGACCATGGCAAAGGCATCCAGACTCGCTATGGCCATCTTTCCGCGATCCTCGTCCAGCCGGGCATGCGCGTTGCGCGCGGCCAGTTGATTGCGCGGATGGGATCGACGGGCCGGTCGACCGGGTCGCACCTCCACTATGAAGTTCGCCTCGACGGCCACGCGGTCAATCCGATGCCTTTCCTTCAGTCGGCCAATTACCTCGTCGCCATGCAGACGCGCGGCAATCTTGCAGTCGGCGGACCCAAGGGCGAATAACTTGTCGCTGGCTGTTCGTGGGCCTATCTCGTGCAAATGAGCACCGTCGCCTTAACCGAGTCTGCCGCGCGCCGCGTGGCTTCCATCGCCGAGCGGCAGGGCAAGCCCGCGGTCCTGAGACTGGCCGTCGAAGGCGGTGGTTGTTCGGGATTTCAGTATAAATTCGCGCTGGCCGACGCACCTGAAGCGGACGATTCCGTTGCGACACGCGACGGCGTATTGCTGGTCGTCGACCCCATCAGCCTCGACCTTATTGCGGGCGCTGAAGTCGATTACGTTGAATCGCTCGGAGGCGCGGCCTTCCGCGTAACTAATCCGAACGCGGCGTCAGGGTGCGGCTGCGGATCGAGCTTTTCCATCTAGTGAAAATAGCGACTTTCAACGTCAACGGCATCAAGGCTCGCCTGCCGCGCCTGACCGAATGGCTAAACGAGCAAAAACCGGACATCGTGGTGCTTCAGGAATTGAAGACCAGCGACGAGACCTTTCCCGAACGCGACATCCGCGACGCAGGATATGGCGCGATCTGGCATGGGCAAAAGGGGTTCAATGGCGTTGCCATTCTTGCGCGTAGCGGGGATCCGGTCGAGCGGCTGCGTGGTCTGCCCGACGATCCCGACGACACGCATAGCCGCTATCTCGAGGCAGAGGTGGATGGCCTGATCATAGCCTCGATCTACCTGCCCAATGGCAACCCGCAGCCGGGGCCGAAGTTCGACTATAAGCTCGCCTGGTTCGACCGGCTTAATGCGCGTGCTGCGGCGCTGCTCGAGGAAGAACGGCCCGTCGTGCTTGCGGGGGACTATAATGTGGTGCCGACCGATGCGGATATTTGGTCGCCGAACGGGCTGACCGGTGACGCACTGGTCCAGCCCGAAAGTCGTGCCGCGTTCCGTCGCCTGAACGCGCAAGGCTGGACCGACGCGCTGAAGATGCGCCACCCGACGGCAAAGCTGTGGACGTTCTGGGACTATCAGATGAATGCCTGGCCCCGCGATGCCGGTTTTCGCATCGACCATCTGATGCTGTCGCCACAGGCGGCCGACCGGCTGGTCGATGCCGGCGTCGATCGCGAGTATCGCGGGCGCGAGAAGGCCAGCGACCACGCGCCGACCTGGGTCGTCCTACGCTAGGCCGGCATCCGCCGCGAGCGCTGCCGCAGCAGCATCGAACCCGCGCCAGGCCGCGTTGGCCAGCGCGCCGCCGGTACTTATCCGCCGAACGCCCAGTGCTGCCAGATCGGCAGTGCACATTTGCGGATTCATCAGCAGCACGTTGACCGGGCGGGGCGCAACCGCCCTTACCTGAGCCGCAATTTCATCATTGTCAGTGACGCCCGGAGCATAAAGGCAGTCGGCACCCGCATCGGCATAGGCGACAAGCCGCTCGATAGCCTCCTGCGCTGAGGAGATGCCCCAGAGCCGCCCCTCGGTACGCGCCACCAGTATGACATTCGCGCCCGTCGCATCGATAGCTGCGCGCGATGCAGCGACGCGCCGGACGGCAAGCTCGACCGGATAAAGCGCGCCGCCGTGCTGATCCTCGATCGACAGCCCGGCGATCCCCGTCGCGACTGCCCGCGTCACGTTATCGGCAACTTCTTCCGGGCTGTCGGCAAATCCGTTCTCGAAGTCCGCATTGACCGGAAGGTCGGTCGCCGCAACGAGCATTCGCAGGTGATCGAGGCACTGGTCGAGGCTGATCTGATAGTCCGTCAGTCCGAGCGACAGGGCGGCCGCCGAACTCGACGACGCCAGCGCCTTGAAGCCCAGCTTCTCCAGCCGCCGCGCGCTGCCCGCGTCCCACGGGTTGGGCAGCACGAAGCAACCCTGTTGGTGCAACTGGCGGAAAGCCGCACGGCGTGGCGCGAAGTCGGTCATTTCAAAGCGCCTTTTCGTAAACCCGGTAGACCTTGTTGACCTTGCCGCCGACCGCTTCGCCTACCGATCGCATTGGACCGTTCGATGACAGCACCCACCCGAAATCGCCACGTGTGGCCCCGAATTTGCTGACGGCATCGCGGCGGATATGTTCGATCAGCATCATCGCCAGCTGGCTGGCAACGCGCGACGACTGGTATTTCTTGAGCACGCCCATCAACGGTACCCGCATCGTCTGCGCGCGCGGCGCCCGAAGCCACCACAGCAACTTCGCCCAGTTGAAGGGCAGGAGATTGCCGCCGAACTTGATCAGCTGTTCGTTCATGTCGGGGATCGTCATCATGAAGGCGGCAGGCTCGCCCTCCACTTCGGCAATGCGGATCAGGTCGTTGAAAACCAGTGGCTTCAACTTCTTCCCCGCATATTCGATCTCCCGCTCGGTGAACGGCACGAAGCCCCAGTTGTCGCTCCATGCATCGTTGAGAATGCCGATGATGATGGCGGCCTCTGCATCGAACCTGCTCTTGTCGACGCGGCGGATGCGGATCCGCGCGTTGCGCTCGCCCGAGGCGACGACCCGGTTGACGATCTCGGGAAAGCCGTCGGCGATCGGCAGCGCATAGGTGTAAAGGTCCTGGACGCCCACATAGCCCGTCGCCTCGACCCAGTTCTGATAGGACGCGGCATTGAACGCCATCATCACCGTCGGCGGATGGTCGAACCCTTCGACGAGCAGGCCGATCTCGTCCCAGTAGGAAAAGCTGAACGGGCCCATCGCCTTGGTCATGCCCTTGCCGCGCAGCCAGTCCTCGGCAGCGGCGATCAGTGCGGCCGTGGTGGCGCCGTCCTCAGCCTCCAGAAAGCCCCACATCCCCGTGCCGGGACCCATGCCCTGTTCGACCGGCTGCGACAGCGCGAGATGGTCGATGTGCGCCGAAATGCGGCCCGTCACGCGACCCTTGTCCTCGGCGAGAAACAGCTGCGCCTCGCCATGCTCGAACCACGGGTTCTTGGCAGGAACGAGCAGGCCGTGCACCTCGGACTTCAGGGGCGGCACCCAATTTGGGTCGCTGGCGTAAAGGCGGTAGGGCAGTTCGACGAAAGCCGTGCGGTCGGCCTTGGTCAGGACGGGGCGTATCTTCAAGCGGCCACACCTTTTCATATTGGGGTCCGTGTCGGGCGAGCTTTCGCCGTCGCGGGCGCAAAGGGCAAGCGACGGTTGTCGCCGGTGATATGCAAGCCACTGGCATCGCCGCCCTCTCGCTACTATATTTGTGCAATGCCGCAATCGATGACGACCATAAATAGTGCCGTTTCCCTCGACAGGGTGAGGGTTGAAACGCTCGAAACGGCCGGTCGCAACGCGGTGCGCGCGCGCATTGCCGACGACACGGTCATGTTGCGTGCCGCTGCCGAACTGACGCGCGATATCAATACTGCGAAGCCCGCGCTCTATTGGGCCGATTTCCTTGCTTCGGCGCTGGGGGGCTATGCCGCGCTTTATGGTGCAATGGCGCTGCCTACCGTTTGGGCGATCCTGGTGGCCGTTGTTGCCGTTCTTGCGCTATATCGCGCGGGAAGCTTCATCCACGAACTCACCCATGTGAAGCACTCGACGCTGCCTGGTTTCCGCTTTGGCTGGAACGCTCTTGTCGGCGTGCCGATGCTGGTGCCGTCATTCATGTACGAAGGCGTTCACACGCTGCACCATGCGCGGACGCGCTATGGCACGGTTGAAGATCCCGAATATTTGCCGCTGGCGCTGATGAAGCCGTGGACTTTGCCCCTATTCGTTATTGCGTCATTGCTCGCCCCAATTGCTGTGCTTTTCCGGTTTGGCGTGCTTACGCCGCTCTCGCTGCTGTCTCCGCGGCTTCGCGAAATAGTGGTGCAGCGCTATTCAGGACTGCAGATCAACCCGGCATTCCGTAGGCGCTCGCCCGAAGGCGAGCTTAAGCGTCAATGGTTCTGGCAGGAGACCGCGTGCAGTGTGTGGGCGATCTCGCTCATCGCGATGGTCGCAACCGGTGTCGTGCCGCTGCGGCTGTTCCTGATCGGGGTCGGTGTCGCGTCGGCTGTCATGCTGCTCAATCAGGTCCGCACGCTGGTTGCACATCTGTGGGAGAACGAGGGAGAGGCCATGACCGTCACCGCGCAATATCTCGATTCGGTCAATGTGCCGCCGCCGTCGCTGCTGCCGGCGCTATGGGCGCCTGTCGGGCTGCGCTATCACGCTCTGCATCACTTGCTGCCGAGCCTACCCTATCATTCGCTGGGTGAGGCGCACCGCCGCATTTCCGCTGCCGTCACGGCCGAGTCACCCTATCACAAGGGTAATTACGCTGGTTTGCCCGGTCTGGTTGGTCGGCTGGCGGCAAGCACGATGGGCAAGCGTTCCGTCGGCTGAGGCGGCTTACTCCTCGGTGCGGATGAGGACCGCTTCGCCGAGCGCCAGGAACAGCACGAACGGTCCCCAGGCGGCAAGCAGCGGGGGATATGCACCGAGATTGCCCATAGCGAGTCCGAAATTGTCGGCGACGAAATATGCAAAGCCCAGCGCCATGCCGATCACGGCGCGGACGAACAGCTTTCCCGAACGTGCAAGGCCGAAAGCGGCAACTGCGGCAAGCAGCGGCATCAAGATGGTCGAAAGCGGGCCCGAGAATTTGTGCAGCAAATTGGCCTTCAGCGATGCCGTCGGGCGTCCCGCTGCCTCAAGATCGGCAATCGCCTCTTTCAGTCGCGTATAGGAAAGGCCGAGCGGATCGACCGAGGCCAGCGTGAACTGGTCGGGACGCACGTCCTTTGCCGCCCTGATCGTCCCCAGCGACTTGCGCACGCCGGAACCGACATCGAAGGCCTGAGCGTTCGACAATTCCCAGCCGCCCTGGACCGGCCTTGCCGTCGTTGCGTTGATCACCGACTTCAGGATTCCACCCGTCCGGTCATAGACCGCGACGTTGGTCAGGCGCGTGTCCATGCCGCGCCCGTTGGCGATGTCGGCGTGGATCAGATCGTCGCCGTCGCGCACCCAGACGTTGGTCACGCCACCTCGGGCATCCGGGATCGGGCCGAATTCGACCGCCTCCCATTTCGTCAGCGTTGACACCGCGCGGGTCACGATGCGTTCGTTGAAGACGAATGCCACGGCAGCGAGCAGCAGGCTGGCCACGATAAAGGGCGCCAGCACCTGGTGCGCGGACAAGCCCGCTGCCTTCATCGCAATGACTTCGCTGTTCTGGTTCAGCGTCATGAATGCGATCAGTGTGCCCAGCAGTACGGAGAACGGCAGGAAGCGCTGGATGATGGCGGGGATTCGCAGCGAAACATATTCGAGGATCTGGGCCTGTCCGTTGCCGGGGTGCGCCAAGATCTTTTCGCTCTCACCCAGCAAGTCGAGCGCCTGCAGCACCAGCACGAGCAGCGCCAGCACGGCAAAGCTGCGCGTGAGGAACAGCTTTGCCATGTAGATGGTAACGGTGCGCGACGGGAAGAAATCGGGCATGGTCAGCGCTTCTTGGCAAAGATGTTGCGGAATGCCTTCGTCGCCTTGCCAGCGATCCGATCGAGCGCGCCAATCGGCTGACCACCGGGCACGAAGGCAATCGTGTAATACATCCAGACAATGAGCGCGGCGAACAGCGCGAACGGTATCCACAACGCAAAAAACGGGTCGACCACGCCGAGCGCACCGCCCAGACCTTGGGCATATTCGTTGATCTTGTGATAGGTCACCACCATTACGATCGACACGAACACACCCAGGGCCGACGTCGATCGCTTCGGCGGTACGGCCAGCGCAATGGCGAGCAGAGGCAACAACAGCATCATCATCACCTCGGCCAGTCGGTAGTGGAAGTTGGACCGTGCTTCGTTGCGGATGTTAAGCGGCACGCCCTTGTCGCCGCCGGTGCGGGCAAGTTGCAACAGCGTCATCTCGGTTTCCTTCTCGCCGCGCTTTCGAAAAGCCTCCATTTTGGGAAGGTCGATCGGCAGGTCGTGCGACGTGAATGTCAGCACGCGCGGTGCGCGGAAACCGGGCTGGTCATGAACCAGAGTGCCGTTCGACAGGCGCAGGATGATGACGTCTTTGTCGTCGGTCGCCAAGAACTGTCCGTGTTCGGCGGCCACGGAGAGCGACTTGCCGCCGGCTTGCCGCGCCATCACGAAGATACCGGACAGTTTGCGGCCCTGTTCTTCGCTCTTGTCGATGCGCAGAGTCATGTCCTTCCCGAGTTTGTTGAACTCGCCGACTTTTATCGACGCCCCCAGCGCGCCCGAGCGCAGTTCGAAGCGCAGCTCCTCATAGGCAAAGCGCGATACCGGCTGAACATAGCCGACAATCCCCAGATTCACCGCTGCCAGCACGATCGTATACAAATAGGGCACGAGCAGCATGCGGTTGTAACCTTGTCCGACCGCCTGCAGCACGTCGAGCTCCGACGACAGCGCCAGCCGTCTGAATGCAAGCAGGATGCCCAGCATCAGGCCGATCGGAATGCCCAACGACAGATATTCGGGAAGCAGATTGGCGAGCATCCGCCAGACGACGCTGACCGGCCCGCCTTCCGACGCTACGAAATCGAACAGGCGCAACATGCGGTCCAGCACGAGCAGCATGGCAGCGATGACCAGTGAACCTACCAGCGGAAGGAAGATCAGGCGCGCCAGATAGCGGTCGGTGGCGGAGAAAAAAGTCACACAATTCCGGAACGTCGGGAGGACGACATACGGGTCCCTATCAAGCTGCCGCGCGGGTTTCCAGCGTCGTCATCGGGCCTTCCCCCAATGCAGCCTCGATTGTCGCGCCCAGTGAGCCAATGGTAAAGGGTTTGCGCAGGACGGAATCCTGGCCGAACGCATCGGCACTGGCAATGTCGCCGCTGAATCCGGTGACGAACACGACCCGCAAGTCCGGGCGGATGAGACGCAGCTCGGCCGCGAGTACCCGGACAGTTTGACCGGGCAACAGAACATCCGAAAGCAACAGTGTGAAATCGGGGAACGCGCGCAGATGCGCGGTTGCTACTTCAGGGCCGAGACATGCGACCCGCGAGTGACCACAAAAGGTCAG
>JANMJZ010000138.1:0-10603 GCA_031371635.1 Sphingomonadales bacterium | reverse complement strand
CCCAAGGCACAGGCGCGCGACTATGACGGCGACCCGAAGCGCCTGACCGAAATGGACGCGCTGGTGGCCTATCTCCAGTCGCTCGGCACCCTGGTCGATTTCAAGAGCGGTGAGCCGCAGGAGAAGGCGAAATGACCTATGACGCCTTTCGCCATTTTGCCGACAGCTGGGGTTTGGTGATGATGGGCGCGATGTTCCTGGGCTTCGTCGGCTGGACCTTCCGCCCGCACGCGCATGTCGATCACGAGACCGCCGCCATGAGTATTTTCCGTGACGAGGACGCCAACCATGGCTGAGCAGCGCATCGACGACAAAACCGGTACACCGACCGTCGGTCACGAATGGGACGGCATCGAGGAACTCGACACGCCCATGCCGCGCTGGTGGCTGTGGACGCTGTATGCGACCATCATCTTCGCCATCGGCTATGTGATCGCCTATCCGGCGCTTCCCGGCCTGACCGGCGCGACGCCGGGCGTCATCGGCTGGACGAGCCATGGCGAGCTGGCGAAGGAACTGGCTGCCGAGCAGCGGCGACTGGGGCCGACGCGCAACGCCATCGCGGCGACGACGATGGCAGGGCTCCTCGGCAATCCGAAGCTGCTGCACGCGGCCGAAGAGGGCGGACGCGCCGCATTCAAGGTCCATTGCGTCCAGTGCCACGGATCGGGGGCTGCGGGGTCGAAGGGCTATCCCAACCTCAACGACGACGACTGGCTGTGGGGCGGTGACATCGACGCGATCCACACCACGCTCGAAAACGGCATCCGCGCGCCGGGCTATGACGCGACGCGCATGTCGCAGATGCCGGCCTTCGGGCGCGACGGCATCCTGCAACCCGCGCAGATTCAGGACGTGGTCAGCTATGTCCGCACCCTGTCGGGCCTCGAAGCGGCGTCGCCCTCTTCGCAGAACGGCGCTGTCCTTTTCGCGCAGAATTGCGTCGTCTGTCATGGCGACGGCGGCAAGGGCAACCGCACCATCGGCGCGCCGAACCTGTCCGACCGCATCTGGCTTTATGGCAGCGATCGCGCCACGCTGACCACGACGATCGTTAATGCCCGTTACGGCGTCATGCCGGCCTGGGGGCCGCGCCTCGACCCCGTGACTGTCAAAATGCTGGCTGCCTATGTCCATTCGCTTGGCGGCGGCGAAGCGACGCCCGCGCCGGTGCAGACGGCCGTCGCCAATGTTGCAGCCAATGGCCCACGCTAACGAACTGTCGGGCCCCGAACCTTTTTTCGAAGCGCGCAAGCGGGTTTTCCCGCGCAAGGTCAATGGCAGTTTCCGTCGCCTGAAATGGGCGATCATGGCGGTCACGCTGGCGATCTATTACGTCACGCCCTGGCTGCGCTGGGACCGTGGCCCCTATGCGCCGCACCAGGCGGTACTCGTCGATCTCGCGCACCGGCGCTTCTACATGTTCGCGATCGAGATCTGGCCGCACGAATTCTATTATGTCGCCGGACTGCTCGTCATGGCCGGGATCGGGCTGTTCCTCGTCACCTCCGCCGTCGGTCGCGCCTGGTGCGGCTATGCCTGCCCGCAGACGGTCTGGACCGACCTGTACCAGCATGTCGAGCGCTACATCGACGGCGATCGCAACGCGCAGCTGCGGCTGGCGAACGCGCCCTGGACGATCGACAAGCTCGCCCGCCGCCTGACGAAATGGGCCGTCTGGCTGGTCATCGCCTTCTGGACCGGGGGCGCGTGGATCATGTATTTCGCCGATGCGCCGACACTTGTCCGCGATTTCTGGAGCGGGCAGGCCGCGCCCGTCGCCTATATGACGGTCGGCGTGCTCACGGCAACGACCTTCGTCCTCGGCGGCTTCATGCGCGAACAGGTGTGCGTCTACATGTGCCCCTGGCCGCGCATCCAGACGGCGATGCTCGACGAAAAGTCGCTGATCGTCACCTATAAGGACTGGCGCGGCGAGCCGCGCAGCCACGGGACCAAGCGCGCGGTCGAAACGCTCGAAACGGGGCTTAATGCAAAGAGCGGGGACTGCATCGATTGTAACGCCTGCGTCGCCGTCTGTCCGACCGGCATCGATATCCGCGAAGGTGCGCAAATCGGGTGTATCACCTGTGGGCTGTGCATCGACGCGTGTGACGAGGTGATGATCAAGCTCGACCGGCCCCAGCGCCTGATCGGCTATGCAACCGCGATCGATACCGCGCTCGCCAAGCAGGGCTTGCCCACGCAAACCCCGCTCAAGCGCCTCTTCCGGCCCCGGACGATTGCCTATTTCGCGATCTGGGCGGCGATCGGCCTCGGCATGGCGTTCGCGCTGGGCAGCCGCGAACGCATCGATGTCTCTGTCCAGCGCGACCGCAACCCGGTCTGGGTGCGCCTGTCGGATGGGTCGATCCGCAACAGCTACACTGTCAGCATCCGAAACATGGAAGATAGGCCGCGCCATATGGACGTGGTGATGTCGGGCCTGCCGGGCGCGGTGCTGTGGAACGAGGCCAACCCCCGCGGCGAGGCGACGAGGCTTTCGGTAAAGGCCGATGCCGACCAGGTCGTCAAGCTGCGCCTCTTCCTCGCGGCCCCCGCCGGAGGAGAAGAACGCACCGACGTGACCTTCACCGTCCATGCAACCGACAGCGAAGGCGGCATGGCCCGCGATGCCAGCGTGTTCGAGCGCCCTGAGGAGGAAGAGTGATGACGCACAGGTTCACCGGCTGGCATATGGCAATGATCATGGTTGCGTTCTTCGCTGTGGTTGTCGGCGTCAATTTCACCATGGCGCGTTTTGCCATCGGGACTTTCGGCGGGACCGTGGTCGAAAACAGTTATGTCGCCAGCCAGCAGTATAATGGCTGGCTGGCGAAGGCGCGCGAACAGGCGGCGCTTGGTTGGGCACCCGACGTCACAACCGACGCGAGGCGCCATGTGGTGATCTCGATCAAGACCGCTGCAGGCCCTCTTGACGGCGCAAGCATCTCGGCGACTGCGACGCATCCGCTCGGCGCGCTGCCGCCGGTCAGCCTCAGCTTTGTCCAAGGGCCGGGACCCGCCCGGTCGCTCCCGCGCCAGCCCCCAGGGCGCTGGCTGCTGCACATCGATGTAGCTCATGCCCCCGCGAAAGCGGCATTCGACGACGAAATTCATTCATGACCGCCCCCGCCGCGCTCGGTCCAGCCGCTCCTGCCGAAACGAGCAGCTTCACGATTCCCGACCTGCACTGCGCCGCGTGCATCGCCAAGGTCGAGGTCGGGCTTGCCGCGCTGCCCGGCGTCATCCTTGCCCGCGTGAATTTCACGCAGAAGCGGGTGCGTATCGAGCATCTCCCCGAACTCAACGACGTCGCTTTGCAGGGCGCGATCGAACGTCTCGGTTTCACGGCACATCCGTTCATCGCCCATGCGTCGAGTCAGTCGACCGATCCCGAAAGCCGCAGGCTTGCCCGCGCGCTAGCTGTTGCTGGCTTTGCCGCGATGAACGTTATGCTCCTGTCCGTCTCGGTCTGGTCGGGCGCCGGCGGCGTTACGCGCGACCTGTTCCACTGGCTGTCGGCCATGATCGCTTTGCCTGCCGTTGCCTATGCAGGACGCCCGTTCTTCTCCAGTGCCTGGACTGCGGTGCGCCATGGCCGCACCAACATGGACGTGCCGATCTCGATCGGCGTGCTGCTGACCTGCGCGCTCAGCCTGTTCGAGACGGCCACGGGCGGCGAACACGCCTATTTCGACGGCGCCGTCATGCTGTTGTTCTTTCTGCTGGCGGGTCGTTTGCTCGACAGCGTCATGCGGGCGCGCGCGGCCGACAGTGTCGCCGCGCTGATGCGCGCCACCCCGCACGAAGCGACGGTGATCGCCGCCGACGGCACGACCCAGCGACGCGATGTCGACGAGCTTGCGCCCGCCATGCGCGTCCTCGTCGCGGCAGGTGAACGGATTTCAGCCGATGGCGTAGTCGTCAGCGGAGAATCTTCCGTCGACCGTGCACTAGTCACCGGCGAAAGCCTGCCCGAACCGGCCGTGCCGGGGACGCTCGTCCTTGCCGGGACGATCAATCTCGATGCCCCGCTGACGATCCGGGTGCAGGCCGCCGGTGCGGCGACGGTCATTGCCGAGATCGGCCGGTTGATGGAGGCTGCGACCCAGTCCCGGTCGCGCTACGTCCGTATCGCCGACCGGGCCGCGCGTCTCTATGCCCCTGCCGTCCACACGCTCGCGCTGCTCAGCCTTATCGGCTGGATGGTTGCGGGCGCGGGCTGGCACCAGTCGATCCTCATTGCGGTTGCGGTGCTCATCATCACCTGCCCCTGCGCGCTCGGCCTTGCCGTGCCCGTGGCGCAGGTCGTCGCGGCGGGCGCGCTGATGCGGGCCGGCATCATCGTGAAGGACGGCTCGGCACTCGAACGGCTGGCCGAGGCCGACCGGGTCGTACTCGACAAGACCGGGACGCTGACCCTGGGACGGCCGCAGGTCGTCGGCGAACCGCAACTTTCGCCCGTCGATGCGTCCATCGTTCTCGCGCTGGCGCAGGCAAGCCGCCATCCGCTTGCCCAGTCGCTGGCAAAATGGCTGGTTGCGCGCGGCGTCGGCCCGGCCAATGTGTGCGACATCGGCGAACAGCCGGGCACCGGCATGTCCGGTCGTTTCGCAGTCTCGGACGTCCGGCTCGGGCGCCCTGCCGCAATGAGCGATGCCGCCGCGACGGATCTGATGGCGGTCGACTACACCGGTCCCGGGGGCAGGCGCAGCACGATCCATTTCGACGATGCGCTCCGCCCCGATGCCGCGGCGGCGCTTGCGCGGCTGGCTTCGCAAGGACTGGCCCCATCGATCCTTTCGGGCGACCGCGCGCCCGTTGTCGCGCAAGTCGCGCGCCTGCTCGGTATCCCCGCACGCGGCGCACTCCGGCCGCAGGACAAGATCGCGCTGGTCGAAGCAGCGCAGCGTGCCGGTCATCACGTCTTGATGGTGGGAGACGGGCTCAACGACGGACCGGCGCTGAAGGCGGCCTATGTTTCCATGGCCCCCGCGTCGGCGAGCAATGTCGGACAAGCGGCAGCCGATCTCGTCTTCATGGGCGATGCGCTTGCGCCGGTACCCATTGCGGTCGCCGCCGCGCGGCGGACGATGCGTGTCGTTCGCCAGAATTTCGTGATGGCGATCGGGTACAACGTGATTGCCGTGCCACTGGCGATCCTCGGGCAGGTCACGCCACTCGTCGCGGCACTGGCCATGTCGGGATCGTCGCTGATCGTTGTCGCGAATGCGCTCCGGCTGCGGACGGCCGCCCGATGACGGGGCTGCTGGTCCTCATCCCCGTGGCACTTGGTCTTGGCTTGGCGGGGCTCGCCGCCTTCTTCTGGTCGGTTCGCGATGGGCAATATGACGACATGGACGGGGCCGCGCTGCGCGTCCTGATCGACGACAGCGACGGCCCCCCTTTGTCCTGAACGTCTAGAGGCGGATGCCGACGCCGATGCCAATGACGAATGGATCGAGATCGACGTGGACGCGCTGCACGCCAGCCGCCGTCGTGCTCAGCGTCGCATTGGTCTTGATGCTAATGTATTTCAAGTCGACGTTGACGAACACCTTGTTGGTAAGGTCGATATCCGTCCCCGCCTGGGCGGCCCATCCGACGCTGTCCGACATGCCCACACTGGTCTTACCGACCGCAGCTTCAAGCCCCGGTGTCGCTTTCGTCGCATAGAAAATCGTATAGTTGATGCCTGCCCCGACATAGGGACGGATCTTGCCCGCGGGACTGAAATGATACTGGGCCGTCAGCGTCGGGGGCAGTACCCAGGTCGTGGCGAGCTTGCCGATCCCGCCAGTCGTCCCCGAAATGCCCGACACGCCGTGCTTGGTCGTCGCGGCAATCAGCTCGAACCCGATATGGTTGGTCGCCATATAGGTCAGGTCGAGCTCGGGCATGACCGAATTGTTGACGGAGACCCGCTCGGTCGGAAACGCAGGCGTGATGCCGCTGGAGTTCTCGTTCGGCGCGACCATGATTGCGCGGGCGCGGAGCAGCAGGTCCCCCTGCGTGGCCAATGCCGGCGTTGCGATTTGTAGCGCCGCCAGTGCGGCAATGGCCATTGGTGTACGAGCTCGTTTCATGAAGAGCGTCCCTTTTTGTTGGACAAGGCCCGCTGCCTAAAAAGGCGGGCGCGAAGCGACATTGATCGCAAACAAGAAAGCGCTTGATCCGGATCAAAGCGGCAGGCGCAGTCTCCGGGCAGAACCCTTTCATGGCATGGACCTATCACCCCGAGCTGCTGGCAACGCCGGTACCCCGTTACACCAGCTTTCCGACAGCCGCGGAGTTTCGCGACGATGTCGGGCCGGACGACATGGTCGAGGCCATCGGCGGGATCGCCGGTCGCGCGGTGATCTCGCTGTATGTCCACATCCCCTATTGTCGCGAGATCTGCTGGTATTGCGGCTGCAACACGGGTGCTGCCAACCGGGAACAGCGCCTGGCCTCGTACCTCGAACGGCTCGAGCAGGAGATCATTCTCTACGCCCGTTGTCTCGACCCGTCGGTGCGCGTCGGCCGTATCGCCTTCGGTGGCGGCAGCCCCAATGCGATTTCTCCGCAACAGTTCGACCGCCTCGTGTCCGTGCTGAAAAGCACCTTCGATTGCCGCGATGCCGTTCTCTCGGCAGAGGTCGATCCGCGCGGCTTCGATGCGAGCTGGGCCGATGCGATCGGGCGCAATGGCGTCTCGCGGGTCAGCCTCGGCGTCCAGACCCTGTCGCCCGCCATTCAGGCGGCGATCGGGCGCGTTCAGCCGACGTCGATGATTGAGGATACGGTGGCGTTAATTCGCGCGGCAGGCGTCGGGTCGATCAACTTCGACCTGATGTACGGCCTGCCCGGCCAGACCGACGCCGATCTCGAGGATACACTTGCGGGGTGCCTGCGACTGGCACCCGAACGCTTTGCCGTATTCGGCTATGCCCATGTGCCGCAGATGCTGCCCCGTCAGCGGCGGATCGACGCGAGCGCACTGCCCGATGGCGCGACACGCTTCGCGCAGGCGGCGCTGGCCAATGCCCGCCTGACATCGTCGGGCTATGACCAGGTCGGCTTCGATCACTTTGCGCTGCCGGGCGATGCGATCGCCGTCGCTGCAAAAGCAGGGACGCTGCGCCGGAACTTCCAAGGCTTTACCGAAGATCCGGCCGACGTCCTGCTCGGCATCGGTGCCAGCGCGATCAGTGCCTTTCCCGATCGCCTGCTACAGAACGAGAAAAACACGGGCCGTTGGGGGATGAGTGTCGCTGCCCGACTCTTTGCCGTCAGCAAAGGCATCCGTCGCACACCTGACGACCAGCTGCGCGCCCGCGCGATCGAGTCGCTGATGTGCCGGGCACGGGCCGATTTGTCGGGGCTAAACCTGCCTTATCTCCACCGGCGGCTGGGCGCATTCGAAGCGCATGACCTCGTCCGGTGGGAAGGGGCGACCCTGCACGCAAGCAGCGATGCCGCCCCCTATATTCGGGCCATTGCGGCGGTTCTGGACCCCTATCGGCAGCAATGTGCACCGGCCTTCAGCAGTGCGATCTAGCGCTGCCCTGCCGATACTGGCGATCGCCGGGATGATGCTCGCGACCCCGGCGCCGGGTGCGGGCGGCTTGCTCGTGTTGCCGATGTGCTTTGGCGGTGTTCATTCCGCCCGGCTGCCTCAAAAGAATGACGGCGCCCCGGCCAATTGTCCCGGCGCGTGCCATGCCATGTGCTGCCGGTCGCGCAACGGGCCCGATCTCGATGACGGGGATCAGGAAGCCTGACTCGCCCCGAATAAGCTGCCATACGGGTCCTTATGACCCCAGTCCCAGAACGTTGTTCCGAGTGCGCCGTGCGCGACTCGGCCTTGTGCGCCAGCCTGGCCGACCACGAACTCGAGGCGCTGAACAGTATCGCGCGGCGCAAGACCGTGTCGCGGGGACAGGTTTTCGTGTGGGAGGGGGAGGCAAGCAGCGTCTGCGCCAACATCGTCGCCGGGGTCATGAAAGTGACGAGTTCGACCGCGGACGGGCGCGAGCAGATCGTCGGCCTGCTGTTCCCCGGCGATTTCGTCGGCCAGCCCTTCCGGGCAGAGACCTCGCTGACGGTGACGGCGCTCAGCGACGCCGACCTGTGCATCTATCCCCGCCGCAGCTTCGAGACCGTCCTCGACGACCATGCGCGGCTCGAACGTACCCTGTTGAAGCGGACGATGTCGGCGCTCGACGATGCACGCGCGCGGATGCTGTCACTGGGCCGCAAAAGTGCCGAAGAACGCGTTGCGGGTTTCCTCCTCGAAATGGCTGATCGTTGCACCGAAGGGGACGTCGGCGACAGTTTCGACCTGCCGCTGACCCGCGGCCAGATGGCCGACATACTGGGCCTCACCATCGAAACGGTCAGTCGCCAGCTGACCAACCTGAAGCGGGAAGGGCTGATCGCCTTGCTCGCAGGGCGCGGTGTGACGATCCTGAACCGCGCAGGGCTGGAGGGTCGTGCAGGCAACGACTAGGCGTTCAGCCTGCATGGAAGCTGAGCAGCAGGGCGCTGGTCGCCGCAGGTGTCAGGCGTTCCTCGCCGAGATTGAGCAGCGCGAGTTCTTCATAGGCCATCGCGCGTCGGCACCCGTCGAAATAGCACCGCAGCATATAGGCCAGTTCGCCGGGCGATTCTGCGCGCGACGACCCCGACAGGCGCCGCAGTTCGGCAGACAGGTCGTCCGCATGCATCGCATCCACGGCATGGTTATGGCTTATTTCCTTCAGGATCAGCGCTGCCGGCAACGAGTCCGCGCCGCTGGACACGCGTTTGAACAGCTCGGTCTCGCGCAGGAAATGCTGGTCGGCATAGTCCGCAAGCTGCTGCTCGACCTGGCGCACGGCATAGGCGGGGGGCAGCTCTGGCAGATTGTCCGCAATGTTTTCGAGGTCCGCGCACAGGCGCCGCTGTGCCCGGTGGTCCGCGATCAGCCAGTTGATTTCATGTTCGTCGATCAGGTGCCAGCGTGAGGCCATTGCCGCAGTCTCCGTGCCATGCCGGTATCTTCGCCCTTATGACCCGCCCTTGCTCGCCCAGGCAGCGACCCGCGTCATTGACCGATATCAAACAGGGGTTCGCGACGTGCGGGCGCATTGCCCTTGCCAGCACGTACGCAGCGGGCGAAAGGTAGCCAAACGAAACGCATGCGAGGAGAGTCGGCGTGGACAGCTATCTGAAGCACTATATCGATGGCCGGTGGGTCGACAGCATTGGCGGCGCGCGACACGAAGTGATTTCGCCTTCGACCGAGGAACCCTGCACTGAAATCACCATCGGAACTGCGGCGGACGTCGACGCAGCAGTCGTTGCCGCGCGGCGCGCGTTCGAGAGCTTTTCACAGACGAGCGTCGCCGACCGGCTCGCCCTGCTGGCACGTATCGTCGAGGAACTGAAAAAGCGCGTTCCCGACCTCGGTCGATCGATGGCCATGGAAATGGGCGCGCCGGTCAGCTTTGCTTCGACCGCGCAGGCGTTCGCCGGAATCGGTCATTTCAACGTCACGGCGCGCGTGCTGAAGGATTTCGTGTTCGAGGAGACGATCGGCACCACCCGCGTCGTGCACGAACCGATGGGCGTCGTCGGCATGATCACGCCGTGGAACTGGCCGCTCAACCAGATCGCACTGAAGGTCGCGCCGTCGATTGCGGCGGGCAACACGATGGTCCTTAAACCCAGCGAGGAATGCCCCGGCAATGCGGCGATCCTGGCCGAGGTCATGCATGCAGCTGGTGTTCCTGCAGGCGTATTCAACCTTGTGCAGGGCAACGGCCCGCTGACAGGCAATGCCATTTCCTCGCATCCCGACATCGACATGGTGAGCTTTACCGGATCGACGCGCGCGGGCATCCTGATCGCCAAGGCGGCCGCCGATACCGTCAAGCGCGTCCACACCGAACTGGGCGGTAAGGCCGCCAACGTCGTGCTGCCCGACGCCGATTTCGCGACCCACCTGCCGCCGACGGTTCAGGGCATCGTCGCCAATTCGGGGCAGAGCTGCATCGCGCCGACGCGTATCCTCGTCCACAAGGACCGCGAGGCAGAGGCTGTCGGTTTCGTGAAGGCTTATCTGGAAGCCGTGCCCGTCGGCGACCCGATGGTCGAAGGGCCGCATATCGGCCCCGTCGTGAACAAGGCGCAGTTCGAAAAGATTCAGGGCCTGATCCAGTCCGCCATCGACGAGGGCGCGACGCTCGAGACCGGTGGCACCGGGCGCCCGGCCGACATGAATCGCGGCTATTACGTCCGGCCGACGCTGTTCAGCGGCGTCACGCCCGACATGCGGATCGCGCAGGAGGAAGTGTTCGGCCCCGTCGCTACGCTTATGACTTATGCCGATGAAGACGAGGCCGTACGCGTCGCCAACGGCACGCCCTTCGGCCTGTCGATGACCATCTCGGGTGACCCGGCCAAGGCCGCGTTGCTCGCGCCGAAAATGCGGGCCGGGATCGTCACGATCAACAGCTGGGGTCCCGACGCGGCCGCACCGTTCGGCGGCTACAAGCAGTCGGGCAACGGACGCGAGAACGGCGTTTATGGCTTGCGCGAGTTCATGGAAGTGAAGTCGGTGATCGGCGCGCCGGTG
>JANMJZ010000134.1:0-13616 GCA_031371635.1 Sphingomonadales bacterium | reverse complement strand
TGATAGCTGCCAATCACCCAGAGCGTGCCGTTCGGCTTCAGTATGCGGCGTGCTTCAGCGAGCCAGGCGGCAGTAAAGGCGTCATAGGCGGCGAAGGTGTCGAACTTGTCCCAGTCATTGTCGACTGCATCGACGCGACCGCCCTCTGGCCTGAACAGGTCGCCGCCGAGCTGCAGATTATAGGGCGGATCGGCGAAGATCATGTCGACACAGCCGTCTGGCAGCGCGGCCATCGCTGCAACGCAATCGTCCATGATAATCGTGTCGAGCGGCAAGTCCGCGACGGGCGCGGCGGCCCTAAGACGTTCAATTACCCCCATCGACCTGCCCCTTCCTTGCTGCCGCATGAGTGAGTCCGGGCGAGTCCGGCGTCAAGAGCATAGTTAACAGAGAATCTTAAGAACCCGTGATATCGACGGCAGAACGAAAGGAGTCTGTGCGGATATGTAGCGACTCGCTTCGCACCAAGACTCAACTAATGGGGGTGTGTCCCTCAGGACTCGGCACAGAAATATTTTGCGACCGGGCTGAAACTGCGACGGTGAAGCGGCGTCGGACCATGTTCGGCGAGGCCGCGCAGATGCTCCGGCGCGCCATAGCCCATGTTGGTCGACCAGCCGTAATGTGGGTGTGCGAGCGCGTGTTCGCGCATGATCCGGTCGCGGTGCTCCTTGGCGATGATGCTCGCGGCCGAAATACACGGCTCGATCGCGTCGCCGCCGACGATCGCTCGTGCCGACCAGCGCCACTCGGTCACGCGGCCGGCCGGGGTCAGATTGCCATCGACCCGCACTTCCACAATTTCCTCGCAGCAGTCCAATGCCCGCACGGCGCGCGTCATCGCCAGCATCGTCGCGCCGAAGATGTTCAGCCGATCGATCTCTTCGACATCGGCGATCCCAACTGCCCAGCGACAGCGCCGCTTGATCGCAGCCTCCAGTTCGGCCCGCCGCGCGCCGGACAGCTTTTTCGAATCATCGAGGCCCGCGGGACGTGGCTTGCACAGCACGACGGCTGCGGCCACGACCGGGCCGGCAAGTGGCCCCCTGCCCGCTTCGTCCACGCCCACGATCATGAAGTCACAAGCCACGGCGGATAGCGGCGCATTTCTGCCGCCTGATAGAGAACGATCAGATTGCCCGCCGGATCGACGGCATGCGCCTCGCGCCACCCCCATTCCTCGTCGCGGGGCATCTGGACGAAGCGGATACCGCGACGGGCAAGATAGGCGCACCAAGCATCGAGCGCACCCGATTCCAGATAGACGGTCCCGGTTCCGCTATCTCCCGCGTGCACGGAAAGCGTTACGCCGTTCGCCGCTTCGAACCGGGCATAACCGTTGTCCGCACTGTCGACGATCTGGCGCAGCCCAAGCTGGCGATAAAAGGCGACCGACGCAGCGTAATCGCGCGCACCCAGCGTGACCTGATTGAGGGCAGGCCCCATGAACAGTCCGTCGTTGCGGACATCGGCGTGCCCCATCGGCCCATGCCCATGGCCGAGGCCCGGCGCCGAGAGCAGCGCGACGCGAACGAAGTCACGCGCGCGCTGCACGGCGGGCGACAAGGGCATCCCCTGCGCCAGGCCGGTCGCAATCGCGCTGGCAAGCGTGCAGCCCGTGCCATGCGTGCTCGTCGTGTCGATGCGCGGCGCTTCCCAGCGGGCGACCTCTCCGCTGGCGTCGATCAGCCGGTCGGTCAGCATGTCGCCCGCCGCATGGCCGCCCTTCACCAACAGCGTCCGTGCCGACGCCAGCGCGGCGGCTTCCCCGCCCAGTGCTTCGAGTTCGGGCAGGTTGGGCGTCGTGACCAGCGCGATCTGCATGAGCCGTCGGAACGCCGCCACGGTCGGGGCGTCCGCAAGCACGGCGCCGCTGGTTGCAACCATTACGGGATCGAAGACGATTGGGATATCGACGTCCATCAGCCGGTCCGCGACTGCGGCTGTCGTTTCGGCACTGCCGATCATGCCGATCTTGATCGCGTCGGCCCCGATATCGGCCAAGCAGCTGTCGATCTGGGCGATGACGACGGCTGTCGGAACAGCATGCACAGCCTGGACGCCGACGGTGTTCTGGGCAGTGATCGCGGTAACCGCAGTCATCGCATGCCCCCCGAGCATCGTCACGGTCTTGATATCCGCCTGAATTCCGGCCCCGCCGCCGCTATCCGACCCGGCAATGATCAGGATGCGCGGGGTCACTGCCGATCGCCTGCGGTTTGGAAAGTCACAAAGGTCACACCTGAAACAGTCGCGACAGGGCTGACGGCATAGCTATGCGCAAGTCGAATATTCATGCCCGGGACTCGTTGCGTTCACACGGAATCACTGCCACGCCCGTCGGGCTGTAGGACAGCATTATTTTAAGCGGCAATCTAGCCAGCGAACTTGCGTTCGGTCGAAGCCGGATGTTTGGCTAGCAGGGCCTCTGCCCGGGCCGGCCGATCAAGCAGCTCCCCGCCGCAATTCGGACAGCGTTCGTCGAGCGCCTCCGCACAGTCTGCGCAGAACGTGCATTCGAACGAACAGATGAACGCACCCCCCGCATCAGCGGGAAGGTCCGCACCGCAGCGTTCACAGTCGGGGCGCATGTCGAGCATCAGGCCGCCGCCCTGACGGTATCGCAGATCATGTCGACCAGCCGATGGACCTGCGCCTCGTCGTCGCCCTCGGCCATGACGCGGATCAGGGGTTCCGTTCCAGACGGCCGAATCACCAGTCGCCCGCGCCCAGCCAGCTCGGCCTCGGCATCTGCTATCGCTGCCTTCACGAACCCGTCGTCGAGCGGCTTTCCACCCGAAAAGCGCACGTTTTTAAGAAGTTGCGGCACTTTGTCGAAAAGGTGCAGTAATTCGCTGGCCGGTTTTCCGGTCGCGACCAGCTCGGCGAGGATCTGGAGCGCGGCGATCAGACCGTCACCTGTCGTCGCGTGGTCGGTCAGGATGATGTGTCCCGATTGCTCGCCACCGACGTTGAATCCTCCGGCGCGCATGCGTTCGAGCACGTAACGATCGCCCACACCCGTACGCACGAGCGTTAGTCCCTCGCTCGACAGGTAACGCTCAAGCCCGAGGTTCGACATCACCGTCGCAACCAGCCCGCCCCCGGCGAGCAGTCCGCTGCGCGACCAGCTCGTCGCGATGAGCGCCATAAGCTGGTCGCCGTCCACGACCTCTCCCGTTTCATCGACCACGATCAGCCGGTCGGCATCGCCGTCGAGCGCAATGCCGATATGCGCGCCGCTGGCGACGACGGTTTCTTGCAACAGGCCAGGGCTGGTCGATCCACAGCCGGCATTGATGTTGCGGCCATCAGGCGACACGCCAAGCGCGACAACCTCGGCCCCGAGTTCCCACAGCGCGGCCGGCGCGACCTGATATGCAGCGCCATTTGCGCAATCGACGACGATCTTGAGCCCATCGAGCCGCAAGTCTTCGGGAAAGGTCGATTTAGCGAAGTGGATATAGCGCCCGCGTGCATCCTCGACACGCCGGGCGCGGCCGATGTCGGCGGCAAGGGCGAGCCTGGGTTCGGCGGCGAGCAACTGCTCGATCTCCCTTTCGGCCTCGTCGCTCAACTTGTAGCCGTCGGGACCGAACAGCTTTATGCCATTGTCCTGAAACGGATTGTGGCTTGCCGAGATCATCACGCCCAGGTCCGCGCGCATTGTCTGCGTCAGCATCGCGACGGCGGGCGACGGGATGGGACCGAACTGCACCACGTCCATGCCCACGCTGGTGAAGCCCGCGACCAGCGCGTTTTCGACCATATAGCCCGACAGCCGCGTGTCCTTGCCGATGACGACCCGATGGCGGTGGTCGCCGCGCAGGAAATAAGTGCCGGCCGCCTGCCCGACCTTCATTGCGATTTCCGGTGTCATCGGCGCCGTGTTGGTGAGGCCGCGGATGCCATCCGTGCCGAAGAATTTGCGTGTCATCAGTTCCCGCCGTCCGAGTTCGTGTCATTCCGCTTTGACACCAGTCACGAGCCGGTTAGCAACTGCCCATGTCCAACGCCACCCGCATCCTGCTCGCCCTGTTTCTCGGGCTCGTCCTCGGCGTCGTAAGCGCCGACTTCAGCCCCGAAACAGGCAAGATGCTCGCCGATATTGCCGACCCCGTCGGGACCCTGTGGCTGAATGGGCTGCGGATGACGATCATTCCGCTGGTGGTGGCATTGCTGATCACCGGCATTGTCAAAACGGCCGAGGCCGCGCGCGCGGGACGCACTGCGGCTACGGCACTGATCTGGATCGTCGGGTTGATGAGCTTTTCGGCGGTCATGGGCGCGATCCTCACCCCCACCTTCCTTCGCCTTTGGCCGATGCCGGTGGAATCGGCCGCTGCGTTGAGGGCAGCGCTCAACACGGCCCCGGCGGTCGGCGCTGTTCCGCCGTTTTCAGACATCTTGAAGGCGCTCGTCCCGACCAACCCGATTGCTGCGGCAGCCAACAACGACATCCTGCCGCTGATGATCTTCAGCCTCGCGCTTGCCTTCGCCATCACGCGTCTGGCCCCCGCGCCGCGCAAATCGCTGGCCGACATCTTTGCCGCCCTTGCCGACGCGCTGATCATCGTCATCGAATGGGTGCTGAAGCTCGCGCCCATCGGCGTGTTCGCGCTGGCTTATGTCGTGGGGGCCAGGTCGGGCGTCGCTGCGTTTGGCGCACTTCTGCATTATGTCATGATCGTCTCGGCGGTCGGGATCGTCGTCGGGCTCTGCGCCTATCCGGTAGCCGCGATCTGGGGTCGCGTACCACTGGGCCAGTTCGTGCGCGGCGTGGCACCGGTGCAGGCGCTCGCCATCAGCACCCAGTCTTCGCTTGCCTGCCTGCCCCTGATGCTCAAGAAATCCGAGGATCTGGGCGCGCGCGAGACAACGGCGGGCCTGGTGCTACCGATGGCCGTGGCGCTGCTGCGCGTCACGGGTCCGGCGATGAACCTTGCGGTAGCGCTCTATGTTGCGAACTGGTTCGGCGTGACCTTGGGGCCGGCACAATGGGCGATCGCGATCGTCGTCGCCATCCTGACCTCGATGGGCGCCGTCAGCCTGCCGGGTCAGGTCAGCTTCTTCACCTCCTGCGCGCCGATCTGCATCGCCATCGGCGCGCCGCTCGAGCCTCTCGCGCTTCTCGTCGCGGTCGAGACGCTGCCCGATATCTTCAGGACGTTGGGCAATGTGCAGATGGACGTCGCGGTGACCACTGCCGTCGAGGCGCAGTCGCGCGAACCGGCCCCTGAAGCGCTAGAACCAGCGCCAGATTCCTGCTGACACGCCGGCGCCCGCCATCGGGTGCAACCAGGTCGCCAGCAGCCACACGACCAGGCCGCCGCCCAGCGCGTGCATGCCTGGCACTGCCGCGCCCCATGATATGCGGCCTGCGATCTGCCCGCCAAACGGCCAGAAGCTCGTGCGCGAGGCCCAGTCGCGCCACCCGTCGCCCATGAGCTTTGCCTTCTTCACGTCCTGCCCTGCTGCTCCCCCCAACGCGAGCGCGCCCATGAAGGCGCACAGCATCAGGACCGCCGGACGCGGACTAATGAGCACATGCGACAGCGCCCAAAGCGCAAAGCTCCACAGCATCGGATGGCGAGTGATCGCGAACACGCCCCGGGCAGGTTGCGACGTCAGCTTGTCGATACCGCGCGTCGGCAGTGCCGGATTCCGCACGACCGAACCGAGCAGTAGGATGCTTGCTGCCAGCATCAGGACCGTCGAGACAGCCCACAGTCCGTCACCGACGCGCCACAGGGGCTCGCCAAAGGGTGCCGCGCGAAACGCCACGACTGCCCAGCCGAACGTCGCGAATGCCACGATGCTGTAGACGATCTGAAAGGCGCCCACGCTCATCCGTGCGGCCAACGCGGCGCGCAAGGGATGCGACATGAGGATATGCGTGCCGGTGAATGCCAGCAGCGCAAGCAGAAGATTCGTCATCGGTCCCCCCGTGGCAGAATTCTACCGGTCGTAAGCCTTGGGCAACGCGCCCTCCTGCGGCGTCAGATACCGGTCGCGCAGCCGCGTCTGGCGCGTGGCCAGGCTCTGTTCGACCCCGTCGATCCACAGCTTTTCCGGGGCACTCGACAATTCGAGCGGATCGCCCGACCAGATCACCACATCACCGCGCCGTCCCGGCCGCAACGACCCGATCTCACCGCCCAGCCCAAGCGCTTCCGCCGGCTTGGACGTTATCGCGGCAAAGGCGCTCGCCCAGTCGAGGCCGGTCGCCCCGGGCAGCTTGGTCAGCGCGACGAGGTTTCCGGCGTATTGCGTTGTACGGATCGGCATGCGTGGATCGTCGTCGTCGATCGTGCCGATCGACACCTGCACGCCTGCGGCCTTCATCCGGCCGATGTTCGACTGCGTCGCCGCCAGTTGCTCGAATTCGGCAGGCAGGTCGTTGAGCGCCGACGCGATCACCGGGACGCCCGCAGCTGCAATTTCGCGGGCCACGGTCCAGCCCTCGGTCGCGCCGACGAGCACGAGGCGAAGCTTCGGAAATTCGGTCTTGAGTGCCAGTATCTTGAGGATATCGGGACCGCCCTCGACATGGACCACCAGTGGCATCCGTCCCTCGATCACCGGGATAAGCGCCTCGGCATCGCGCCGCTGAAGCATCGCATCTTTGCTGCGCCCGTCATAACCCGCCGGGTTGCGCGTAAAATCGCGCGCCTCGGCCAGCATGTTGCGGAACATCGCATGGCTCGCCGTTCGGCTGCCCCCAGCGATCCTGGCGCCGGCCTCGCCGAATTCGACGAACTGGAAAGCACGCGGCTTGGTCACGTCGTTCGCGTTGCTGGTCAGGTCGATCACCGCGCCCTGCCCGGCAAACATGTTCCCCGATGCATCGGGTGCCACGACGGCACGGGTGATGCCGTGCGACCGGTTGATTGCGATCGCGGGTACTCGCGAGTTGAGTCCGTTCACCACGTCGAGCGAGGCATTGAACACGGTGTTGCGCGCCCCTGCGTCATTGGTCGGGTCTACCGCATCGACCTCGACCAGGCCGAGCCGCGAGAAGCCGGCAACGATGCCTGCGGCAACCCATTTGCCCGTCGCATCGACAACCTGCGCACCTGCAGGCACAGCCACACCGGGGCCCGCTGCGACGATGCGTCCGTCGCGCACCACGACAGTGCCGATGGCCGGTGCCGAACCGTCACCGATAGCAACCGTGCCGCCGGTAATGGCGACCGTTTCCGCGTTCGCCGGGCCAGCGACGAGCGCGGCCGCTGCAAGGAGGAGCGACTTCACTTCGTGTCTCCTTCACCGGCCTGGCCCAGCTCGAAATCGCTGACGGGGCGCCGTTTGGGGTCATTGGCATCGTACATCAGCGCGCCATCGATCCACACGCGTTCTGGCCGGGTGTAGACGCTGAACGGATTGCCGTTCCACATGACGACGTCGGCCATCTTGCCAACCTTCAGGGATCCGGTCCTGTCGCCGATGCCCATGGCCTTGGCAGGGTTCCAGCTGAGCCATTCCCACGCGATTTCCTCCGGAATGTTGATCCCGGCACGCCGCCCGCTCGCCAGCGCCTTGGCGGCCTCCTGGTTCAGCCGCTGGATACCGTTGGCGTCGTCCGAATGGACGATCGCACACGCTCCGCCATTGTGGACCAGCGGAATATTCTCGGGAATGGCGTCATAGGATTCCATCTTGAATCCCCACCAGTCGGCCCACATCGCCGAGCAGATCCCGTTGGCCTTCAGCAGGTCGGCAATCTTGTAGCTTTCGACCGCATGGTGGAAAGCGGTGATCTTGTAGCCGAATTCCTTCGACAGATCGATCATCTGCGCCATTTCGTCGGCACGGTAGCAGTGGTTCTGGACCAGGATATCGCCCGCCAGCACGCCCGCGAGCGTATCCATTGCGATGTCGCGCGTCACGTCGCCGCCCTTGTCGAGCTTGCGCTTGTATTCGACCGCCTTGGCCCAGGTGCCGCGGTTGACGGCCATGTTGCCCATGCGGGTCTGCGGCATCTGGTTGCGGTTGCCGTAGACGCGTTTCGGGTTTTCGCCGCACGCCATCTTGAGGCCATAGGGCGCCCCCGGAAACTTCATGCCCTGCACCGTGCGGGCATAGACGTTCTTGAGCACGACCGACCGTCCGCCGAAAAGGTTCGCCGAGCCGGGAAGAATCTGGAGCGAAGTTATACCGCCGTTGATCAGCGCGCGGCTGAAGCCCGCATCCTGCGGCCACACGCTGTGTTCGGCCCAGACCTCGGGGCGAACGGGGCCCGTCGCCTCGTTACCATCGCTCAGCGCGTCGACCTGCGGACTCGGATAGTCCCCCAAGTGCGAATGGATATCGATGATGCCCGGCGTTACATACTTGCCGGTGCCGTCGATGACCGCAATGTCCGCCGGGATGGGGGTGTCGGGGCCGCCGACACTGGTAATCTTGCCACCAGACATGAACACCACGCCGCGCTCGATCTTGCCGCCCTCGCCATCGAGGATCGTCGCGCCGCGGATTGCCGTCGGCGTCGACGGATAGGCCTTGTAGGTCGACGGATAGGGATCGGCGTTCCACTTGACCGGAACCGGCTTTGTGGCCGCCGATTGTGGTTTAGACGTCGGAGCCGATGTGCAGGCAGCGACGGCCAAAAGGGAAATCATCGGTACGCACGAAATTTTGGACTGCCACATTTCACTTAACTCCGTGCATCAGATATTTGAGCGGGTAGGCGAGCGCGAGAAGGACGACGCCTATCACCACCGAAACCCAGCCGATTGTCGTGAAGACGCCGACGTAGGTCTCCAGACTGACCTTCAGATTGGTTACCTGGCCTCCCACTGTCTCGACGCTTGCGACCTGCGCAACCATACCCGCCACATATTGCGCGACGGCGATCGAGAGGAACCATACTCCCATCATCATGCCGACAATACGGGCGATCGACAATTTCGTGATCATTGAAAGTCCGACGGGCGAGATGCACAGTTCGGCAATCGAATGAATCAGGTAGAGACCGGCAAGCCACCAAAGACCGACCTTGAAGTCGGGACCTGCAAAGGTCGACCCCCAGACCAGGAAGAGAAACCCCGCACCGACGCCCATCAGCGCAATCCCGAATTTGACCGGTATCGTCGGTTCGATGCCGCGGCGGGCCATGGCGTTCCACATTATGCTGAAGAACGGCGCCAGCAACACGATCCAGAATGCGTTGAAGAACTGCGTCTGTCCCGCGGAGATGCTGAAAAGTCCGAACACCGACATGTCGGTGTTGCGGTCGGCGAACAGGGTGAGCGAGGACCCGGCCTGTTCGAACAGTGTCCAGAACACGGTATTGAAAACGATCAGGATCATCGCCGCCAACATCATCTGAAATTCCTTCCGGTCTCCCTTGGCGAAGGACCAAAGCAGGATCGCCGGGACCGCGACGAGGAACGTCAGGAACATGATCTTGCCCATAAGCGGCAGGGTCAGAACATAGCCGATGATGCCTGAACCGGCGGCCGGACGCACATAGCTCATCAGGTTCGAAAACAGGAACCAGACGAGAGGTACCGCCAGTACCGCCCCGATATAGATCGCAATGTCCTTGCTGGAATCGGCGCCGACGGGCCGGTCGCCAAATCCGTCGAGCTTCCCGCCGTCGAACTGGAACAACAGCCAGGATACGAACATGCCCGCGGCCGCTAGGCCGAAGCCTGCCCACCAGCCGAGACCTCCCCAGCTCCCCATGCCGACCGCCAGCAGGGGGCAGAGAATTTGCGAGAACAGGGAGCCCAGGTTGATGCCCATGTAAAAGATGGTGAAACCGGCATCGCGGCGCCGGTCTCCATTCGCGTAAAGCGAGCCGACGATCGTGGAGATATTGGGCTTGAAGAAGCCGTTGCCGATACAGACCAGTGACAGGCCTATCAGCAAAAGCAGTGTGAACATCGCGGGGCGGTCGCCCCCTGCCTCGAACTTGCCGGAGGCGACCTTGTAGACCTCGTTCGCACCCGACATCAGGGAAACGGTCTTGTCTTCATTGCCCTTGATCATCAGCGACTGGCCGTTGCGGGTCACGAATTGTTGCCGTGCCTCGCCCGTGCCGACGATCGACACGTCGTAGCGTTGTCCATCGATCATCGCGAACGGCTTGGCCGCCTGCCCGCTCGAAAGGCAGAGCGTGAGATAGCCCAGCGACATCATGATTGCGCCGAATTTAACGGATCGCTTCGACCCGAGGAACCTGTCCGCGAGCAGGCCGCCAATCAGCGGCGTCAGATAGACCAGCGCCGTGAACCCACCGTAGAGGCCCGCGGTCGTCGTGTCGCTGAACAGGAAATGCTGGGCCAGGTACAGCGTGAGCAGCGCGCGCATGCCGTAGTAGCCGAACCGCTCCATCGCTTCGGTCGTGAAGAGTCTTGCCAACTGGCGCGGGTGTCCGAACCACGTATCCCCGTCCGCGGGATTTACGTGCGTGATATCGGGCTCGACCGGCGAATCCGCGGTTGGGGTTTCCATCGACCTTTGTACTCCCAGAACTTAAAAAGGGCGTCTGACGCGCCGCTTTGCAAGGAACCAAGCCTAGCGGCGAATTTCAGGCTGTGAAGTCGATTGTTGCGCCGCGGGGACCAAATCTATCCCGCTCGCTTACTTCGCGTTTTGCTTTTGGACCGCATCCACCAGCGCCGCGAGGCGCTTGCGCCAGCCAGGATGGGATCCATCGGCGAAGATGCCGTAGTCGCTGCGCTTCCTGAGCGCCTGCCAAATCGGGAGCACGGCGTCGAGCCGGTAGCCCGCTTTGGCGACAAGGCGCACGCTCAGGGCATCGGCCTCATATTCCGACTGTTTGGCGGGCGTCTTGAGGGCCGTGTGGCGGAGAATGTTGTGCGACAGTTCGTGGGCCACGACGGCCGCCAGCGCGTCGTCTCCCGGCGCGAGGGCCATCATCGCTTCCGAAATCTGTACATAGCGCCCGTCGGCCTGGGTCGCGCTGAGCCCGCCGCGGACGATCTGGAAGCGCGAACGGCAGCCGGGAACGAGCGTCATGGAGACGCGCTGGGTGGCCCCGCCCCGCGACACGTCCAGCACCGCCAAAGGACCCTGCGCGCGCTCCAGAGCATTTTCGACCTGCGCCACCCGGGCGTAGGCCCCATCACCCGGCTTCGTCGCGATCGGTACGCCATTCACTGCCGTGACGACGTCCCCCACCTGCACCCCCTGCTCCGTTCCGGCGCTCACGACGCCGACGACGGTCGGTCCATCGCCGAGCCCCAATGCTATGCGCGCGTCGGTACGCGTTGCGGCCGAGTACTGGGCTGCATCCTGCACAACGAGGCCTGATGTGCTCAGATATTGCCCCGCGCAGAATTCAGGTCGGGCCGCTTTTGCCAGGTTCGCGCCAACCGTTGCGACCCGCAAATCCTGCTCGGCCAGCGCGCGGAGCGCGGCCTGCAGCGGTGTCGGGACGAGGAAGAGAAGCGGTAGCATGGAAATCCGTTCAGCCTTGAGCGCGTCGAAGGCCTGTCCTTCTTTCAGGACGAGGTTAAGGGGAGAAACATTCTCTGTACAAGCTCACGGCTGACGGACTCCATGGCTGACCCGATGTTCAATGACACTTCTTCCCCGCTGGCGCTGCTGCTGACCCGGCGATCCGGCAAGCCGCGCGACATGGTGGAGCCCGGCCCCGACACATGCCAGCTCCGCACCATCCTGTCCGCCGCGATCCGCGTTCCCGACCACGGCAAACTTGCGCCATGGCGTTTCGTGGCAGTGCGCCGCGATCAGCGCACGGCGCTCGCCAAGGTGATTGTCGATGCCTATCTTCGAGAAAAGCCTGACGCAGGACGGCTCGAGATCGAGGCCATGGAGCAGTTTGCCCATCAGGCACCATCGCTGGTCGTTGCCCTTTCCGCTCCTGCCGCTGGCAGCAAGATCCCTGTCTGGGAACAGGAACTGTCGACGGGTGCTGCAATCATGAACCTGCTCACCGCCGCCCACGCGTCGGGCTTCGTCGGCGGCTGGCTGACCGGCTGGGCCAGCTATAGCGACGCTGTGCGCGACGCATTTGGCTCTGCCGACGAGCGTATTGCGGGGTTCATCTTCATGGGCACGCCCAGCCGCCTGCTCGAGGAACGACCACGGCCCGATTATGCGGACGTCGTTCAGGAATGGTCCAATTAAGGTGCAGTGCGACTAAATACGTGACTCCGGGCCGACAGTGGTGTATTAGCTTGCCATGACAGCTGTGGAAACGACCCCTGCCCCCGTCTACCTCCGCCTGCGCGGACTGCTAGCCGGGGCAATACTCGCCGGCGACTTTCGCGAGGGTGACCAGCTCCCTTCGGTTCGCGCCTTTGCTGCCGAACATGGCGCCAATCCTCTTACCGTCGCCAAAGCCTATCAGACGTTGCAGGACGAAGGCTTTGTAGCTGTCCGAAGGGGCGTTGGGATGTTCGTCGCGGAAGGGGCAAGTGAGCGCCTTCGCGACCAGGAGCGCGACGTTTTTCTGCGACACACCTGGCCGATCGTACGGGCACAGATCGAGCGTTTGGGCCTTGACGCCCACGAGTTGATCGAGAAACACTTCGCCTGACCGGTCCTAGCACCCGGCACTTGACCGTCATCGCGGGTTCATCGACAACCGGTTAAACGTCATCATGGTTCTTAGAGCGCTCTTCTCCCGGAAAGCACCGGCCCCTTCGCCGCGCGTGATCGCGCCGGACGAGCGCATCTATGCGATAGGCGACATTCACGGCCGGCGCGACTGTCTGGACCAGTTGTTGCTGCAGATCGGCGAAGACGACCGTGAACGCGGCCCGATGCGGACTACCCTCGTCCTGTTGGGCGACCTTGTCGATCGAGGCCCTGAATCGCGAGGCGTGGTGGAACGCCTGTCACAACTGGACAAGATCCAACCCTGTGTTTTCTTGATGGGGAATCACGAAGAAGTCTTCATCGATGCCTGGGAAGGCGACGAAGCGGCTGCAAAGCTGTTTCATCGGATTGGCGGGCGTGAGACGTTACTAAGCTATGGGGTCGATCCGGCGGATTACGACAGTGCCGATTTTGCGCGGCTGGCCGCCCTGCTGGCGGCTCAGGTCCCCGCCGAACACATAGCGTTTCTGCGCGGCTTTCGGGACTCATATCGCTCGGGCGACTATCTGTTCGTCCACGCCGGTATTCGGCCGGGCACGCCGATCGAAGAACAGGACGCTCAGGATATGCGATGGATACGGAACAAGTTCCTCGACGATGCGCGCGATCATGGCGTCTGCGTCGTGCATGGTCATTCCATCGCTCCCGCAGTGGACGAAAGACCTAACCGGGTCGGAATCGATACAGGGGCCTATGCAAGTGGTCGGTTGACGGCACTCGGTCTTGAAGGCAGTGACCGGTGGTTCCTGTCGACCTGACAGAAAAGGGATCAGCGTGCGCAGAGGTATCGTTCTAGCCGGCGGCTCAGGCACCCGGTTGCACCCACTTACCCTGTCAATCTCCAAGCAGATGATGGCGGTCTACGACAAGCCGATGATTTACTACCCGCTCGCGGCGCTGATGATGGCCGGCATCCGGGACATCATGATCATCACGACGCCCGACGATCAGGCCGGGTTCCAGCGCTTGCTGGGTGACGGTTCGGACTGGGGACTCTCGCTCGTTTATGCCCAGCAGCC
>JANMJZ010000110.1:0-8690 GCA_031371635.1 Sphingomonadales bacterium | reverse complement strand
ACGCGGACTAGACGGAGGCGGGCTGGGTCGGGGTAGATTGGGCGAGCGCGGCGAGCAGCTTCTGCGCGGCTTCTTCCGACGAGGCGGGGTTCTGGCCGGTGATCAGCAGCCCATCCTGCACGGTGTAGACGCCGAAGTCGGGGCCCTTGCTGTAGTCGCCGCCGCTGGCCTTCAGCATGTCTTCGAGCAGGAAGGGGACGACGTCGGTCAGGCCGACGGCGGCTTCCTCGCCATTGGTGAAGCCGGTGACCTTGCGCCCGGTGACGAGCGGGCCGCCGTCGGGGGCATGGACGTTCTTCAGTGCGGCCGGGGCGTGGCAAACGAGCGCGACGGGCTTGTCGGCGGCGAGCGTGTCTTCGATGATCGCGATCGAGTGCGCGTCATTGGCGAGGTCCCACAGGGGGCCGTGGCCGCCGGGGTAGAAGACGGCGTCGTACTGGCCGGCGTCGACATCGGCGAGCACGTGCGTCGCGGCGAGCGCGGCGGTGGCGTCGGCATCGGCGCGGAAGCGGCGGGTGGCGTCGGTCTGGGCGTCGGGGGCGTCGCTCTTGGGGTCGAGCGGGGGCTGGCCGCCCGCAGGCGAGGCGAGCGTGATCTCTGCGCCCGCATCGCGGAAGACGTAATAGGGGGCGGCGAATTCCTCGAGCCAGAAGCCGGTCTTCTTGCCGGTGTCGCCGAGCTGGTCGTGCGAGGTCAGGATCATCAGGATCTTCATGGCGGTGTCCTTTGGCAGGTGCGGGCAGGGGCTGCGCGCGGTCGGGAGGGGGAAGCATCGGCGGGCGAAATTGTTCCGGGGGCGGTGCCAATTTGCCGGGGCGGGGCGTGCTTGCGGCGGGGGCGGGCGGGCCTCATGATGGGGGAATGTTGCCGTTTCGCTGCCCCCACCAAAGATGACCGACGCGCTGGTGCTGCACGGGCGGGCGGCGACGCTGGTGCTCGAACTGGTGCCGGGTGGCGTGCCGCTGTGGCGGCACTGGGGGGCGCGGCTGGCCGACGATGTCGTGCTGCCCGGGCCGGTCGATGCACGACCGCGGCCCAGCTTTGCCACCGATCGCGACGTGCCGTTCGCGCTATTCCCGGGATATGGGCGCGGGTGGTTCGGGGCGAGCGCGCTGCTGGCGCATCGGGAGGGGCGCGACTTTGCGCTCGACTTCGACGGCGTAGAGGGGGTGCGCGACGGGCAGGCGGCGACGGTCGTGATGACCGACAGCGTCGCGCAGGTCGAGGTGGCGGTGACGCTGGCGCTCGATGCCGACAGCGACGTGCTGACGGTGGCGACGCGGCTGACCAACCGGGGGGCGGGGGCGCTGGAGGTGCAGTGGCTTGCCGCTGCCTGCCTGCCGCTGCCGCCGGGCGCGCGGGCGGTGCGGCACTTTTCCGGGCGGCATAATGGCGAATTCGCCGAGCAGACCGATGCGCTGGGGCGCGGCCAGTGGCGGCGCGAGAACCGTCGCGGGCTGACCTCGCACGACTGTTTTCCGGGTGCGGTGGTGCTGGGCGAGGACGGCGTGGCGTGGGGCGCGCAGCTGGCGTGGAGCGGCAACCACCTGCAGCTGATCGACTGGGTCGACGACGGGCGCTGGCAGTGGCAGCTGGGCGAGGGGCTGGCGCCGGGCGAGCTGCGGCTGGCGCCGGGCGAAAGCGTGACTTCGCCCGAGGTGCTGGCGACCTATTCGCCGGAGGGCGCGGGCGGCGTCGCGCGCAATTTCCACGCGGCGGTGCGCGCGCGGTCCGCGTGGCCGGGCGGCGCGATGAGCCCGCGCAAGGTGCACCTCAACACCTGGGAAGCGCTGTATTTCAGCCATGACGAGGCGGACCTGATGGCGCTGGCCGATGCCGCCGCCGAGCTGGGGATCGAGCGCTTCGTGCTCGACGACGGCTGGTTCGCGGGACGACGCGACGACCGCCGCGCGCTCGGCGACTGGCGGGTGGATGCGGGCAAATATCCGCGCGGGCTGGCGCCGCTCGCCGAGCATGTGATCGCGCGGGGCATGGACTTCGGGCTGTGGGTCGAGCCCGAAATGGTGAACCCCGACAGCGACCTGTACCGCGCGCATCCCGACTGGGCGCTGGCGCTGGCAGGGCGTGCGCCGCTGACCGCGCGGCACCAGCTCGTACTCGACCTTTCACGCGAGGCGGTGCGCGACCATCTGTTCGAGGCACTCGCCGCGCTGCTCGGCACGTTGCCGGTCGCCTATCTGAAGTGGGACCATAACCGCGACCTGACCGATGCGGGCGGCGTGGACGGCCGCGCGGCGTACCGGGCGCAGGTGCAGGGCAGCTATGCGCTGCTCGACCGGCTGCGCGCGGCGTTTCCGCAGGTCGAGATCGAGGCATGTGCGGGGGGCGGCGGGCGGATCGACGCCGCGATCGCCAAGCGCACGCACCGTTTCTGGACGAGCGACACGACGGACGCGGTCTCGCGGGTCGCCATCCAGCGCGGCTATCTGCAGTTCATGCCGCCCGAGCGGATGGGCGCGCACATCGGCAGCGCGACGGCGCACACGAGCGGGCGGACCCAGTCGCTCGACTTTCGCGCAGCGGTGGCGCTGCCGGGGCATCTTGGCGTCGAGCTCGATCCGCGCAGGCTGGACCCGGGGGAGCGCGACCGTCTGGCGGCGTGGATCGCGCGCTACAAGGCGCTGCGCGACCGGCTCCACGCGGGGCAGGTCTGGACGGGCGACGCGGGTGACGGCGTGCTGTGGCAGGCGCAAGGCACGCCCGACGCACTGGTCGTCTTTGCCTATCGCCTCTGCCCGCCGTCGTGGCGCTACCCGCCGCCGCTGTGCCTGCCGATGCTCGATCGGGGCGCGCGCTACGCCGTGACCATGGACGGCGTGCGCACGGCGGTCGATGGCAGCTGGCTTGCCGACGTGGGCCTCCCGCTTCCCGCAACGGCAAGCGAAGCGGCCTCGATCATCGAGATCGCGAGGCTCTAGAAGCCGAAGCTCAGTCCGGCGACGACGGCAGGCTCACCGTTGATGCCCGAGGAGGTGCCGATGCCTTCGGTCGAGCCGACCACGCCGAACGACGCGGTCGCGCCCCTGTGTTCGAAGCGGACCGAGGCATCCCAGTCCCACTTGGCGGCAAAGAACCCGTCTTCATAGCCGACAGCGGTGCGGATCGAGAACGGACCCTGCCCGATCGGCACGACCATGTTGGCCTGCAGATAGACGTCGTCGATACCGATCACGTTGCGCTGGCGCGGGGCATAGGCGGCCAGTATCCCGAGCGTGGCGAGCCCGACATCGTGCTGCGCCGACGCCTGAAGCTCGAGGTAATTCACCCCGCGGCCGCCCGGATAGAGGTAGCTATAGGCGCTCGCCGACACGTCGAAGCCGAGCAGGTTCCTTTTGTAGCCGCCGTAGATGTCGACCTCGGTGCGCGCGCCGCCGGTATCGGCCACGGGCGAGGCCCAGATGCCGGCGATGAACCCCTCATCGGTTTCGAGGTCGATGCCGCCCTGCGGTTCGCCATGGCGGTTGGACAGGCTGATGCCGCGGAAGCGATAGTCGCTGACCAGCGCAACATTGGCACTGGCGTTCCAGCCTGCGCCCGGCGTCGCCTGAACCATGGCAGGCGCGGCGAGCAGGGCCAGGGCAAGGCAGCCGCCCTGCGCCAGAGTGCGGGCGCGCCCGATCAAAATGCGGGCAGATGAGGCATGCATGGCGCGTGCTTTCGATGCTCGTGATTTTTTCTTATAGGAGAACCTCTTGGCCAAGGTGCCGACCGTGGCACCCGACACGATCGCCCCGCTGGCGATCCTGTAGCCCGAAGATTTTTCTGGCGGCCGCTGCGATCACACGCTTTGGCCCCTCCTATAATAACGCAAGCGTTCCAAGTGTTTCGCACGTCGCCCTGCTGCGAAACGATGAGGTCACGCCCGTAACCACGTCGGGTGAGGGGTGCTCCAGCCCCGGGCCTGAACTCTTTTCGATCGCAGTTGCCGCCCGGCCGGGTGGCGGGTGCGTGGACGAGGCAAGGCCCGAATGAACAAGCGCGACCCGCGAATGTCCGTGTTCCTGCCCGCGCGTGCGCGCTGGGACGGTCCATGGGTGGTCGGGAACGTGCAGAACGTCTCGCGCACCGGTCTGTTGTTCACGACCGAGGCGCCCCCGCCGCGTGGCGCCTATGTCGAGGTCATCGTCGGCAACCTCACCATCACCGCGCGCACGATGTGGAACAGCGGCACGTACGTCGGCCTGAAGGCGCGCAACCCCATCGATTTCGAGCTGCTGCGCGAACGCCGGGGCACGAAGGCCGGGCAGACCGCGACCGCGAATTTCAATGGCCCGGATCGCCGCGCCCCCCGCCCGCCCGACCGGCCCCGGCAGGAAGAGCGCAGCCGCGAGCTGGGCAATCTGATGCAATATGTGACCTTTGCCCTGATCGCGATGGCCGTCGCCGGGGGCATGGGGTGGGAAATCTACCAGACGCTTTCGGCGCCTGCGTCGAGGATCTCGCTGGCGATGACCGGCCAGCACTGAGTTCCGGTCAACGAGACAGTCGAGGATTGAGAAGATGAATGCGATCACGAGTTTTCCGTCCACCGGCCGGATGCGCCGGTACCGCCCGCCGGTCATGGAGGCCGACTTCTTCTGGCCGCTGGCGATCGTCGGCGGACTGCTGCTGCTGGTCTGCATTGCGGGTACGCATGTCGCCGTGCGTGCCTTCAACACGTCGAGCGCGATCCGCGAACAGATCCTGGTGGAAAACGGCTTCGGGCACCGGATCGAGGAAGTCGCCCAGATGGTGGCGCCGCAAATCCTGTGGGACGATGCCGTGGTCAACCTCGACAACAAATACGATCCGAAATGGGCGTCGGACAATATCGGGAAATACCTGAACCAGACCGAGCGGTTCGAACAGAGCTACATCATCGATGCCAACGATCTGCCCGTCTACATGGCAAAGGGCGGGGTCACGCAGCCCGTCGTCGACGAACACATACTGGGTGGCGATGCCGACCATCTGGTCGCCGATGTCCGCGTCCGCGAGAAGGCGCGCGGACCCATCAAGCCGGGCAAGCCCAACGCCATGGTAGCCAACAGCATCCAGGCCAGTGCGCTGAAGGCGGTCGACGGCCGGTTGTCGATCGTGACGGTGTCGCTTGTCCAGCCCGACTTCGGCAAGGCCATGCCGCGCGGACCGCGTTCGCCCATCGTCATCACGGTCATGCCGGTCGACAAGACGTTCCTGCAAAGCTTTGCCCAGCGGTTCATGCTCGATGGGCTGCATGCCATCGGCCCGGCCGACGAGATCCCACCTGGCGAAGTGGCTATTCCGGTGCGCGACGAACTGAAACGGATCGTCGGCTATTTCGCCTGGCGGCCGCTCGACCCCGGCTATGTGATGCTCCGCGCCTTCCTGGGCCCGGTCGCGATCGTCGGCGTGCTGTTTTGCGCCATCGCCTTCTTCCAGCTTCGCCGCATCCACGTCGCGGCACGGCGGCTGCTCGACGGCGACGAGTTCATGGGTTTCGACGGGCATGATTTCGACGACGGACCGGACGAAGCGCCGATGGCCGCCCCCGCGCCGACGCTGACGCGGTGGCCCCCGTCGACCAGCGCCACCTGACGCGCATGGCAGCATGGCCCCTTCACACAGGGGGCCATCGCCCCTAACGCAAGGGGCATGCCAGCGTCTGTCCTTTCCCGCCGCAACCTGCTGATCGGGGGCGGTGTCGGCACGGGGCTGGTCGTCGGCTTCATGCTGTGGCCGCGCCGCTATGCGGCCGGGCTCGATACGTCCCCCGGCGAACATGTGCTCAACGGCTTCGTCAAGGTGGGGGAGGACGGGCACGTCACTGTCGTCGTCCCGCAGGTCGAGCTGGGGCACGGCGTCTTCACGACGCAGGCACAGATCGTCGCCGACGAACTGGGCGCGGACTGGCGGACGGTGGCCGTCGAGGCCGCCCGCGCCGGGCCGCTTTACGCCAATGGCCTGCTGATGCGCGAATGGGACGAAGGGCTGGGGCGCAGCGTACCGGCGCGGCTGGTCGACCGGCGCAGCGACGTGATGGCGACCGGCGGATCGACCAGCGTACGCGGCTTCGAGCCCCTGCTGCGCGATGCCGGTGCTGCGGCACGGGCGCTGCTCTGTTCGGCCGCAGCCGAGCGCTGGGACGCCGACTGGCGCGCCTGCGACACGCACGACGGCTTCGTCTGGCGCGGCGACGACCGCATGCGTTTCGGCCCGCTGGCAGCCGAAGCAGCGCGCCTGAAGCTGCCCGCCGACATCGGCCGGAGGACGGGTGCCGCGAACCGGCTGAGCGGACGCGAACTGCCCCGACTCGACCTGCCCTCCAAAGTCGACGGCAGCGTCAACTATGCGGGCGACATCCGGCTGCCCGACATGGTCTATGCCGCAATGTCCGAGGGACCGGTCGGCGACGCTCGGCTGAAGGCAATCGACCGCAAGGCCGCCGAACGCGTGACGGGCGTGACCGACGTGATCGAAAGCGACCGCTGGGTCGCCGTCGCCGCGACCAACTGGTGGGCTGCCAACGAAGGCCTGCGCGCCGCCCGGCCGCGCTTCGACGTGGCGGGGCGGCCAGCCAATGATCGCAGCATCGCACAGGCGCTCGACGCCGCTTTCGCCGACGGCGAGCGGCTGTCGGCGCTGGGCGATGTCGGTGCAGCATTTTCCGGGGCCACCGTGCTGACCCAGGAATATCGCGTCGGACTGGCCCCGCATGCGGCCGTCGAGACGGCCACCGCCACCGTCCAGATCGATGCCAATGGCGTGCAGGTCTGGACGGCGACGCAGGTGCCGGGGCTGGCTGCAAAGGCGGCGGCCCGGGCGCTCGGCATCGACGCGGCCCGCGTCGTCGTCCACCCGATGATGGTCGGCGGTGCGTTCGGCGCGCGCTACGAAACCGATATCGTGGGGCATGCCGCCACGCTCGCCGACCGGCTGAAGCGGCCGGTGCAGCTTGTGCGCGCGCGGAGCGAAGAAATGCGCCGCGACCGTTTTCGCCCGGCCGCTGCGGCCAGGCTGGCGGCACGGGCGACTGCAGAAGGGCGGATCGGCGCGCTGTTCGCCCAGATCGCGACACCTGCCGCGCTGCACGAGCTCGACGCGCGGGTGTCTTCGGGCAAGACGCCGGCCGAAGCGCTGGCCGAAGCCAGGGGCGTGACCGAGCCGGCGGCAATCATGGGCGCGGCCACGCCCTATGATATTCCTGTCCATGCGATCGACCATCATCCTGCCGCGCTCGGCATACCGAGCGGCGACTGGCGCGGGCGGGCGCATGGCGCGAACTGTTTCTTCACCGAATGCTTTGTCGACGAAGTCGCGCATACGACAGGCAGCGATCCGTTTTCGGTGCGCATGGCGATGCTGGGCCAGAACCCGCGGCTTGCGCAATGCCTGAGCAAGGTTGCCGAGGCGGGTGGCTGGCAGGGCGGGGTGCAGGGGTCCAACCAGGGGCTGGCGGTCTGTTCGATGGCGGGAAGCCTTATCGCGGTGCTGGCCGAAGCCCGGATCGGGGACGGCGGGCGGGTGCGGGTCGACCGGCTGTTCGCGGTCGCCGATGTGGGCCGCATGATCAACGTCGGCGTCGTCCGGGCGCAGATCATCGGCGGGCTGATCTTCGGCATGTCGGCGGCGACGGGCGCGCCGGTCTCGGTCCATCGCGGGCTTGCCGGCCCCGAACGCTATGGCGATTTGCTTCTGCCGCGCATGGCGGACTGCCCGCACGTCGAGATCGAGATGATCGTCAGCGGCGAGAATCCGGGCGGCGTGGGGGAGCTTGGCGTGCCCCCGGTTGCGCCGGCGATCGCCAATGCGCTATTCGCGGCAACGGGTGTGCGTTTCCGGCAACTTCCCCTGATTCAGGATGTCTGATGCGTACTGCCCAGCTACCGGGTGATCACCCGATTATCCCTTCGCCGAAAATCGGCGTGCTGCTCGTCAACCTGGGTTCGCCCGAGGCGCCGACGCGCGACGCGGTAAAGGCGTATCTCAAGGAATTCCTGTCCGACCGGCGGGTCGTCGAGCTGCCGCCGATCCTGTGGCAGATCATCCTGCGCGGTTTCGTTCTCAACACCCGGCCCAAGAACACCGCGCATGCCTATAGCCAGGTCTGGACGACGGAGGGTGCGCCGCTTGCCGCCATTACTGCCGCACAGGCGCGTGGCCTGTCGTTCGGCGACACGGTGATCGTCGACTGGGCCATGCGCTATGGCAAGCCCGCGATTGCCGACCGGGTAAAGGCATTGAAGGACGCCGGGTGCCAGCGCATCCTGATCGCACCGCTCTATCCGCAATATTCGGGCGCGACGACCGCGACCGTCAACGACCGCGTTTTCGACGTGCTGAAGGCGATGCGCTGGCAGCCCGCGCTGCGCACCCTGCCGCCGTGGCACGACGACCCCGCCTATATCGAAGCGCTGAAAGCCTCGATCGAGCGTCAGGTCACGGCCTTGCCGTTCCTGCCGGAAGCGATCGTCGCCAGCTTCCATTCGATGCCGTTGTCGACGCTGGAGGATGGCGACCCCTACCACTGCCAGTGCCAGAAGACCGCACGGCTGTTGTCGAATGCGCTGGGGCGCGAACTGGTCGTCAGTTTCCAGAGCAAGCTCGGCCGCGCGAAATGGCTGGAGCCGTCGACAGAGGAAACACTGGCGCGGCTGGGGCGCGAGGGGGTGAAGTCGGTGGCGGTGGTGACGCCGGGGTTCAGCGCGGAC
>JANMJZ010000079.1:0-3598 GCA_031371635.1 Sphingomonadales bacterium | reverse complement strand
CAGGCCAATCGCGCCGAGACGGGTGCCCAAGCCGAGCACCAGCAACAGTGGGAAGAGGTGCTCCGAATAGGTCGCAAGATGCGCCGCCAGATGCGAAGGGAGCGGCACCCCGCTATATTCGCTTTCGAACAGTGCATAGGTCGAATCGGTGATGTGCAGCCAGCCATCGACCTTGGTTCGGCCCGACAGGAAGAAGACGCTGGCAATGCCGCCACGGGCGACCAGCAGGAGCAAGTCCGCAGGAAGCAAACGTTCGGCAAGCGCCGCAGCGCGGGTGTAGAGGCTCATATCGGATCTCCTGAACGTCGAATGTCAGGCGAAGCACCCAGCCGAAATTGTCTGCGCGAACACAACGGGGAGCGTGTCGCCCACCGCACCTGCCGCTACACCGAGCGGCACGCCGTTCGCGCACGCTTCGATGAATGCGGTCGCTGCAGGGGTTTCGACCGAAACCGCAATCCGGTTACCGGGCCGCGTGACAAGGACGCATTCAGCCTGCCAAACGATAGATTCGAACGCATCCGCTGGGGCGTCGTCCTGATGGGCAAGCCACACACTTCCAGCAGGCGATGCCAGCCGCGCGAAACGAACAGCGGGATGCAGGTCCAGCGGCGCGTCCAGATCGAGATTGCCAAACGACGCAGGATCGCGCGCACCTGCGTCCGCGGCGAACAGCGCCTCGATCACAAGCCGTTCGACCTGTGCAACGTCCGCCAGATAGCGATGATCTGCGAAGGGGGTATAGGCGTCGAGAAACGCGGCAAATCCGTTTCCGTAAACGCATAAGCGCGGGTCGGCCGGTGGCGTGCATTCGACGAATTCATGGGCGACCGCATCGAACGCCTCTTGGCCGACTATTGCCCGGACGACCGGATAATTGTCGCCAAGGGCGGTCTGCACTGCCTTGGCCGACGTATTGCGATGGACCGCCAGCGCGCGGGCAAGCGCCGGATCGCCGCGTGCAGGTTGCGCAAGCGCGGCGCCGAACATCGCCTGAAAGGCGGCAGCCTCAGACATGGGCCGGCGCTGCGAGGATCAGATCGATCCGGTCGCGCTCGGACATCAGCACGTCGAATTCAGGAACGTCATCGTCGCGCTCGAGGAGCGTAGGACGGGCGCCGATACGGGCAATGGTCGCTTCGTAGAGCGTCCATACCGCATCGGCTACCGGGGCGCCGTGCGTATCGATCAGCAAATCGCTCTCGGGATCGCCATCGGGGCTGTGGCCCGCAAGGTGGATTTCGCCGACCAAGTCGGCCGGGAAGGCGGCCAGCGCCTCCACGGGCGAAAATCCAAGGTTGTGGGCGCTGACGAAGACATTGTTGATATCGAGCAGCAGGCCGCAACCGGTCCGCCGCGCGAGCGCGGTCAGGAACTCACCTTCGGACATCTCATGTCCGCCGACATCGACGTAGAGCGACGGGTTTTCGACCATGATCGGTCGCCCCAGTACGTCCTGGACACGGGCAACGTTCCCGGCAGTAATTGCGAGTGCTTCATAGGTGCGCGGAAACGGCAGGAAGTCGGCGTGATGCCCACCATTCCATTTCTGCCAGGCGAGATGGTCGGAAACCGCGATCGGATCGACGCGATCGACAAGCGTTTTCAGGCGGGCAAGATGATCGGCCGATGGCGGCTCGACGGAGGCGAGCGACAGGCCGACACCGTGCACGGAAAGCGCGAACCGGTCACGCAGCGCCATGAGAGCCGCGAGCCGGGGTCCGCCGTCGATCATATAGTTTTCTGCGTGGACCTCGAACCACAGGCCCCGGCCTTGCGATGCCAGCGCCTCTTCGAGGTGCTCCATCTTGAAACCGAGGCCCGCAGCCAGCGTCATGGGCAGGATGGTCCGTAAAGCCTGAAAGATCAGGCTTCGGTCAGCGAACCATTACCCTTGGGTGTCTTGATCTTGACGCACGTGCCGGCTGGAACGAGCTTCCAGGCATTGCGCTGATAATTGACCTTCGAGGTACCGGCACAGCTGGTGCCTGCTCCGGCCTTGCAGTCGTTCTTGCCCGCCAGGCTGACGCCATAGCATTTTTCCATGGCGGGCTTCGTTGCCTGTGCGTTGGCGACGCCGGTGCCGAGCGAGGTGAGCAGCAGAGCCGCGACGGCGGCCGAGTTGAGTGCGTTCATGGTGATTTCTCCAAAATACTGAATTCTGCCCCGAAAGCTGCGGCGGCCCGCAAGGGGTGAAACGGGCCGCCACAGCTCAACCAGCCTGAGGGCAAAGTGGCTGGTCTTGACCTGTATTTCGACCAAAGTTCAGACCCGGTTACAGTTTGTTTTCAAGTGCCCGTCGCAATACGTCCCATGATGAGCTGTAACGAAGAACCCCGCGCAGTCGGACAACAGAAAGATGCATGTGCGGCACGTTCGTGCGCGCATCTCGGAGTAATGATGTGAAGCCTCATGACGACCTGATCGATGCGCTGGCGGCTGACGCCCGGCCCGTCTCGCCGCAAGCGGTGGGTCGTCAGATCGCGCTGGCACTCGTCATCGGCGGCGGTGTTTCCCTCGTCGGGGTCATTACCGTTTTCGGAATCCAGCCGGGGCTCGACACTTTTGCTCATGGCGTCCCGCTTGTGGTCAAATCGGCTTACGCTATCGCGCTTGCCGGAATTGCCATTGCGTTGACGCTGATCATTGCGCGTCCAGGAGCCGGGTCAAGAAACGACTGGAGATGGCTCGCCGCGCCGATTGCAGGGCTGGCGCTGCTGGCGCTCGCTGAACTCGCTCGTGCGCCCTTCGACAATTGGCCCGACATGCTCATGGGCAAGAGTTGGTCCCAATGTCCCTGGCGGATCGTGGCGCTCTCGGTTCCGGTTTTTGTCGGGCTTTGTGTTGTCATTCGCCGTCAGGCCCCAACCGACCTGCGGGCAGCAGGCGCCGCTGCCGGCTTGTTGTCCGGGGCGGTCGCCGCCACCGCTTATGCCTTGGCCTGCCCCGAAAGCTCGGCTGCGTTTATTCTTGTCTGGTATTCGGGCGGAATTGCCCTCGCGACAGCAATCGGCGCGCTGCTCGGGCCGAAGCTTCTTCGCTGGTGACGATGTAACCTGTCGAAAGATTGTTGCGAACCTTGTCATGCCACCCCGGCAACAACCCATTCGCTTAATTGAGGAAATAGCCATGATCACCACTCGCAACGCCATCAATCTCGCCACCGCCGCCGCCATGGTCGCGATCTCGGGCGCGCCAGTCGCCGCGATTGCCAAGCATCAAGGGTCCGCTGCTACGGTCGTCCATTGCTACGGCATCAACACCTGCAAGGGCACGTCTGACTGCAAGTCATATGGTCACGAGTGCAAGGGCCAGAACGAGTGCAAGGGCCAGGGCTTCAAGGAGATCTCGAAGAAGGCGTGCGCTGCCGCCGGTGGTTCGCTGTCCGAGAAGTAAGATTTACCGATGCCCCGGCGCTTTCGCATCGCCGGGGCATTTTCGGCTGGACCTCAGGCCATGACCATCGGCCCTGTTTCTGCTTTCGGTCTCGGCATGCGGCGACCGCACTACTCCGCTTTTCTCGACGGATCGACATCGGTCGATTTCGTCGAAGTCATTTCCGAAAATTTCATGGTCGACGGCGGTCGCCCGCTCGAGG
>JANMJZ010000152.1:0-65002 GCA_031371635.1 Sphingomonadales bacterium | reverse complement strand
ATATCGCCGAGCGACAGCCCCCCGCCGATCATGATCGGCGCGCGATAGATCAGCAGCGTGTCGACTAAATCTACGCGCAGGAAGGTGTCGGCGGTCGACATGCCCCCCACGAAGAAAAGGCGATCCGCCTCGATCGATCCGATCTTCATGACGTCATCGATCGCCTGCCAGCCGCCGGGCGGCTGCCCCGCGGTCGAGAGCAGGACGCGCTGCGGCGCGCGTTCCACAAGCCCCGGCAGTCGGACGCCGAGACGGGGCGCATCGGCTTCCAACGTGACCCGACCGACCAGGATCGCGTCGGCGCAGGCCCGTTTGACATGGCAATGCGCTCGTGCCGCAGGGCCGGTGATCCACTGGCTCTGACCATCGTGCCGCGCGGCCGCCCCATCGAGCGATAGCGCGAGTTTGAGGGTGACATGGGGACGGCCGAATCGCTGGCGGGTGAGAAACCCGGCCATGCCCCGCTCGGCGTCGACCTGAGCGACACCCACAGTTACGTCGATCCCCGCAGCTTGGAGTTTTGCGAAACCCCTGCCGTCCACCGCCGGAAACGGGTCGCGCAGCGCCGCGACGACTCGCGTCACGCCCGCGTCGATCAGGACATCTGCGCAGGCAGGTCCGCGTCCCGGTGCGGCGCAGGGTTCGAGCGTGACATAGGCGGTTGCCCGCCGGGCCGTGTCGCCCGCCTCTTCCACGGCCATCGCCTCGGCATGCGGACGGCCCCCGGGCTGGGTCCAGCCACGTCCGACGACCCGACCATCACGGACAAGCACGCAGCCGACGTTGGGATTCGGCCATGTGCGCCCCAGTCCACGCGTGCCGAAGGCCAAGGCGGCGCCCATCCATCGCGCGTCGTCGTTCAAATGCCGAGCTGCTTGGCGAGGCGTTTATATTCGTCCTGCCGCTTTTTCTTCGCCGCCTCCAGCGCCTCGCGCTCGGCCTTTTCGCGGGGGGCGTCGATGGCCTGCTGGGCGCGGACATCGGCAGCGGTGCGCGTTTTTGGCCATTGCTTGACGTAGAGCACTGTCGGCGGTCGCCATTCGACCTTTGGGCTCAGCTTGTCGAAGATCATCGCAAACCACAGGATCGTGATCCCGGTCGCCAGCAGCCCGAAGGCAAATTCATGCCGCTTTCGCGCGCGCAGGAAACGCCACAGGTCGGACACGGCGCGGCTGGGGCTGACGGGGCGGGGAAAGATCGACATTGCCGGCAAAGATAGGCTCGATCCCCGCGCCGTTCTAGTCACCTACCCGTTACGATCGCGGACGATGCGAAAGTGCACCGTACGCGTGAGCCAGGATACGACCGGTTCGCCGTCGCGTGTCGCCGGCTTGAAGCGCCAGCGTCGGAGTGCCCAGTCACGCGTGGAAGCGAAGAAAGCCGGGTCGTCGGCCTTGAGCAGCTCGACGGCGGCGACCCGCCCGTCGGTGTCGACCTGGACGCGGACGGTGACGCTGCCTTCGATCTCGAGCCGCTCGAGCGCAGCCGGATAGGGCGGCTGAACGTCGCGCGCATAACGGGGATCACTGCTTGCGTTGGTCAGCACAGGCGGCGGTGGCAGGATTTCGGTGACCTTGCCGCCATTGCCGAGGTCGAGGTCGATCGGTGGCTGCCGCAGTTGTTCGGGCCATTCGTCCGCCGACGTCTTGATCGGGACGATGATCCTGGGCTGCTCCGTCCGAGGGGGGGAGTCGGCCTTGGGCTGCTGTTTCTGGGGCTTCTTATCTGTCTTGGCCGGCGGTGGAATTTCGATCGGGGGGAATTTCTTGAGCGGTATCCCGTCTTCGGGCGGAACCAGAATTTCCGGATGATAGCTCAGGATCGTTCCGAGAACGCCGACGTGAAGCACGACGGCGGCCGCCAGCAGTCCGGGGTGGCGCCGCTTCCTGTCGAGATATCCATTCGAAGGGGTCGAATAAGGGGCATGCATGACATCCTCCTGTTCAAGAGCGATGCCGCGAGCCGGTCCGCTCATGCATGTGATGATATAAAGTATTATTCTCGACGCAAGCCTGTTTAGGGGGTCAGGCGAATGCGCGCCTGCGCCCGGCCAATAAGTGGCAGCAGCGCCGCCATGTCTGGACCATGGTCGAGGCCGGTCAACGCGCGGCGCAGCGGCAGGAACAGTGCCTTGCCCTTGCGGTCGGTCTCTGTTTTCAGCGCGTTCGTCAGCGCGTGCCAGGGATCCGAGGCCCAGTCGATGTCGGCCACGATCCGCGCGGCTGCGGCCAGAAAGTCGAAGTCGTCGGGCGCGACTTCGCTTTTGATTGGGCCCGTCACGATGCGCCACCAGCCAGCGGCATCGCCGATTCGTGTCAAATTGGGACGGATTACCTCCCATGCCTGCTCATCCATGCCGTCGGGCAAACGTGCTGCCACGGCGTCGTATGGCAGATGATGCAGCATCTTGGCGTTGAGCGATGCCAGTTCCGAAATGTCGAAGCGCGCCGGCGCGCGACCGAATCGCCCGAAGTCAATTCCCTGAATAAGCGGGGCGAAGCTCTCGACGGGCTCGACCGGGTCGCTCGTGCCCAGTCGAGCGAGCAGTGCCGCCACCGCGAGCGGCTCGATGCCCTCGGCGCGGAGCTGGTCACAATCGAGGCTGCCAAGACGTTTCGACAGCTTGCCCTCGCTCCCCACCAGCAGCGCCTCGTGCGCAAAAGCCGGCGGTTCGGCGCCGAGCGCAACGAACATCTGGAGTTGGCTGGCCGTGTTCGATACATGGTCCTCGCCACGCACGACCGCCGTCACGCCCATGTCGATGTCGTCGATCACGCTGGGCAAAAGATACAGCCAGGACCCGTCGGCCCGGCGGACGACAGGGTCCGAGATGAGCTTCGGATCGAAGTGCTGCGGCCCGCGGATCAGGTCGTTCCATTCGATCATGTCGTCATGATCGAGCCTGAAGCGCCAGTGGGGTATGCGCCCTTCTGGCACGGGTGCGTGCGGGTCGGGTCGCTCGTAGATCGGCGGGAGGCCACGCCCCAGCAGTACTTTCCGCCGCAGGTCGAGTTCCTCGGGCGTTTCGTAGCACGCAAAGACGCGACCGGCCGCACGCAGCCGTTCGAATTGCGCCTCGTACAGCGCAAAACGTGCCGACTGGCGCTCTTCCCCGTCGCGCACCAGCCCCAGCCAGTCGAGATCGGTTCGGATCGCGTCGACAAAGGCCTCGGTCGACCGCGCAGCATCGGTATCGTCGATGCGCAAAAGGAACCGTCCGTGGTGCTTCCGCGCCCAGAGGAAGCAATGCAACGCCGTGCGGATGTTGCCGATATGGAGGCGCCCGGTGGGCGACGGGGCGAAGCGGGTGACAGTCATGACGTGCGGAACGCATTCGTGATGGGATAGCGGCGATCACGTCCGAAATTGCGGCTGCCAAGCTTGACGCCGGGGGGCGACTGGCGGCGTTTGTATTCGGCAACGTAGAGCAGGCGCTCGATGCGCACGACCGTGTCACGATCGAAGCCGCGAGCGACGATTTCGGCGACGGAAAGCTCTTCCTCGACGAGCCCGCGCAGGATCGGGTCGAGGATCTCATAGGGCGGCAGCGAATCATCGTCCCGCTGGTCATCGCGCAATTCGGCGGACGGCGGCCGCGTGATGACGCGGTCGGGCATCACGGGGCCGTCCGGACCCAGGCCAAGCCGGGGGCGGTTCACATTCCGCCAGCGTGAGAGCGCAAAAACCGTGGTCTTGTAGGCGTCCTTCAGAACCGAATAGCCGCCAGCCATGTCGCCGTAGATTGTTGCATAGCCGACCGACATTTCCGACTTGTTGCCGGTAGTGAGCAGCATCGGGCCGAACTTATTGCTGATCGCCATCAGGGTGAGCCCGCGGATGCGCGACTGAATGTTCTCCTCGGCGAGATCGGATGCGCGCCCGGCGAAGACGCCCGACAGCATCGAGTCAAAGGCTGTCATGGCGTCAGCGATTGGGATGGTATCGAGCCGGACGCCCAGCATGCGCGCGCATTCGGCGGCATCGCTTTCGGAAATATCCGCCGTGTAGCGCGACGGCAGCATGACGCACCACACGCGGTCCGCGCCCAGCGCATCGACTGCCACCGCCGCCGACAGCGCCGAATCGATGCCTCCCGACAGACCGAGGACAACGCCCGGGAAGCGGTTGGTGTTCACATAGTCGCGCAGGCCCACCAGCATGGCCTGGTAGATATCGGCGGGATGCGGATCGAGCGGTGCGAGCAAGCCGGGTTCGCAGGACCAGCCATTGGGGGCGCGGTTCCATACCGTCTCGACCAGTGCCTCTTCCCAATCGGGCAGCTGATGGGCGACCGAGCCGTCCGCGTTGAGAACGAACGAGGCGCCGTCGAAAACGATTTCGTCCTGCCCGCCGACCCGGTTGACGAAAGCGAGAGGCAGGCCGGTCTCGACGACCCGGAGGGCGGCAACACCGTTCACGCGCAGCTCGTCCTTGTCGATCTCATACGGGCTGCCATGCGGCGAAATAAGAAGTTCGGCCCCACCTGCCTTCAGATGGCCGCATACGGCAGGGAACCAGATATCCTCGCAAAGCGGGAAGCCGAGCCTGACCCCCCTGAACACCATCGGCTCAGGCAGCGGGCCGGGCGTAAAGATGCGCTTTTCGTCGAAGGTACCGTAGTTGGGCAGTTCGTGCTTGCGGGTGGTGGCGACGACCTGACCCCCCTGGCACAGGGCAAGGATGTTGTAGACCCGCCCCTCGACACGTTCGATGCTGCCGACGATCATCGCCGGGCCGCCATCCGCCGTGGCGGCGGCAAGGCGTGCCAGCTCGGCGGCCGCGCGCTCTGCAAGCGCTGGCTTCAGGACGAGGTCCTCGGGCGGGTAGCCGATCAGCTGAAGCTCGGGAAAGACGATGAGGTCGGCACGGGTGCGCGCGCGCATCGCCAGCATCGCATCGGCATTGCCCGCCAGGTCGCCGACGCGCTGGTTCATCTGGGCAATGGCGATCGTGAGACGGTCGGTCATGAGTGCGCTCTAGGCTTCCCCTTTGACACCGGGCAAGTGGCGTTTAAGGGCGACCACACAGGGGACGAACATGAAGCTGCTGACCGGAAACGCCAACCTGCCGCTGGCCAAGGCGATCGCGCAATATCTTGAGATGCCGCTGACCGAGGCGAGCGTGCGCCGCTTTGCCGATGAGGAAGTCTTCGTCGAGATCCACGAGAATGTCCGCGGCGAGGACGTGTTCGTGCTGCAGTCGACGGGCTTTCCCGCCAACGACAATCTGATGGAGCTGCTGATTTGCATCGACGCGCTGAAACGCGCGTCGGCCAAGCGGATCACGGCCGTCATTCCTTACTTCGGCTACGCGCGGCAGGACCGCAAACCCGGACCTCGCACGCCGATTTCCGCAAAGCTCGTCGCCAACATGATTACCGTCGCAGGCGCGCACCGGGTGTTGTCGGTCGACCTTCATGCCGGGCAGATCCAAGGGTTCTTCGACATCCCGACTGACAACCTGTTCGCCGCGCCGGTGATGGCCGCCGATATCCAGGCGCGATTTCCGACCGACAACCTGATGGTGGTCAGCCCCGACGTCGGTGGCGTGGTGCGCGCGCGGGCGCTGGCCAAACGGCTTAACAACGCCCCGCTCGCCATCGTCGACAAGCGCCGCGAGAAGGCAGGCGAGAGCGAAGTCATGAATATCATCGGCGACGTCACCGGTCGCTTTTGCGTGCTGATCGACGACATCGTCGATTCGGCGGGGACGCTGTGCAACGCGGCCAAGGCGCTGCGCGACGCGGGCGCTTCCGACGTGGTCGCCTATGTCACGCATGGCGTTCTGTCGGGCGGCGCGGTGGCCCGGGTCGAGGGATCCGTGCTGCGCGAACTCGTCGTCACGGATTCGATCCAGCCACCCGAAGCCGCAAACGGGGCGCATAACATCCGCCTGCTGACCATCGCGCCGCTGGTGGCCGAGGCGATCAAGCGTATCGCCGACGAGAGCTCGGTCAGCTCGCTGTTCGACTGAGGCGGATCGTCCGATGCGCCCCGCCGATGTCGAGCTTGCCGAACGCCTTGCCGATGCGGCGGGCAACGCCATCCGCCCGTTCTTCCGTGCCAAGTTCGCAAGCGAGACCAAGGCCGACGCCTCTCCCGTGACCGAGGCCGACCGCGCGGCGGAGGCAGCGATGCGGCGGATTATCGAGGCAGAATATCCGCGCGACGGGATCATCGGCGAGGAATATGGCGTCAAGCAGGGATCGACCGGACGCAGCTGGGTGCTCGACCCGATCGACGGCACGACGAGCTTCATCGCGGGTCGCCCGATTTTCGGCACGCTGGTCGCGCTCGTCGAGGAAGGCTGGCCGGTGATCGGCGTGATCGACCAGCCCGTGGCGCGCGAGCGCTGGCTGGGCGTGGTTGGCAGGCCGACATTGTTCAGGGGCGAAGCCGCGCGCGCGCGCCGCTGCCCCGACCTGGCGAACGCCTCGCTCGCCACCAGCAGCCCGCATTATTTCACCGACGACGATGCCGTGAAATTCCTCGCGCTCGCATCGAAAGTGGCGCGGCGCCGCATTGTCTATGGGGGGGATTGCTACAACTACGGGCTGGTGGCCTCGGGACATGTCGATATCGTCGTTGAATCGGGCCTGAAGCTCTACGACTTCGCGGCCCTCGTCCCCATCGTCGAAGGGGCAGGCGGCACGATGTGCGACTGGGCGGGGGATCCACTCCATGCCGACAGCCCGGGCGATGTCATTGCGCTGGGCGATCCCGCGCGGCTCGAGGACGTGATCGGGGCGCTGGCGGTCTAGAAGATCCCCAGGAACTTCTTGCGCTGTTCCTTGCGCTCGCCGCGCGTTGCCTTGCCATCTTCGGCCTTGGCGGTTGTCCCGCGCCCGACATCATCGCGGGGTTGCCCCTTGGTCGTCCGCTGGGCGCGTGCCGTTGCGCCCGCCAGGACCGGGCCGCACTGCGCCGCCTTCGCGTCGCCCACGTCGACGAACGCAAGGACGCCGGCGAGTGGCGACCCGAAGACCGCAAGTCCGAGTCCGATGCCGGCGCGCCCGATCAATTCCGGGCTGATCGCCGCGATGCCGGGCTTGGCGAAATACCCGTTAATGCCGACCGGCGACTGTCCGGCGAAAAGGCTGAACTTCTTGGAATCAGCACGAAAAGCCATGTCGACCGCCTCGTTGCGGAATGAGAAGCCGCCCCGCGCAACCATGACGTTCTTTTGCGTGTCGATCAGTATGGGGTCGGCGGCGGCAACCCCATTGCGCACGGTGAAGGCGATCAACCCGCAATTGATCTGGACCGGTTCCTTTAGTCGATCCTCGAACATTTTCTGGACGAAAGTGCCGATATCGAGTTCCGACAACTGGATGTTACGCGTCCAGAAACTGCCGCGCGGCAGGACCACCGCGATTCGCCCGTCCGCCGAGGCTAGCGATTTGCGCACGGAATTTCCCACACCGGTCAGGTCCACGCGCGCCTTGATCGTGCCTGTTGTGCCCGCCTGATCGACTCCGAAGCGCGCCAACAGGGTTCCCATCGGCGTTGGCGCGAGGCGAATGTCATAAGCTGTGCGGACCAATGGCTGGCGTGCATCGACCGTTATATCGGAGGACAGGCGGCCGCCGGCAACGGCCATGGTCAGAGGAGACAGCTTCATCAGGGACCGCTTGAGATCGAGTGTCAGGGCAATGTCGGAAACCGGTAGGTTCGGCGCCCGGACCCGGGCAATGCGGTAATCGACATGAGCGTCGAAGCGTTTCAGCGCTTCGATGTCGAGCGGGCCGTCGGGCAGCAATCGTGGCGTGCCGCCAACGGTCTCCGCGACCCTGCCTGCGGCCAGCCTGTTCGGATCGTACCCGATGAATGGCCCGGCATCGATGATATCGAGCATCTGCGTCGTCAGGTCGGCGTCGAACAGCAACCGCTGGTTGGGCATAGAAATCGTCAGCAGGCCGGCGATGTCGCTCGCGCCGAAGCGCCCCCTGATCTGCGTGAACCGCCAGTTGTCGCCGACCTTCGTCAGGTTCGAGGTCGCGCGATAGTTGCGCGTCTGTGGGACGATCGCGCCGAGGAAAGCAATGGCATCGGCAAAGTCGGGACCGCGCAGCGCAATTTTGAGTTTTGCCCCCTCGAGCACTGTGGCCCCAGGCAACGTCCCCGAAACGTCGAGCGCTGTCGCTCCCGACCGCGCGGCCATCGTCAAGCGGTTCGCTCCGCCGCTCAACGTCGCATTGGGGGACAACAGGCTACCCGTGATCGTAAAAGGCTTGGCCCGCATCGTGCCGGTGCCATTGAAACGGATATCGTTGGTAAACCGTGTGTCGCGCGCCCTGATCGTATCGACATTAATGTCCGTTTTCAGCTGCAACAATGGATCCAGGTAGGCGATCCGCGTCCCCACGACCTGGGCCTGTACGATATCGGGAAGCTCGAATTTCTCTCCCGGCTTGTTGGGGTCGCCAAAGGTGAATGTGTTGCGCCGACGCCCCGCATCCCATGCAAGATCGAATTGACCGTCGACGAGGTCGAGCATCCTGGCGCGCTGCGTCCCGAAGAGCAGGGGGAAGGTCGCGATGCGCGTTTCGAGATGCTTGGCCCTGAAAAACTGACCGCCGCGCCATGCCGGGTTGGACACGGTAATTCCGTCGGCGACGAACTTGATCGTGATCGGGTCGAGATAAAGTTGGAAATCACCTGCGACCCTGATCTCGCGCTGGGCGTAGCGTGACGCGTAACGCTCAAAAGTGGATTTCAGGAAGCGGCCCTTGGTGATGTAGAGTACCAGCCATGCAAGAAAGATGATCGTGAGAAGCGCGAGAACGACGCGCAGGACAATCTTGACCGGCCCGGCGCGACGGCGCGGTATCGGCTCGATCGGCACGGTATCCGCGCCGTTGGCTTGAATGTCGGCGTCGGCCATCGAGAGGTCCAACCGACAGCGACGCGCAACGGTTCCGAGCCGGCCGGGCCGCGCTACCTTGCATTCGGCGGCCTTCTGGACTACCGCACCCGACTTCAAAGCACGACCCGCTACGAATCGCCTGGCTGAAAGGGCTGCCATGGCGACTTCAGGGACGTCATTCGAAAGGACGAAAATGCCCAAACTGAAGACCAAGAGCGGTGTGAAGAAGCGCTTCACGCTCACCGCGACCGGCAAGCTGAAGCACGGCGTCGCTGGAAAGCGCCACCGCCTGATCAGCCACAATGCCAAGTACATCCGCCAGAACCGTGGGACCAAGCTTTTGTCGAAGGCCGATACGGCTACCGTCAAGGCCTGGGCGCCCTACGGCCTGTCATAAGGAGCGCGGATAGATGGCACGCGTAAAACGCGGCGTAACAACGCACGCAAAGCACAAGAAGGTTCTGGAGCAGGCCAAGGGTTACTACGGCCGCCGCAAGAACACGATCCGTATCGCCAAGCAGGCGGTCGAGAAGGCGGGTCAATACGCCTATCGCGACCGCAAGGTGAAGAAGCGCAACTTCCGTGCGCTATGGATCCAGCGCATCAACGCCGCCGTGCGCATGGAGGGCCTGACCTATGGGCAATTCATGCACGGGCTGAAGCTCGCGGGTGTCGAACTCGACCGGAAGGTCCTGGCCGACCTGGCGATGCACGAAGGCACGGCGTTTAGCACCATCATCGCGCAGGCGAAGAGCGCGTTGCCAGCTACGGCCTCTGCCGCGGCATAACGCGACTTTCGTAACGGGTGCGCATCGGGGCGTGAGCGGGTTGCCGCTCGCGCCCTTTTGCTTATGGGGCTGGGCTATGAACGAAGACGAAATACTGAGCCAGATCGCCGCCGCCGCCGACCTCGACGCGCTGGAGTCGGTACGCATTGCTCTGCTGGGCAAGAGCGGATCGATCAGTGCGCTGTTGAAGACATTGGGCGGGATGGCGCCCGAGCAGCGCCAAGCCGAAGGACCGCGCATCAACGGGCTGCGTGTTGCCGCGACCGATGCGATCGCCGCGCGCAAGGCCGCGCTCGAAGCGGCCGCACTCGACGCGCGCCTCGCGACTGAACGCCTCGACATGAGCCTGCCCGCGCCCGCCACGCCACGCGGGTCGGTGCATCCGGTCAGCCAGGTCATGGACGAGCTCGCTGAGATCTTTGCCGACATGGGCTTTGCCGTGGCGACCGGGCCCGAGATCGAGGACCAGTGGCATAACTTCACCGCGCTCAACATGCCCGAGACGCACCCGGCGCGCGCGATGCACGATACCTTCTATCTAAAGGCGGCCGAGGGCGACGAGCCGAAAGTGCTGCGCACCCACACGTCCCCCGTGCAGATCCGCACCATGACGTCACAAAAGCCGCCAATCCGCATCATTGCGCCGGGCCGCGTCTACCGTTCAGACAGCGATGCAACCCATACGCCGATGTTCCACCAGATCGAGGGACTGGTCGTCGACAAAGGCATCCACCTTGGTCACCTGAAGTGGACGCTCGAGACGTTCCTCAAGGCATTTTTCGAGCGCGACGACATCGTACTGCGCCTGCGGCCGAGCTATTTCCCCTTCACCGAGCCTTCGGTCGAGGTCGATGTCGGCTTCAGCATCGAGAAGGGCAAGCGTGTACTGGGTGGTACAGGTGAATGGATGGAGCTGCTCGGCAGCGGCATGGTCCATCCGCGCGTGCTGCGTGCTTGCGGCATCGACCCGGACGAATATTCAGGCTTTGCGTTCGGCGTCGGCGTCGACCGTCTCGCGATGCTGAAATATGGGATGGACGACCTGCGGGCCTTTTTCGACGGCGATAATCGCTGGCTGAAGCATTATGGGTTCGGCGCGCTCGACGTGCCCACCCTATCGGCAGGAGTGGGGGCATGAAGTTCACGCTCAGTTGGCTCAAGGAGCATCTCGACACCAACGCAACGATCGATCAGGTCGCTGACATGCTCAATGCAATCGGCCTCGAGGTCGAAGGCATCGAGAACCCGGCGGAGAAGCTTTCGGCATTCCGCATTGCGCGCGTGCTGACCGCGGCGCCGCATCCGCAGGCCGACAAGCTGCAGGTGCTGTCGGTCGATGCCGGCGACGGGCCGCTGCAGGTCGTCTGCGGCGCGCCGAACGCACGTGCGGGCCTCGTCGGCGTGTTCGGCGCGCCCGGCGCCGTGGTGCCAGCCAATGGCATGGTGCTGAAGGTCGCGGCGATCCGCGGCGTCGAATCGAATGGCATGATGTGTTCGGTGCGCGAGCTAGAGCTCGGCGACGAGCATGACGGCATCATCGAATTGCCGGAGGATGCACCGGTGGGCGCGTCGTTTGCCGGCTATGCGGGCATCGACGATCCCGTGTTCGACGTGGCGGTCACGCCCAACCGGCAGGACTGCATGGGCGTACGCGGTATTGCGCGCGATCTGGCCGCGGCAGGGCTCGGCACGTTCAAGCCGCTCGCGGTTCCTGACATTGCAGGAAGCGGACCCAGCAAGATCGAAATCCGCACGGACGACCGTGAGGGTTGCCCCGCCTTTTACGGACGCACGATCAGCGGCGTCACCAATGGCACCGCCCCTGAGTGGATGGCGCGCCGCCTGAAAGCGGTCGGGCAACGCCCGATCTCGACGCTTGTCGACATCACCAACTATGTGATGCTCGACCTGGGGCGACCGAGCCATGCCTATGACATGGCGAAGCTCACCGGACCCATCGTGGCGCGGCGCGCGACTGAAGGCGAGACGGTGACGGTGCTCAACGGCAAGACGTTCACCCTGACGCCCGACATGACCGTAATCGCCGATGCCAACGAGGTGCATGACATTGCGGGCATCATGGGCGGTGAACATTCAGGGATTGCCGATGACACCACCGACGTGCTCCTCGAAATCGCCTATTTCACGCCCGAACGGATCGCCAAGACCGGGCAGACCCTGGCGCTGACCAGCGATGCACGGACGCGGTTCGAACGCGGAGTCGATCCCGCGTTCCTCAACGATGCGGTCGCAATCCTCACAGGGCTGATCGTCGAGCATTGCGGCGGGACACCGTCGATGGTCGTTCGCGCAGGCACACCGCCGCTCGACGCGAGAACATTGACCTACGATCCCCTGCTGTGCGCGCGACTGGGCGGGATCGACGTGCAGCCCGACAGGCAGCGCGTGATCCTCGAAAGCCTGGGCTTTGGCGTAGCCGGGGACTGGACGATCACGATCCCAAGCTGGCGTCGTGACGTCGACGGCGCTGCGGACCTGGTCGAAGAAGTCGTCCGCATCACAGGGCTCGACAACATCATGTCGACGCCGCTGCCGCGCGCGGACGGTGTGGCGCGGCCGACGGCAACGCCGGTGCAGAAGGTCGAACGGCGCGTTCGGCGGACGGCGGCGGCGCGCGGGTTGAACGAGGCGATCACTTGGAGCTTTGTGAGCGAGACCGAAGCCGCGGCCTTTGGCGGCGGAGACTGGACGCTCGCCAACCCGATCTCGGAAGAGCTGAAGGTCATGCGCCCGTCACTGCTGCTGGGCCTGCTGTCCGCGGCACAGCGCAACCTGCGCCGCAGCGCAGACAGCGTGCGACTGTTCGAGATCGGTCGGCGCTACCTGGCGGACAAGGAGCATCCGACTGCAAGCGTCGTGCTGGCGGGTGAACGGAGCGGGCGCGGCTGGGCAACGGGCAAAGCGCAGGCCTTTGACGCGTTCGACGCGAAAGCCGAAGCGCTGGCGCTTCTCGAGGCGGCGGGTGCACCGATCGAGAATTTGCAGGTCATGGGCGAGGCGGGCACGCATTATCATCCTGGCCAATCGGGGACGTTGCGACTGGGGCCCAAGACGGTTCTGGCGAGCTTTGGTATGCTTCATCCCGCCACGGCAAAGGCGTTCGACCTCGGCGGCGCGGTGGCAGCGTGCGAAGTCTATCTCGACGCAGTGCCGGCAAAGCGCAGCGGCGGGTTCATGCGCCCGGCCTTTGCCCCGCCTGCGCTGCAAGTCGTGCGCCGCGACTTTGCCTTCCTCGTCCCCGCCGACACGGCGAGCGACGTGCTGGCTCGGGCGGTCAAAGGCGCTGACAAGGCGGTGATCACCGAAGCGCGCCTGTTCGACGTGTTCACCGGAACGGGCGTGCCCGAGGGACAGAAGTCGCTGGCCGTGGAAGTCACGCTGCAACCGGCCGAAAGGAGCTTCACCGAGGAAGAGCTCGCCGCGATCGCCGCGAAGGTGGTTGCGGCGGCGGCAAAGCTGGGCGCTACGCTTCGTGGATGAGAGGTCGCGCCGCGCGCTCGAACGCGCGGCCGCGACGGCGATTGCCTATCGCACGACAATAGCGGACGCCGCACATACGCCGGTTGCCGATTATCGGACGATCCGTGACGTCTTTGCGGCACCGCTGCCCGAAACGGGCGCCGACATCGACGCGGTCATCGCGGAACTGATCGAGGGAGCCATGCCCGGCATCCGGGCGCAGACGGGACCGCGCTTCTTTGGCTGGGTCATCGGCAATTCGCATCCGGCGGGCGTCGCGGCGGACTGGCTGACTTCTGCATGGGGACAGAATGCCGCCAATCTGAGTGCGGCACCGGCGGCTTCTGCCGTCGAGGAAATCGCGGCCGGGTGGGTCCTCGACTTGCTCGACCTGCCGCGCGCGGCGTCGGTAGGGGTGGTGACCGGGGCAACCGTTGCCAATTTCGTCTGCCTCGCCGCTGCGCGGAGCGAGGTGCTGCGCAGGGTGGGCTGGGATGTCGAGGCCGAAGGCCTGTTCGGCGCGCCGCCGGTAACCGTGCTGATTGGGGCCGACGCGCATGCGACGGTGTTTTCGGGGCTGAAGTATTTGGGACTCGGCGCGAAACGCGTCGTGACTATCGATTGCGACGACTTGGGGCGGATCATTCCTGCGGCATTTGCCGCTGCGGTCGCAGGCGTCGACGGGCCGGCCATCGCCGTGCTGCAGGCCGGGCAGATCAACACTGGCGCGTGCGATCCGTTTGCCAAGATTGTACCGATGGCGCAGGCGAGGGGCATCTGGACGCACGTCGATGGCGCATTCGGCCTTTGGGCGCAGGCGGCGCCCGCGCGGCGGAACCTGACCGCCGGAGTCGAGCTGGCCGATTCATGGGCCACCGATGGGCATAAATGGCTGCAGACGCCCTATGACTGCGGTTTTGCCATCGTCCGCGATGCCGAGGCGCATCGCCGAGCGATGGCGGTGTCGGCGAGCTACCTGCCGCCTGCCGAAGGCGCCGATCGGGACCCGTCATCCTATGTCCCAGAGCTGTCGCGCCGAGCGCGCGGCTTTGCCGTCTGGGCGATGATCAGGACACTGGGCCGTTCGGGCATTGCGGAGATGGTAGAGCGCGATTGCGCACTGGCCGCCCATATGGCGAAGCGCCTGGCCGAAATGCCGGGCATTGCCAGCGTGGTGCCGGTGACGATGAACCAGTTCATGCTACGGTTCGGCGACGATGATGCGTTGACGCTGGCGACGGTCGACAGAGTCCAGCGAGACGCGGTCGCCTTCTTCGGTGCGGCGCAATGGCGCGAGCAATGGGTGATGCGGGCGTCGGTTTGCTCGATCGCGACGACCATGGCCGAGGCCGAGACAAGCATCGGCGCCGTTGCCGACGCCTGGCGGCAGGTACAGGCACGGTGATCGAGATCGCCAGCGGGCGGCTGGCAGCGCGCATCGATCCGTTTGGGGCCGAGCTACAATCGCTTACCGATGCGCAAGGCCGCCAATATATGTGGTCGGGTGATCCGGCGTTCTGGAGCGGGCGGGCGCCGCTGCTTTTCCCGATCGTCGGTCGGCTGAACGGTGACGTGCTGCGCGTCGACGGCGACATATTTCCGATGGAAAAGCACGGCTTTGCGAGGCGATCCGCGTTCGAAATTGTCCGTCATGACGCCGTAACGGCGCAGTTCAGGCTCACCGATAGCGCCGAAACACGCGCCGCATACCCCTTTGCATTCGTTTTGGACATCGCCTTCGAGCTCGAGGACGACACGCTGCGGATGACGGCTGTGGTGCTTAATCCCGGCGCCACGCCCCTTCCCGCGAGCTTTGGCTTTCATCCTGCTTTCGTCTGGCCACTGCCGGGTACCGAAAGGACGGCGCAGGAAGTCAGTTTCGAGCGAGCGGAACCCGGGCCCTTGCGCCAGCTGACTCCCGACGGGTTGATCAGCCCGCGCCCGCGAGCCTCGCCGCTCGATAGAAGCCGGCTCCGCCTCAGCGACGAGCTGTTTGCGAAGGATGCACTGATCTGGACAGATCTGGACAGCCGCCGACTGACTTATGGCACGCCCGCCGGGCCGCATTTCGATTGTGCCTTCCCCGACAGCCCCGACCTCGGCATCTGGACCAAGCCGGGTGCCGGTTTTCTGTGCATCGAGCCCTGGGCAGGATACGCCGATCCGGTGGACTATACAGGGGATTTCCGCGACAAACCGGGGGTGATCGAAATCGCCCCCGGCGCGGAACGGTCGTTCCGCATGGATGTCACCGTCAGAACTTGACGCCGACCGTGGCGAATACCTGACGCGGGTTGCCGTAGAAGGCACTAAGCACGCCTTCCTTCCCGAGCGCTGACACAAAGTTGCCGCCGTTGGTCTGGAGCGCGCCGGTCGTCGGATCGGCCGCAAGGAATGTATATCCGGATGTCTTGTACAGTTGGTTCAACAGATTCTTGCCATGGATGCCGATGCTCCAACGGTCTCCCTGCGAACGATAGACAATGCTGGCATCGACCAGCGCATAGCCGCCCTGGTCGATGAAGGGGTTCGGCAGTTCGAACTGGTATGTTTTGCTGCGATACGAGACTGACGAGTTCAAATTGAGTCGCCCGGTGCCGACCGGCGCGTCATAGGCGAGCGACCCGTTCAGCGTCCATTTCGGCGTGTTCTGTACCTGACGAAACGCTGCGACATCGGTCGGCTTGCTGGCGATGTTCGAGATGTAACGCAAGAACTTCGCATCGATATAACCGAGCGAGAGGCCAAGGTTCAGCGTGTCGCCTGCCATGGCAAAGTCGCGCGCGATCTTTGCATTCGCTTCGAGCTCGAGCCCCTGGAATCGTGCTTTGCCCGCATTGGTGACGACGCCGCAGAAGGTCGGGATGCCATTGACGACACAACCCGAGGACCCCGGGATTTGCACATCGCTGTAATCGGCGCGGAAAGCAGCCGCGGCGAGAGTCAGCCGACGATCGAACAACGCTGCTTTGTAGCCGATCTCGTAGCTGTCGACGCTTTCGGCATTGAACCCGAGGAATGCCTCGAGTTCGTTCTGGTCGCGCACGCCATTGCCGTTCAGGTCGGGCGCATTTGCCCCCACACCGCGCGGGTCGAAACCGCCGCCCTTGAAGCCTTTTGAGTAGCTGGCATAAATATTGTGGTCCGGCGTCGGCTTGAAGCTGATCGAGGCCCGCGGGGTAAATTTCTTGTACGTGCCCTTACCGTTGAAGTCCGTGCTGGGCGCGCCGAAAGGAATGCCGGCACCACCGAATATCGTTGATCCGCCGCCCACGTAGTTCTGCCGAAGGACGCGGGAAGTCCGATAATCCCATGTGTAGCGCCCACCCAAGGACAGGCTTAGCTGGGGCGTCACGTCATAGGTAAAGTCGCCGAAGACCGCGAAAGTTTCGGTATCGGCTCGCGCGGTAGTGAAAGCAGACAGCCCTGCAACCGTCGTGAACAGGCGTACGTCGAACGGTGTCGAAGCCTGCGCGCTAAGATAATATCCGCCGATGAGGCCGTTCAGCCCGCCGAAATTCACCAGCGCTTGAATTTCCTGGCTGAATTGCTCGTTGTTATACAAGCCGGCTACATCGACGTCAGCGGCGGGCAGCGCGTCGAAATCAATGGGTGTCGCGCTATCGTCGCGGCGGTATGCCGTGATTGACCGTAACGTCAGCCAGTCGCTCGGCATGACTTCGCCGAATAGCGACACCCCGTAGGATTCGACCGACTGTTTGGGGTCATTCAAGCCGCCTCGCGTATCGAAAACATTAGCCAGAACCGGTGCTGCAGTTGCAAAGCTTGTGATCAGTCGATGGCCACCACGGGGATTGCTCGTGTCCTTGCTATAGTCGCCCGACAGTCGGAAAAACGCATTGGTGGCATGGATCTCCGCGCTGAGGCGCCCCGCCCAGATGTTTTTGTTGTAATTGCTGAGGCCGGTCGTGAGGTTACGCCCAAAGCCGCCACGCGTAAGCCGCGCCAGCGATCCGCCCACGCGCAATGTACCGTCACCGATCGGCATCCCGACCGAAATCACGCCATCGGCCTGATTATAGCTGCCATAGCTCGCGCGCAGCGAAGCGGTCGGCTTGTCGCCCAATCGACGGGTTACGTATTTGACCGCGCCGCCGATCGTATTGCGCCCATAAAGCGTTCCTTGTGGGCCGCGAAGCACTTCAATGCGCTCGACATCATAAATGTCGAGGACGGCGGCTTGTGGCCGGTTGAGATAAACGTCGTCGAGGTAGAGGCCGACACCTTGTTCAAAACCTGCAACCGGATCCTGCTGGCCGACCCCGCGGATGAAAGCGCTCAGTGTCGAATTGGTACCGCGCGAGACCTCGAGCGTGACGTTCGGCGCCGAATTCGCAACGTCGGTGATATCGATGGCACCCTGGCGTTCGAGTTGCGCGCCGCTGATCGCGGTGATGGCGATCGGCACGTCGATCAGGTTTTCTTCGCGGCGACGTGCGGTAACGACAATATCGCCATCCTCGGCCGACGAGGCGGCAGCTTGCTGCGCAAGCACTGGCGTGCCCGCAAGTCCAAGGAGCGCGACGCCCGAATACAAGGCTATACGGAACCGGTTGGCCATCTAAGCTCTCCCCTGTGGTGGCGCAGGACATCTTGCGCTCGTTGGGAAGTGCGAATACTGAAAGTTGAACCATGTTTCAACTACGAATGACGCAGGTTCCGGGGCCGGGGATGATTGATGAGTGAGCGTGGCACGGGTGCAACAGTCTCTATGATAAGCGGAAACGACAAGGCGCCCCGTACGGAACGAGGGCGACGCACGCACCGCGCGATACTGGATGCGGCCGCAATCGAATTCGGCACGCGCGGATTCCATGAGACGTCCATCGTCGGGATCACCAGCCGGGCAGGCGTCGCACTCGGCAGTTTTTACACCTACTTCAGTTCGAAGGATGAGCTCTTTCGCGCACTGGTTCGCGACATGAGCATGCAGGTCGGCATCGTCGGGGCCGCTGCGAGCCAAGGGGCGACGACTGTTCTCGACGGCGAACGGGCTGTGCTTGCGTCATTCATCGGCTTCGCGCGCGATCACCGCGAACTCTACCGAATCATCGACGAGGCTGAATTCGTCGATCCGGCGAGCTATCGTGCGCATTACGAAAGCGCGGCAACCCGCATCGGGGCGCGCCTGAACCAAGGCGCCGAAAAAGGGGAGTTGCGCGAAGGCATCGGTGAAACCGAAGCCTGGGCCATCATGGGAATGAACGTGTTCCTGGGCCTGCGCTATGGCGTCATGGACGACACGGCCGACCTCGACACGGTGGCCAGCGCAGCCAACGCGCTGCTAAGGAGCGGGCTTTCGAGATAGCAGGAAGACAGCGTGTTCGGCGAAGATGTTCGCCGCCGCGCTCGATACCCTGCGGTCGTCGCGCAAGAACCATTGCGCCTCGATCCGCACGCCTCGTTCGCTGAGGAAACCGCGAAAGTCGTCGATGGTGACATGGTGGATGTTGGGCGTGTCATACCACCGCGACGGCAACTGCCGCGTCACCGGCATGCGTCCGCCAAACATCAGCGCCAGCCGGATGCGCCACTGCGCAAAATTGGGGAAGGATACGAAGGCGCGCTCGCCGATACGCAGCAGCTGGTCGATAACCAGATCGGGCCGACGCGTGGTCTGCAAGGTCTGGCTGAGGATGGCATAGTCGAAGCTGGCATCGGGATAATCGGCAAGATCGGTATCAGCATCTCCCTGAATGACCGACAAGCCGCGCTCGAGCGCCGCCGTGACGTCGGTCCCGTCGATCTCGATCCCCCGCGCGTCGCAGCCTCTTGCGCGCAACCCCGCCATCAGGGCGCCGTCGCCGCAACCCACGTCCAGGACACGCGCGCCTGCCCGCACATTGGCGGCAATGATCGCAAGGTCAGCGCGCAACTGCATCAGCAGTCTGCGCACAAAAAGCCCGCAACGACCCGGTCTAGCGCCGGCACGTCGAGGAAAAAAGCGTCATGGCCATAGGGACTCGAAAGCTCGACGAAGCTGACCGGCGCCCCGGCAGCGTTCAGGGCGTGCGCGATCGATTTTGATTCCGCGGTCGGATAGAGCCAGTCGGTATCAAAGCTAACGATGGCGAAGCGCGTCTTGCTTTCCTTGAATGCGTGGGCGAGCCGCCCACCGAATTCTTCCGCAAGGTCGAAATAGTCGATGGCGCGGGTGATATAGAGGTAGGAATTGGCATCGAAGCGGTCCGTGAAACTGATCCCTTGGTGCCGCAGATAGCTTTCTACCTGAAAATCAGCATCGAAACCGAACGTCTTGGCGTCACGTTCCTGCAGGCGCCGCCCGAATTTTTCAGTCAGTCCTGTTTCCGACAGATAGGTGATGTGCGCCGCCATGCGCGCTACCGCGAGACCAGCGGCCGGAGAGACTGCATCGCCGTAATAGTCGCCGCCACGCCAATTCCGATCGGCCATGATCGCCTGCCGCCCGACCTCGTGGAAGGCGATGTTCTGAGCGCTGTGCTTGGCCGTCGAGGCGATGATCAGTGCGGCGCGCACACGTTCGGGGAAATGAGCCGCCCAGCTGAGCGCCTGCATGCCGCCCATCGACCCGCCTACGACGGCGTGAAGTTGCCCGATGCCGAGATGATCCATCAGCAATGCCTGGCTGCGGGCCATATCGCTGACCGTGATCACGGGAAAGCGCATCGCATAGGGTCGACCATCTGGCGCCAGGCTCTGCGGGCCCGAGGATCCCATGCAACCGCCGATCGCATTGGCGGCTATGACACAAAAACGGTCGGTGTCGATCGGTCGGCCCGGGCCGACCATCCGCGACCACCATCCGGGCTTGCCGGTCATGGGATGGGTACTGGCGACATGTTGGTCGCCGGTCAGCGCATGGCAGATGAGAATGGCGTTCGATGCGTCGGCGTTGAGCGCGCCATAGGTTTCGTAGCCGAGCTCGACGGGCGCCAGCGTGCCACCCCCGTCGAGCGCCAGCGGCCCGGGCAGTGTCACGCGGCGGTTGAGGCCGAAACGTTCGTCCATGAACGCGCGGCTAGGGTGCCTGACTGGACAGCGCAAGCATCATCCGGCTAGCGCGACCGGATGCTGCCGTTCGACCGCGTCTCAATCATCGGGCTGGGCCTGATCGGGTCTTCTATCGCACGCGCGGTGCGCGCTGCGATGCCCACAGTCCGCCTGACAGGGCACGACGCGAGCGCCGAAGTGCGCGAGACGGTGCGCGCGCTGCAACTGTGCGACGACGTGGCGGACAGCCCGGGTGCCGCGGTAATCGATGCGGACCTCGTCATCCTGTGCGTGCCTGTCGGGGCGATGGGCGACGTGGCCGCCTCGGTTTCGGCCGATGTTCCACAAGACGCCATCATCAGCGACGTCGGATCGTCGAAGGCCGGGGTTGTCGAAGCATTGGCCCGCGCGCTGCCGCACAACATCGTCGTGCCCGCGCATCCCGTCGCCGGCACGGAGCGCAGCGGGCCGGAAGCCGGATTCGCTGCGCTGTTCCACCAGCGCTGGTGCATCCTGACCCCGGGATCCGGCACGCCCGATGCGGCTGTTGCGCGCGTCTCGACGTTCTGGGAGCGGCTTGGCTCGAATGTCGAGATCATGGACCCGGCACATCACGACCTGGTGCTAGCGATCACCAGCCACCTTCCGCACTTAATCGCGTATACGATCGTCGGCACGGCGTCCGACCTCGAAAGTGTCACCCAATCCGAAGTCATCAAATATTCGGCAGGTGGCTTCCGCGATTTCACCCGGATCGCTGCTTCGGACCCCGTCATGTGGCGCGACGTGTTCCTGACCAACAAGGACGCCGTGCTCGAAATGTTGCAGCGGTTCAGCGAGGACCTGACAGCGCTGCAGCGAGCCATCCGATGGGGCGATGGTGACGCCCTGTTCGAACTCTTCACGCGCACGCGCGCCGTGCGACGGTCGATCATCGAACAGGGACAGGATGATGCGCGCCCCGACTTCGGGCGTAGCGACCACTGAGACTCAGACGTTCAGCGCGTTGATCCCGGCATGGATCCGCGCCTCGACCTCGTCGCGAGGCAGGCCCGTCGGAATCGTTTCGCCCACCCGGAACGTGACCACGCCGGCCTGTTTGACGAAGCTGCGTCGCTTCCACAGTCGCCCGCTGTCAAGCGCGACGGGCACGACCGGCAGGTTCAGCGCCTTATATAGCCCGGCAACGCCGGGGCGGAGCGGCGCAATTTCGCCGTGCGGCACGCGCGTGCCTTCCGGGAAGATGATCACAGGCCGCGCCTCGGCGATTGCTTCACGCCCCGCCTTCAGCATTCGGCGAAGCGCTGTTGCTCCGGTCTCGCGGGCGACCGGGATCACGCCGTGCGCAAGGGCTGCCGGTCCCCAGAGGGGAATGTTCAGCAGTTCTGCCTTGAACACAACGGCCGGCCGGTCGAACAGGCGCAACACTTCCGTCGTCTCGAGCATCGACTCGTGCTTGAAGGCAACGATGGCGCCGGTCTGAGGAAGGTTGCCCTCGACAACGACGCGGATGCCCAGCAGCCAACGAATGCACCAGTAATGGAACTGCGCCCATCCCCGCGGTGCGTAATAGATGACCGGGCGTCCGAACGGAATGCTGGCGAACGAGGCCACCGTGTAGACGACGCTGCCCAGGTAAAAGACGATCGTATAGACGATCGAGCGCAGCAGGCTCACCATCCCGCGGCCACCGCCACACGACGCAGCAGATATTTGTTGTATTCGCGCATCAGCACGCTGAAATCGGCCTGGCTGTCTACAGCATCATCAATGATATCCACGTCGGCGTCCACGGCCTGATCTAGCTCGAACCGCGCGCGGGGCATGTGCCAGTCGGTGGTAACAAGCCGTACGCTGCGAGCCTTGCGCGCGCGCAACCAAGCGGCGGTTTCCTCTGCGTTGGATCGCGTGTCGCTCGCCTCGTATCCGAGGTCTATGCAGCAGGCGAATAGCCGCCGGTCGAGATGGTTCTGGGCGGCGATCTCGGGACCCTTTGTTGCCGTCGCGACGCCACTGATGAACATGCGCCGCGCGCTCCCCGCCGCAAGGAGTTCCGCGCCGCGCGTCGTCCGCCCAGCCCCTCCCGTCGGGACGACTATCACATCGGTCTTGAGCGCCGGATCGGCGGGGCGAGGCAGAAGGACCACAAAGGCGACGAAACCGAGCATCCAAAGGAGCAAGGCTAGAGCGGCAAGGCGGACGACCAGGCGAATCACAGCATGCGCGCCAACGACCGCAGGACGGTGAACCGCGCGGCACCGATCGCGACCCCAACACCGGCAACCGGCAACAGCGCGACCAGTACCCAGTCGAGCCACCCCAGGGTGCTTCCGCCGACCAGCGCAGAGTCGACCGCAGCGATCCGCCAGCCAAGGACAATCAGAGCCACGATCGCGATGGCGAACCCCAGGGCGGCGCCAGAGACGGCATCCTGCGCCACCCGGCGTTCGAACAGGCGAGAAATCTGGCGGTCGGTGGCCCCCATGAGGTGCATGACGTCGATCGTTGCGCGATGCTGATCGAGCGCCGCACGCGCGCCAAGAACGACGGCGGCGGCCGTTGCAGTTGCCGTGAGCACGACAAGCGTGACGGCGAGCCACCGCAACGTATCGAGCAGCCCCCCGAGCGGCCCGAGCCAGTCGGCATGCCGGTCGATCCTTGCGCCGGCAGCTACCGCCTGGACAGTCCGCTTGATATCGGCAACGGCCGCAGGCGAACTGTCGGCCAATGTTGCATCGATCAGCGCTGGCACGGGCAAATCACTGTCGAGGCCGTCGGCACCCAGCCAGGGCGTGAGCAGGTCACGCACTTCGGCATCGCCAATCTCGGTCACTTCTGTCACGTTCGAATGCCGCCGCAATTCACCGACAATGGCGACGCGCTGGCGCGCGCGTAGATCGGGATTTGCCTCGACCAGCTGTACAGTGACGCGTCCCGCGATGGCGCTCTCCATGACCGTGACGGCATGGGTGATCGCCAGCGCGGCAGCCGCCGCCAGCACGGCGAGGAACATCATGATCGCTATGACCCACGGCATCGGTCCGGCAAATCGCCCCTCGGGAAGAACGCGGCGGGGCGCACCGTCGGCGACGGCGCTCACTGCGCCGCTTCCAACGATTGCGGCGGGTAGCGCAGACTGCCGGTAGGATCGGACAGGCGTCCCTTGTCGAGCCGCATCATCTGCGCCGACGGGATGCGGCCGATCAGGTGCATGTCGTGTGTTGCCACCACGATGGTCGTCCCGAGCCTGTTGAGACCGTCGAACAAATGGAGCAGGCGCAGCGCCATGTCGGGATCGACATTGCCCGTCGGCTCGTCGGCCACCAGCACGTCGGGCCGCGCAATGACGGCGCGGGCAATGGCCACGCGCTGCTGCTCACCGCCCGATAGTGTCGCCGGGCGCGCGGAGGACCGGTCTGACAACCCGACCCAGGCCAGCATTTCTTCCACGGGCGCGGCTATCTCGCGCTCGTCCGTCCCTGCAAGCCGCAAGGGAAGCGCGACATTGTCGAACGCGGACAGGTGCGGCACCAGCCGGAAATCCTGAAACACGACGCCAATGCGTCTGCGCAGCTTCGGCAACCGATTGCGCGGCATGGTCACCAGATCCTCTCCGAACAACCGGATCGCGCCGCGACTGGGGCGCTGGGCCAGATACAGGAGCTTCAGCAGCGAGGTCTTGCCGGCTCCCGACGGGCCGGTCAGAAAATAAAAGCTGCCACTCGCAAGAGAAAAGGACAGATCCGACAGCGTTTCCGCCCCCATGCCATAGCGCAGGCCTACATTGTCGAACTGGACGATATTGGCCATCTGCGTGTGTGTCAGCTATCCTTTGGTGTTGCGCCAATCGCACGTGCAGGGCGTGTCCGTAAAGGCGAACGTCATCTGACGAAACACGCCTGCCCTTGCCAGCATGGCGGCAACGGTGCTTTACCAGCTATAGTTATGAGGCGCTTACCGCTGTGATCCTATCCTGCCCTGCCTGTCGCACCCGCTATGTCGTGCCCGACACCGCTGTCGGGCCCACCGGGCGGCAGGTCCGTTGCGCCTCGTGCCGACATAGCTGGTTCCAGGATCCGCCGGCTTATGATACGCCGCGAGATCTGGTCGAGCGAGCGGAATTGGGCGAGCCGACAGGCTCTCCGTTGCCGGTTGCGGCGCCCGCTACTGCCGTTACGTCACGCGTCTCGGAGGTTTCCCCGGGCGATGCCGCACCCGATACCGCTGGCGAGGCCGATTACGACGCCTACGCCCATGAGCCCCCGTTTCGTCCGCGACGCAATCCGGCGCGGATGTGGACGATCTATGCGGTCGCAATCGCACTCGTGCTCGTTTCGATCGGTGGAGCCGTCGCCGTTTATGGCCCGGCGCGGGTCATGGCACTGTTCGGAATCGGCGGGGCCGAGTTCGACGTCCCCCTGCTGATCATGGCGAAGGCCGATGCGCCGCGCACCCAGGCGAGCGGGGCCGTGGTACAACCCGTATCGGGTAGGGTGATCAATCCGACCGACACCGACCAGCCCCTCTACGACATTCTTGTCGAGATGCGCGATGCGGGTGGCCGCGTCGTCTATAGCTGGACGATCCCCCGACCGGCGGCGACCCTGGGACCGCGCAAGTCGGTCTCCTTCGATTCGGCAACCGTCAATCCGCCACGCAATGCGGTGAAAATGAAGTTCGTTTTTATCGGGGCAACAGCGAAATAGCCTCGGCTGTCGCCTGCGACACGCGCCCCATTGCGGGGACCGCATCCCTTTGCTAGGGCGCCGCTCCTACCTCCTCCAGTCCTTCGGGCCGGAGTGCTTGACTGTGCGGTCGTGGCGGAACTGGTAGACGCGCAACGTTGAGGTCGTTGTGGCCGAAAGGCCGTGGAAGTTCGAGTCTTCTCGACCGCACCAGTCCTGGCGCTAGCAAATAGCGTAGCCACTTCCGGCGCCTCTGGCCGGAACACAGGCGCGGTTTCGCCGCGAGATGCCCCTACTTCCCCGCCGCGCGCGTTGTCGCAGGTTCGGCCGCCATCGCGCCCAGATGTACGGATGGCTGTTTGTCTGCGACGACCGCCACCCCTGCCAGCACCGTAGACAATCTTGTTGCGTCGGCGGACAGCTGGCCGATCCGAACCGTGTACCGGCCATAGGCCACGCGGTCGAACAGGAAAAACCCGTCATAGTCGGAACGTGTGTGCGCGACGACGCGATGTTCGGCGTCGAGCAGTTCGAGATCGACCCCCTCGATCGATCCGCCCCCCGCGCGCACCAGCGTGCCGTCGATGTCTCCCGCACCCACCAGCGGCAGTTCCAATACGGCAATGACACCCGGACGGGGCGTCACGACCATGCCGGGCAGCGAAGGCTGCACCATCGGGTCGGGCAGGGAGCCGGTATCGATGCCGATGAGAACGGGCTGGAACGGCTCCAGCCCGTCGACCAGCGCTTCACCGCGGGCGTTGGTGGGTCGATCGACCGGCACTCGTCCCGCGGTAACCGCCACGCCTTTTTCCCATGGCTCCCCCACGTCTCGTCTTCCGTTGGCGTTGAGGTCGCGATAGACCCTGACCAGCGCCGTACCACGCGAAGCCAGCTTTTCCGCCGACATGCGAACCCCGCCGCTGCGGGGGTCGGGGCCGAGGCTGAAGGCAAGGTTAAGGCCGGCGGCCAGCGAACCGTCGGTTGCCGCTTCCGCGCTTGCGCTCAGCGCCAAGCGATCGAACCGCCGGACATAGCCGATCCCGGCCCGTCCGCGCCCCAGGCCCCGATCATAGCCCAGTTCGGCGCGCCAGGATGCGGCACCGTCTCCATAGGGATCGACACGCTTGCCCGCCGCCCATTCGCCTACAAGCGTAGTGCTGTCGAATCTCGGCTCGGGCGAAAGACGAAAGCGCGCCTCCCCTCGCAGGCGGACGCGCCCGACGCGCGCATTGGCCAGCACTGCCGTGTCGAGAACGCCCTGCGGATCGACCCCAAGTTTTACGATGTCGTCGCGCCATCGCATTTCGCTCGTAAGCGACACACGACCGACATTGGCCGAGACACGCGAGGTGACATCGATTGTGTCGGTACCCGATGATCGCGACGTCAGCCTTCCAGTAATACTGACCGGTATTGTTGTACTTCCACTACCAAAAAGCTGGTCGAGACTGAAGGAGTGCATTCCGGTAACGCCGGGTTGCAGGCGATCGGACCGGAAGCCGTTCGCCCAGATGCTCTCCACGGCGTAGCGCGTTCGCCCAATCTCGCCGATGGCCTGCGCACGGAGCGCATAGCCACCGCCAAGCGCCGCAGACCCCGAAAGCTCAACGAGCGCCGAACCGAGAGCTCGCCGCAGCGAAGCCTCGACATAGTTCTGCCGGTAAAATCCGTCGAGCATCAGACTTTGCGCAAAGGCCGAGATCGACGTCTTGGCATTGAGACCGCGCTCGATGCCGAAAGTCCCGCGCCAGCCGCCACGTCCGAAGTTTGCCCCGCGAGCAAGATCGATCAGGTCACGGCCGTCCTCGTTGACTCCGGCCCAATAAAAGGTCTTGCGCGGCGGAATGCTGTCGAATCCGACGGGGACGTTCTTGGTTTCGCGCCGGATCTGTCCCTGCGGGCCGTAAAGCACGACCTCAAATCGGTTCTGGCCGTATTGAAGGGGCACATCGAGGAAGGCGTAGCGTCCGTCCGCGCGATCCTGGGCAAAAGCGATAAGCTGGCCGTTACGGTAGAGTTCGGCATCCCAGCCGCGCGGGAGCTCCCCGCGGAGGTCGATCCGGTCGAAGCGGTCGGACCGCTCCACCGGACGATTGGTGATCATTGCGCCTCGCCCTGCGCTGGAGACCGATACGAGCGCCGTCGAGAAGCCCTGGATATCGCCCAGTGCAATGGTCGTTGCCTTCAGCGGACCCAAAAGCTCTGCCTTGGGATCCGTGCGATAGGCCTGAACGCGCAGCGTCGACGGAATTCCGCGGCGATCCGACGAAAGACGGGCGTTATAGGCCATGGGTCCGACTTCACCGGCGGCGTAAACTTCGTACTGGGCGTCGATGCGGTTGCCACTGACACGGTCGCGCAAGCCACCGATGCTGGCCACCACATCGAGGGCAGGCGGCTTGATACCCTTGAAGCTGATCCGCGACTGGGGGAGGCTGGCAAGGTCGAACGCAACCTGTGGCCGTGCCGTCGCTGCCCGCGCGCGCCGCTCGGCAGCCGCCTCCGGGGGCAGTTTTCGATCGGATTTTACGACCAGCAGCGCGTTGCTGGTATCCGCTAGGAATGTCGCGCCGAACCAGCGCGACAGCGCAACGGTCGCGACGCACCAACCCTCGGGCGTGTCGCGAATGTCGTCAGGCGCGACTTTCGCCTGTTTGTTCATGATTTGTTCTATACCACTTGCCCTGTCGATCGTGACCGTATGGCGTTCGTCGAACGCCCACCCGGTTGCGCGGCGCGACTTCTTGTCGAGGCGGATCGGAATATCGAGAGCCAGCAGAACATCGGCCAGATCGACGCAGACGCCCGTGGGCGTGGCATAACCGCGCACGCCGTCGCCCACCCGATACGGACCCGTACGGACGTCGAAAAGCAGCGCGTCGTCGGGATTCGGGGTCCAGGCCTGCGCGGGCACGGCGTGCGCCAGCGACGCCGCAGCGGCCAGTGCCGCCAGCCCCGTTCGCATCCACCGAAACATCAGAGAAGCCCCGCTCGCCCTGCCCTAGCGCAGCACGCCTTGCGCTTCGGCGATAAGTCCGCCGGTGTCGTTGTCTTCGAGGTACTGGACCGTCACCGGCCCCGTGATCGCGGCAGCAACCTCAGGAGGCAACTGCAGCGCGACGGTGCGCGCCGCGAGTTCGGCATAGACGGCGATGCCGCGCGCTTCGTAGACTGGCTTTGAGAGGCCGGCCTTGGTCACGCGGACCCGGCCGTAGACCGATCGGTCGCCGCTTCGCGAAAGGTCGAATGCGAGCGAGACCTGGCCGCTTTCGCGATTCAGGTGAAGGTTCGAGATGGCGGCACTCGCCTGCAGCGCGCCCTTGCGGATGATCACGGGAATGGTCACGCCGTAGATTGGTGTCAGCGATATGGACACACCCTGGCGCGGACCCTCGACGACGGGCTGCGCATCGGGAACGGCCCGAAAGAGCATATGTGCGCGATATTCGCCGTCTGGCAATTCCGGCGAGATACGCGCGCCGACGCGAATGACCTGCGGCTGATTGGGCGGCAGGGTCACGCGGCGGGGCGCATAGCTCACCATAGCAAGCGTCGCCGTCTCCTTTTCGGACTCGGTGCCTGCGACGACTTCCTCCAGCCGCCCATCCTTCGTCATCCGTCGCAGCTCGAGCGAGATTCTGTACGTGGCAGGGGCGCTGCCGACGTTATTGAGGATAACCTCGGTCCCGCGTCCACCCTCGAGCACGACACGGGTTGGCGCAACGAGCAGGTCTCCGGCAGCGAGCGCCGGTTGCGCCGATGCGGCGAGAGCTATCGCGAGCGTTCGAGTAAATTTCATGGCTGGTCCGGTCCATTGAGCAGTCACCGACGACCTAGCCAAAACGGGTTAAAATTGCGGTAACCTCACCCGGACGCGAAAAGGCCCGCCGCCCTGGGGGCGACGGGCCTTTCATTCTGAAGTCAGTCGATTACTGATAATCGACCGTTGCGACGAACGAACCGCTATAGACACCGTCGGCCTGCGAAGCCCCCACCGACAGCGTGCCACCGACGGTCAGCGAGTTGCTGGCTGCCAGCGTTAGGGTCGCTGCCGAAGCAACGAGCGTCGACGTCATCGTGTTGCCGCCGCCGGATGTCAGGGTGACGGTCGCGGGAACCGAAACGGTCGCCACCGAACCCACGGTGCCGACGACCGTGAAGGCCGCCGCCGTTGCGGTGCCGGTGCAGGTCAGGCCTGCGCCACAGGTGCGGGCGCCGGCCGGAGTAACGATGACGGTCGACGCGGCCGCGCCCGTGACGATCGTGGCATAGTCGAGGTCGGCCGTCTTGGTGACGGTGATCTGCTTGAGGATGCTTGCCTTGGCAGTGGCCGTTGCGGTCGCTGCGTTGGCAGCCGAGGCACTGAAGCCGAGCGCGACGACGCTGGTCAGCGCAAGCGCCTTGAATGTCTTGGTCATGGTGATCTGGTCCCCCGAAAGGTGTGGTCAAATGTCGGCGTGGCAGAGCCCCACGCCCTGTTCGCACTCATCGCTTATGGACAGCGCGCCTTCAGGAACGATTTCGACCAATGGTAAACGGCGCATCAACGATTTAGCCGAATGAGCGCCATCCGGCTAAGCTGTTGATCTCGGCTATTGATAGTCCGCGACGATAGGAATGCGGCCACGGAATTCACCTGCCGCACTGCCCGACACGACAAGCCGGCCCCCGAACGTAAAACGCAATTCGCCCGACGCATCGAGCGTCGGATCGGGCGAAAGGTCGGTACGCAGATCCACAGCTTCGGCACTGGTACCGTCCGGCGAAACGAGACGGGCGGTGGGTGGCAGGCTGACCCGCACATGCCGGAACGGTTCGCCGGTCAGGCGGACGCTGCCCTTGATGGCAAGGCCGCCCAGGTCGGTAAGACCAGTCACGCGCCGAGTCCCCGTCCGTTCGTCGACGGAAATGCTGCCGCCGGCACCGGCTCCCGCAGCCCGGCTGAAGTCCAGCGCTGTTTCAACCTCGATCATCAGGGGACGCGCATCTTCCACCCGGGTTGCGCCCGCTTGCGGACCGCACAGCCGACACTGTGCCGACAACGGCACCGCTGTTATCAGCGGCAAAAGGGCAAGAAGCACGCGGCAGATCATTACCGTGCAATAACGCAGCGGCTTTCAATGAGTCGTTAACTACGCCATGTTGTATCCCGAACGCTTCGTCGCGCGTTCCGCCGATGATGAGAATAAAACCCGTGCCGGCATCCGCATCGCCAATCCTGCCCCGAATTACCGGCATCGCATATGCAACTCCCGCTCACGACATCCACGCCGCCTTTATCGGTTGGGCGAGGACGCGTCTGGCGGACACGCGCGAAGCCGCCGTTTTCGACCGCATGGCAACGCGTTCGGGAATCGGCCACCGCTGGTCGGTCCTGCCCGAAACCGCTGACGGCGGGTCGCCGGTCGGACCGCATGGATTTTACGCCGGGGGGCTGATGCCCCCGACCTCGGCACGCATGGCACTGTACGCCGAACATGCCCCTGCGCTGGCGATGACGGCGATCGCCAAGCTGGGAGAATTGCAGGGCATCACGCATATCGTCGTCGCAAGTTGTACCGGTTTTACCGCACCGGGCCTCGATCAGGTGCTTGCGGCGCGGCTCGGCCTTGATCCGGCGGTCGAACGGGTGCTGATCGGTTTCATGGGCTGTTATGCTGCGGTCACGGCACTCAAGACGGCGCGTCACATCGTGCGCTCCGAACCCGGTGCCCGGGTGCTGGTCGTCACGGTGGAATTGTCGACCCTGCACCTGCAACCGGCCACCGAGCTGGAGCCTCTTCTGGCCATGCTGCAATTCGGCGATGGGGCGGCCGCCGCGATCGTGGAGGGCGCAGGACACGGCCTTGCCCTAGACGCGCCCTTTGCCGCTACTTTGCCCGACAGTGCGGGCCTGATTGAATGGCATATCGGTGATACCGGCTTTGCCATGCACCTTTCGGGCGAAGTGCCCGGCCGGATCGCCGAAGCGCTCGCCGTGCCGGTGACGCGCGCCGCGCTGACGGGCGGGGTCGACGCGGCGGCAATCGACGCCTGGGCGATCCACGCCGGAGGGCGGTCGATTCTCGACGCGGTCGAGAACGCGCTGGGGCTTGAGCCAAGCGCCCTCGCCGAATCGCGCGGGGTGCTGAGCGCAAACGGCAATATGTCTTCGTCCACGCTGATGTTCGTGCTGGCGGCCCTGTTCGCCCGTAAGCCGAAAAGCGGCGTTGCGCTTGCCTTTGGCCCTGGCCTGGCTGCCGAGGGGCTGCGCTTCGGCTGGACCGGCTAGTGCTTGCCACCCGCGCCAACGCCGAAGAGCTGATGGACGCCGAGGATCTCGACGCCGCCACTTATGCGGCGGTGGTTCACGACCTCGCCAGGGTCAACACGCTCACCCTAGCGCGGCGGCCTACGCTCGGCTTTCTGGACGGCATCCGGGAGAACCAGGGCAGCAGACCGCTGAAAATCCTCGACGTCGGCTTTGGCGACGGCGACATGCTGCGGGCAATCGCGCGCTGGGCGGCAACGCGGGGCCAGCCGGTGACGCTGGTGGGGATCGACCTCAATCCGCGCAGCGCCCCTGCGGCGCGTGCGGCGACGCCCGCCGACATGGCGATCGATTACCGGACGGGCGATTATGCCGAGCTCGCTGGAGAGCGCTGGGACGCCGTCGTCTCAAGCCTTGTCGCCCATCACATGACCGGCGCCCAGCTTGTCGCCTTCCAGCTCTTCATGGAGGCCGAATCGGCAAGGGGCTGGTTCGTCAATGACCTCTACCGGCATGGTTTCGCTTATCTGGGCTTTCCGCTGCTGGCGACGCTTATGCGGTGGCATCCCATCGTGCGCCACGATGGCCAGCTGTCGATCGCGCGCAGCTACCGCGCGGACGAATGGGGGCCGTTGCTCGCCGAAGCAGGCATTACCGATGCACAAGTAAGCCGCGTTTTCCCCTTTCGCCTGTGCGTGGCGCGGATGCGGTGACCCAGGCCCCGCTTGTCCTCGGCGCCGGACCCGCCGGTTGTGCCGCGGCAATTTCACTTGCCCGTAGCGGGACGCCACCCTGCGTCATCGAGCGGACGCGCGAGACCGGGGACGCGCTGTGTGGCGGCTTTCTCAGCTGGCAGACCCTGGCACAGCTCGAGCGGCTGGGCGTCGCCGACCTCGGCGCGCATTTAATACGACACGTCCGGGTCTTCCATCGCAACAAGGCCGCAACCGCCCGTCTGCCCCGCGAGGCCGGTGGCGTTTCCCGACACCGACTCGATTCGGTGATGCAGGATGTCGCGGTCGCGACAGGAGCAGTTCTCGAGCGCGGCGTGACCGCGCGCAGCTTCGCAGAGGGTGTCCTCCATACAGACGGCGGCGACCGCACAGCAGAGGCGCTGTTCCTGGCAAGCGGCAAGCACGACGTGCGTGGTTTCGGGCGACCCAAACCGACCGGGGACGCGCCGATGGGGCTACGCTTTCGCATGCCAGCCCATCCGTCGCTGCGGGCGATGATCGACGACACCATCGAATTGCACCTTTTCGAAGGCGGTTACGCCGGGCTGCTGCTGCAGTAAGACGGCAGCGCCAATCTGTGCATGGCGCTGCGCAAATCGCGATTTGCCGAAGCGGGTGGAGATGCAGCCACGCTGTTGCGCCAGCTCGGCGACGCACACCCGCGGCTTGCCGAAAGGCTCGCCTTTGCATCGGGTTCACCGAGCGCCGACGCAATTGCGGCTGTTCCCTATGGGTGGCGGGTGCAAAGTACCGAAACAGGCCTTTTTCGTCTGGGCGACCAAGCTACAGTCATTCCGTCGCTTGCAGGAGAAGGCATGGGGATCGCCATCGCCAGCGGCGTTGCCGCGGCCGAAGCGTTCCGTGCCGGGGGTGCCGGAGCGGCGCCCGCATTTCAGCAGCGCTTTGCCGCGCGCACCCGCCGCCCCGTCGCAGTTGCGTCCTTCCTGTGGCATCAGGGTGAGCGTCCGGCGATGGCTCAAATTGCGATCCCCTTGCTCAGTGCGTTTCCGGCGCTGGCCGGTTTCGCCGCACGAATGACACGTATTGGCGATGAATAGCGCGACCGTCGTGACGACGCGCGCCGACAGGCATATCTTGCAAGGTGCAGAGGCAGCTTGTGAGCCACGGGCTTAGCGCGTAATCCCCCGCGACCAATGGCTGCGCCTTCTTCCGTACCGTCTCCCCGCTCAAGCTGGTGGAAAGGCTGGCCTGGCCGCGTGTTCCGTGTGGGTCTGGTCAGCGTCGTCGTCGGCATTATCGCGGTCGTCGTTGCCGTCTCGGTCGCCTATTCGGGCCTGCCCAGCTATTCGGAACTCAAATCATCGCCGAACGGCCAGATGATCCGCGTCCATGCGGCCGACGGCACCGTGCTCGTTTCACTGGGCCCCAGCTTCGGCCAGTGGCTCGATTACGGCCAGCTGCCCCAGACGATGAAGACCGCCATGGTCGCCGTCGAGGACCGCCGCTTTCGCAGCCATCCCGGCGTCGATCCGCTCGGCGTCGTGCGATCTTTCTATGTCCGCGCAACCAAGGGCCGCTTCACCCAGGGCGGATCGACGATCACGCAGCAGCTCGCGCGCAACGTCTTCCTGAACAACGACAAGACCTGGACGCGCAAATTGCGCGAAATGGTGCTGGCGCTGGCGCTCGAGCGTAAATTCTCGAAGGACCAGATCCTCGAACTATACCTCAACCGCGTCTATTTCGGCGGCGGTGCCTATGGCGTGGACGCTGCGAGCCGGAAATTCTTCGGCCACCCCGCCGATCGGCTGTCTTTGGGCGAAGCAGCCGTCATCGCCGGCCTGGTGAAGGCGCCCTCCAACTATTCGCCGACGGCGGATGCGAAGGCCGCCGTAGGGCGTGCAGGCGTCGTGTTGCAGGTCATGCGCGAACAGGGCGTCATCACGGACGCGCAAGTGGCCAGGGCAGCCCCGGAGTCGCTGAAGTTCGCGCCCGAGGCGCAGCAGAACAGCGTCCGCTATTTCACCGACTGGGCGCTGCCGCAGCTCGACACGCTGATCGACGAAAGCGGCGAGCCGATCGATGTCTGGACGACGCTCGACCTTACCATGCAGCGCGCGGCCGATGCGGCTATCGGGGCGAATACGCCGACAGGGGCGCAGGGCGCGCTCGTCTCGCTCGACCGTGATGGTGCCGTCCGCGCAATGGTCGGCGGCAAAGACTATGTCGGATCGATCTACAATCGGGCGACGCAGGCGGTTCGCCAGCCCGGCTCTGCGTTCAAGCTGTTCGTCTACCTCGCCGCGCTCGAAGCGGGCCACACGCCCGCCGACATGGTCGAGGACAAGGAGATCGACATCAACGGGTGGAAGCCGCGCAATTCGTCGCGCCGCTTCTCAGGCCAGATCTCGCTGCGCACGGCCTTTGCCTATTCGATCAACACCGTCGCCGCACAGCTCGGTGCCGAGGTCGGCACCTCGACCATCGCGGACATGGCGCGGCGTTTCGGCATCACCACGCCGATCAACACCCATCCCTCGATGGTGTTGGGTACGTCGGACGTGCGGCTGATCGACATGACACGTGCCTTCGCCTCGGTGGGGGGCAATGGCATGGCGCTGGCGCCCTATGGCATTACCAAGGTGACGACCGCGAGCGGGGAAGTGCTTTACGAGCACCGGGCGGAGGGAAACCATGTGCTGGTCGCACCCCAGGTTGCTGCCCAGATGATCGACCTGCTGCAGACGGCGGTGAACACCGGTAGTGGCAAGGCGGCGCAGATCGGACGGCCGGTTGCGGGCAAGACCGGGACGACGTCTTCGAACAAGGACGGCTGGTTTCTGGGCTTTTCGAGTGGGCTGACTACCGGCGTCTGGATGGGGCGCGACGACAATCGCCCGGTTGCGGGGCTTCAAGGCGGTCGGAATCCGGCGCGTGCCTTTGCCCAATATATGACGGTCGCGGTTGCCAAGCGGCCGGTCGAGGCGTTCCAGACCGCCGTCACCCTGCCCGAATGGCAACTGGAGCCCGACGAAGAAGCTTATTTCGGCAATGCCGACGAGCCTCTGCCCCCGGGCTCGGGTCTGGAAGGCGGCGACCGCGACCCGATGGACCAGTCGTCAGAGGATCGCATCGAAAGCCCCGACACCAATCCGGCCCCTCGCATGGACCAGCGCTGGATCGACGACGCATTGGGGCGCGACGAACCGCCGCCGCGCGAACCGCCAACCCGCCAGCCTCAGTCGTCGCGCCCGAACCAGTGAAGCGCCGTGCCGTGGGCACGCAACCAGCGCCGAGCCGGCGCCGGATCAGTGCCATGGAGCCGGGCTACTAGATCGTGAAAGGCCCGGCTGTGGTCCATATGGACGCGGTGCGCGACTTCGTGCGCAACGGTGGCGCGACGTACTTCGTCCGGCGCCAGGATCAGACGCCAGCTATAGCGGATATCGCCCGATGACGCGCAGCTGCCCCAGCGCCCGCGCGGATCGCCGACCCCGACACTTACCACACTGATCCCGTGCGCTGCCGCCAGGCTGTGCGTTTCGGCGCCCAGGATTGTCAGGGCATGACCCCGCAGGAAGCGCAGGACCCGTGTCGACAGCTGGTCGAGCGGTCCGCCCAGCGACAGGACGTCCCCATGGAGAACGACGCGGCGCAGCCAGTCCGCGCGCCATTCGATCCGTACGGGCACACCCGCGAGGTCGAATTGCATGTCCGGCACGATCGGCCGGGGCTGCGGCAACCTGGCCAGTTCGGTCTCGACCCAGCTTCTCTTATCCACTGCCCACCGGAGCGCAGGCCTGAGCGCTGCCCGGGTGCCGAGCGTCAGACGCACCGTTGCGTCGCGGGGATCGACGCTCAGCTTCATGCCCCGCACCGAGGCCCGCCGGACCACCGTCAACGCCCGTGTCCGACCGCCGCCGCTGAACGACGGCAGCGCCGGGTCAGACGATCCGGTCGACGAGATGATATTCCAGATCGCCTGCATCGGTCTCGCTGATCGTCCATCCGCGCACCGACATGCCTGCCTTGTGCACGCTTTCGGGATCGCCTGAATTCAAATGATGCCATGACGGCAACGGCTTGTCCTCGGCTCGCAACCGATAGGCACAGGTCACGGGCAGCCAGTCGAGTTCCTTGAGCTTAGCGGGCGTCAGCCGCACGCAATCGGGTACGAAAGCGTGGCGATGGCGATAGTCGGAGCACCGCCCCGCACGCCGGTCGAGCAGGCGGCAGGCCACGTTGGTCGGGTAAAGCTCGCCCGTTTCCTCATCTTCCAGCTTGTGCAGGCAGCACTTGCCACAGCCGTCGCACAAGGCTTCCCACTGGCCCCGGTCGAGCTGGTCGAGTGGCGTCGTTTCCCAGAAACGCGCGCCGCTTGCGGACGAATTTACTTCACCCATTTCGACAGCTCCCCGGCGATGACGTCGGGCTTGGCGTCCTGCGACAACAGCGCAATGGGCTGGCCCTTCGGATCCATCAGGAACGCAGCGCGGCTGTGGTCGACGAGATAGTTGGGATTACCCGGCTTTTTGTCGATCTGCACCATCACTGCATAGGCTTTTGTCACCGCGGCGATCTGTGCCGGTGTACCAGTCAGGCCGACGAGCGCCGGGTCGAACGCCGCGGTGAAGGTCTTGAGCGCTTGGGGCGTATCCCGCTCGGGATCGACGGTCACGAAAACCGGGACCACCCGAGCGGCGCGCGCAGGATCGGTTTTGGCAAAGGCACGATAGCCGGCAATCAGCTTTGCAACATCGACCGGGCAGACATCGGGGCAAAAGGTGTAGCCGAAATACATGATGCGATACTTGCCCGTGAAATCGCGATCGGTGCGCGTCTTTCCGTTCTGGTCGGTCAACGTGAAAGGACCACCGATGCTCGCGCCCGCAAGTGGCGCCTGCGGCGTTGCGGCCTGGCAACCGGCCAGAAGCAACAGGGGAAACATTATGGCACGCAAGTTCATCATGCGCTCAGCCTTGCGTTGTTAGCCGCAGCCACGCAAGACGCGAAGACCGCTCAGACCGCTGATCCGAAAGTAACATGACCAAACGCTCGCTGTTTCCCATCGCCATCGCGCTGTCCGTCCTGGTCGCGCCCGTCGTCGCCAACGCGCAGTTTTCGGAAAGCTTCAACTTCCTGAAGGCGGTCAAGGAGCGCGACGGCGCAAAGGTCACCGAGTTTCTGAACAAGCCGGGTAGCGGGAGCGTGATCGTCAACACGCGCGACAACTCCACCGGTGAAACCGCGCTGCACCTGGTTGCAGCCGGGCGCGATTCATTGTGGCTCGGTTTCCTCCTTCAACGGGGAGCGAACCCCGACTTGCGCGACGGTCGTGGAAACACGGCGCTGATGATTGCGACGCAGCTCGGATGGACGGACGGCATCCAGACGTTGCTGGCCCGGCGCGCGGGCGTCGATGTCGCCAATGGTAGCGGCGAAACACCGCTGATGCGCGCCGTACAGAACCGCGACATTGCCAGCGTGCGGTTGCTGCTGGCTGCCGGGGCGAACCCCAACAAGCCCGATAACGCCGCTGGTTTGTCGGCAAAGGACTATGCGGCGCGCGACCCGCGAGCAGCCGCAATTCTGAAGGAGATCAACGACACGAAGCCGGTTGTCCGAAAGCCGGTGCAGGGCCCGCGCTAGAGCGACGGTAGGTCCGAGTCGTCGAGGTCGCCGATTAGACGACGCGCGGCGCGACGGGCAAAGCGAAGGGTTTCCGCCCGACGACGTGATGCCGCCAGCGGCACATGGGCCGAATCACGGACAACGACGGCATCGTATCGATCCGCAACGATCAGGCCGGCCCGGTCGGGCAATAATTCGGGGCGATCGAGCAGCGCCGTGTCGAAACCTGCCGGGATCGCCCAGAAAAAGCGATCGCAATAGTCCAGATATTCGGTCCACTTAGTATCGCCGAGCAAGTCCGCGCGCGACACTTTCACTTCCACGATCGTGACGAGTCCCCTGGGACACAGCCCCATCAGATCGGCGCGCCGGCCGTTGCCCAACGAGACCTCTGGCACGGCAAGGCAGTCCCCGCGCGCGAGCAAACGGGTCGTGCCCCGCACGACATCGCTCGCGATCAATCGTTCCCCGGATGTAGCAAGCATCGTGGGATGCTAGAACAAGTCAGGAACGATGCAAGCCGAATCAGCGATAGAAAACGTGGTTCCCGATGGCGCCGACGCGCGCCATCCGCCAGCTTGGGGCCACGCGACGCGCATGAAAATACAGCGCGTTTTCCGTCTTCGAATCCCACAAATCGTTCTGGGCGATCTTGGCAATGGCAACGGCGGTGCGCCAGTTGCTGCTGTCGGGGCTGATTGCCGGTAGCGAACCACCGCGTACGAACGAAAACTGACCGCGCTGCGTGACAACGCCACACAGGGTCGAAGCGAAACGGCCCGACTCGGCCCGGTTCATGATGACCCGTGCGACGGCAAGCTGGCCCGAAAGGGGTTCGCCCTTCGATTCGAAATAGACTGCGGTCGCAAGGCAAAGTTGCTCGCGATCGGCGGTTTGCGCTGAAGCGTGCTGGCGCACGAGAGCGTCCAGCGATTCGGCGCGGAGATCATCAGACGGCGTTTCTGCCTCGACGGCGGCCTGCGCGCGAATATCATCGGACAGGGGTATCATCGGCGGCACGGCAGGCAGAGGCTGAGTTACCACGGCCGGAGCACCCAAAGCGGCTTCAGGGGCCACCAGAACTTCACCCGACGCGCCTGCGGCGCCGAGTGCGAGGGCTGCAAGTCCTGCAACCCGAAGAAAATCGAACATCAACAATCTGCATCATGCGGCTGAGCGACCATAAAGCCGGGCTAAAACAACAACTGCCCCGGTCGACTCTTCCGACTGCGTACGGCGTGTGGCGGCTCGCGAAACCTTGCGACCGGATCGACACGACAGCGCGTTCCTTATGAGGCCGCCGTTAGGATGTTGCAGCGCAACAGGTCAACCATCGCCACTCGTTTCGGCGGCGAAGCGTTGCGCATTCGGGATATCCAGTTCCACGATCCATAAATCGGGATCCCGCAAGCGGCGCCGTTCGAGCCACGTCGCCACCGCGTCTTCGCTTGCCTCCGGCCCGGGACCTACAACGGCCCATTCATAGGTTTCGCCGCTGCCCAGAAGGCGCTCCCGAAATGAGGTTCGAACACCTTTATCCATGCAGATCAACATGATGGAGCCAGATGTCGCATCGCCTTTTGCCACGATGACGGCGTTGCCCCCTTCGAGTCCAACCCGTCGAATCAGCGCCGAGACCAGCATCGCGCTGGTCAGCCGCGCGCTCAACGCACGTAACCAGGAAGAGTCGACAGCGCGATCTGCGAGCGCATGAAGGTTCCTGTACCCCGCGCCACCTCCGCGCCCTCGGCGTCGACGAGTCGCGACTCGGCTACGAAAACCCGTCGCCGTCCAGTGATCCAGCGACCGTCCGCAACGACCGGCCCCGCTTTGAGGGGTCGGGTAAACCACAGGTTGAAAGCCGTGGTCAGCAGGAAACGATCGCTGACAAGACTGTTCGCCGCATAAAAGGCAGCGTCGTCAAGCATCTTGAAATAGGCAGTGCCATGTGCTGCGCCGGCGGCATGGAAATGCCGCTCGTCCAGCTCGAATCGGATAGTCGCTTCGCCTTCGCCGTGGATGCGAAGCGTGGAAGGGAAGAGCTGGTTGATGGGGGCTGCCGCATAGAGCGACTCGAGTGCGCGATGATGCGCTGCCGCGCCTTCGGGCACTTGCTCAGGCAGCATCCCGCGCTTCGCGGCCCGCAAACAGCACACCCAGCGCATCTCCAGTGGCAGCGCCGCGCAATTTTTCGACAAAAACGCGGTCGCGCAGTGCGCGACTCACCTGCGCCAGTGCCTTGAGATGTTCCGCCCCGGCGTCGACCGGCGACAGCAGCATCACGACAAGATCGACCGGCATGTCATCTACGGCGCCGAAATCGATCGGCTGGGCGAGCTGGGCAAAGATACCTACGACATGATCGAGCCCCTCGATCTTGCCATGTGGAATGGCAACGCCACCGCCGAAGCCGGTCGATCCCAGCCGTTCGCGTTCGGTCAGGCGTTCGACGACTTTTTGCTGATCGATGCCGTATAGCTGCTCCGCCAATTGGCCAAGTGACTGGAAAAGCGGCTTCTTACCCGACACAGGCAATGCAGCCACGACCGCGCCGGGCGCGAAGAAGTGGGAAAGTTCGGTCATGGAATTTCCGGATGACGACGTGTTGCCGCGCCCCTTTTCCCAATTTGCTCAGTTAAGCAAGGGCTCGACCCATCCGATGGTGCCGTCACCGCGACGATACACCATGTTATAGGCGCCCGTACCCGCATTGCGGAACATCAGTGCATTGGTGTTTCGCAGGTCGAGCATCATCACGGCATCGGAAACGCTCGCTTCGGGCACATCGACCCGTGTCTCGGCCACGACGACCGGGTTGTCGCTTGCTTCTTCTTCCGTCTCGTCGGCCTCAAAAACGGTGTAGCGCGCATCGGCTGGCATCGGGTCGCCGAGCGAATCGCCGTTGGGAACTGCCGGACCGCTATGATCCTTCAGCCGACGCATATAGCGGCGCAATTGCCGCTCGATCTTTTCCGCTGCCGCATCGAAAGCGGGATGCGCTTCCATGGCCGTCGCATGTCCCTTTAGGATTACCCCGTGCATGACATGGGCGACGATATCGCAGGAAAAACCATTGTCATGCGGCCCCTTGCCCAAGGTCACATTGGCGCCGATCGCCCGTGCGAAATATTTGTTGGCGATGCCCTGCATTCGGGTATCGACATGGGTGCGGAGCGCTTCGCCGGTGGCGACCTGGTGGCCCGAAACGCGAATATCCATGACGATCTCCTTCTTACTGAACAACTAACTCTTGCGTGGCCCAGCCCTCTGCAGAAGCCCAGAGCGGGTCGGACAAGGTTGCAACAAACGCGCGGTGGCGCGCAATGTCTCCCGCCGACGCGAAATGAGGGCGCGGGCGGCGACCCGAAACGGGCGACGTTATACTGAGCGCGACGCTGGGTCGCATGGGTTGGGGGCTCATCATGTCGAGACCGATCTGGCGTCCGCCGGTCAGTTCGACATAGACTTGGGCGAGCAGCTGGGCGTCGAGCAGCGCGCCGTGCTGGACCCGGTGGCTGCGATCGATGCCATAACGCGTGCACAGGGCGTCGAGGCTGTGCTTGGCACCGGGATGGCGAGTCTTCGAGATCGCGAGCGTATCGACGATGCGCGACCGCTGCAGGTGCAGCCGACCGCAGGCGGCTAGTTCCGCGTTGAGAAAACCGTAATCGAACATCGCGTTATGCGCCACCAGCGGCGCATCGCCGATGAAATCGAGCAAATCCTCGACAATGTCCTCGAACAGCGGCTTGTCGGCGAGAAAGGCATCGCCGAGTCCGTGGATCTGTTCGGCGATGCTTGGCATGGGCATCAGCGGATTCAGATAGGCGTGGAAAGTGCTACCGGTCTCACACCGGTTGACCAGTTCGATGCACCCGATCTCCACGATGCGGTCACCCTGCGAGGGATCGAGTCCGGTTGTCTCGGTATCGAAGACTATTTCGCGCATTGAAGCCGGACTATCGGCGTTCATCGGCCAAGATACAAGCGACGACCGCGGCGAGACGGGCCTGTGTTTCGGCGAGCGGCACGCCGGTATCGATGACATGGGTTGCCCGGGCGCGCTTTTCGCCGTCGGGCATCTGGCGTGCCAGAATCGCCTCGAACTTTTCGGCCGACATGCCCGGACGGGCCAGAACACGCGAGCGCTGGATGTCGGGGGGAGCCGAGACGACGATGACGGCTTCCATCCCGGACGCGCCACCCTTTTCGAAAAGCAGGGGAATATCGAAGACCACGAGCGGCGCTGCATGATGCGCCGCCAGAAAGGCGCCCCGTTCTGCGGCGACGGCCGGGTGAACAATCGACTCGAGCCGCGCCATCGCCGCGTCGTTATGCAGCACGATCGGGCCGAGTCGCGCGCGATCCACCCCCATATCGCCGGTCGTTCCTGGAAACGCCGATTCGATGACGGGCACCAGTGCGCCGCCCGGCCCCTGCAATTCATGCACGGCAGCATCGGCGTCGAAGACGGGAACGCCAAGGTCGCGGAGCATGGCGGCGACGGTCGATTTCCCCATGCCGATCGACCCCGTGAGCCCGACGATCTTCATGCCGTCAGCAAGGCCCGCAGCTCATCGTCGGCTTCGCGCGGCGCTTCGGCGCCGAAGAAAAGTTCGAAGGCCAGCGCTGCCTGCCCGATCAGCATGTCGAGCCCGTCGACGGTCTCCAGCCCCCGGGCCTCAGCTGCGGCGAGGAGCGGCGTGACCAACGGCGCATAGACGATGTCGTAGACCACGGCATGAGCCGGGAGCGGCGCGAGATCGACCTCGAGAGACGGCTGTCCGGTCATGCCGAGTTGGGTCGTTTGCACGAGCAGGGCAGCGCGCGGCAGGGGCTCGTTGAGTGCCTGGACATTCCCCTTAATCCCGAAGCGCGCGAGCAGCGCGGCTCCCTTCAGGGGGTTGCGCGCCAGCACGGTCACCGGACCGACGCCGAGGCGCGACAGCGCGAACATCACGGCGTGCGCGGCACCACCCGTGCCGATCACCGCCACCGGCTCCCCCGTCAGCGGCAGCCCGGCGATCGGCGCGTAGAAACCGCCGGCATCGGTGTTTGTGCCGGTCAGATTGCTCTCACGGTCGCGAAGCACGGTGTTCATGGCGCCGATGGACCCGCGAACGTCGCCCGGATCGCCGACATGGTCCATGATCGCGATCTTGTGCGGGATCGTGACATTGCATCCGCGCCAATGAGGGTCGTTGCGGCGGCTCTCGATATAGCTGCCAAGATCGGCAGCCGCGACGTGCCAGGTCCGATATTCGCCCGCGATGCCGAGCTTATCCAGCCAGAACCGGTGGATGAGCGGCGACTTGGAATGACTGACAGGATCGCCGATGACCTCGGCATAAGGTGTCGCATAAGGTAATATCATGACGCCAGTTCGCCCCGCGCGCGCAGCCAGTCGAGCAGCGGCAGAAGGGGCAGACCCAGGATGGTGAACTGGCTTCCCTCGACGCGGGAGAACAGCTGGATGCCGCGCCCCTCGATGCGATAACCACCCACGCAGCCCGCGACTGCGCTGCCCTCTTGCGCGACATAGTCTGCGATGAACGCTTCGCTGAGCGTCCGCACCGTCAGCTTGGCCCGATCGACATGGCGCCAGACCGGCCGGCCATTTTCCGCAGCGACGATTGCCGAATGAAGGCGATGCGTCTGGCCCGACAGCTGGCGGAGCTGTTCGGCAAGCGCGTCGCCGGGCTTGTCGAGCAGCGTGCCATCCTCGAGCTCGAGGGTCTGGTCGCATCCGAGCACGAGATCGCCCGGCCGCCTCATCGACAGCTTCACGGCCTTGAGCTCGGCGAGCGCATCGGCAAGGCCCCGGCCATCGAGATGACTCAAGCTCTGCTTGGCGGCCTCCTCGTCGACTCCGGGCGCGACGGCCTCATGCAAGACGCCCGCCGCCTCGAGCATCGCGCGTCGCGCCGCGCTCGTCGATGCGAGCACGATCACAGCGCTTTGTCCCGGCGTTCGTTGCACAGGTTGATGATGGCGGCAGCTGCTTCCTCGATCGACCGGCGCGTCATGTCGATGACCGGCCAGGCATTGTCGGCGAACATCCGGCGCGCATAGGCGAGTTCGGCGGCGACGCGTTCGGCATCGACATAATCGGTTTCGGGCGCCTGATTCAGCGACAACAGCCTGTTCCGCCGGATCTGGATGAGCCGTTCGGCACTGGTCACCAGACCCACGACCAGGGGATTCTGCAAGCCGTAGAGCGACTGCGGCGGCGGCGATTCGACGACGATCGGGATGTTGGCGGTCTTGTACCCGCGGTTGGCCAGATAGATCGACGTCGGGGTCTTCGAGGTGCGGCTGACCCCGGCAAGCACGATGTCCGCCTGCTCCCAGTTCTCCCAGCCGATCCCGTCGTCATGGGCAATGGTGAACTGGATCGCATCGACGCGCGCGAAATAGGCTGCGTCGAGCGTATGTTGCGCCCCCACGCGCGCCGTCCTTTGCTGGCCCAGCATCGAGGACAGCGTATCGGTGACGGCATCGAGCGGTGCCAGCGCCGGCAGTCCGGCCGCCGCACACATGTCTTCCAGCTTGCGCCGCAGATTGTTGTTCGCCAGCGTGAACAGCACGAGCCCCGGATTCTTGCCGATGTCGCCCATGATGCGCTGCAAATGGCCTTCGCTGCGTACCATCGGCCAGAAATGCTTCATCGATTCGACATCGTCGAACTGGGCGAGCGCCGCCTTGGCGACCGTTTCCAGGGTTTCGCCGGTCGAATCGGAGAGGAGGTGCAGGTGAAGCCGTGTCACGACCGCCCCTGTGCACAACTCACGGGAAAAGCGCAAAGACAGCGCTGCGGGCTAAACGACCGGGGCCATCCGTCCCCATGGTCCGCCGATCGTCCCCCGACTTGTTCACAACCGCATGAATTGCCAGCGCCGCTGTGGATAACGGGAGCGAATCATCCCGACTCGACGGCCCTGCGCGAGTCTGTGCAGGTCAAACTGTTGGCAGATTGCCGAACTGCGCATAAACCCCAGCACTCGCTGCCCATCTACTCTCATCAACCTACTTAAGAATCTTGGATAGGAAGACTGCTTGGCCGACCAGAACGACGCGCCGATCATGACGGTCCTGAACGGCGGGACGACCGAAAGGCCTCCGGTCTGGTTCATGCGACAGGCCGGACGCTACCTCCCCGAATACCGGGCTTTACGGGCAGAAAAGGGCGGATTTCTCGACCTCGTCTACGATGTCGAGGCTGCCATCGAAGTCACGCTGCAGCCGCTCCGCCGATTCGGGTTCGACGCCGCCATCCTGTTTTCCGACATCCTTGTCGTGCCCTATGCCATGGGTCAGGACTTGTGGTTCGAGGAAGGCGAAGGCCCGCGTCTCGCGCCCAAGCTGCTCGATACCATGCTGGAGGGCCTCACGGCCGCGCCAGAGCGCCTCGAGCCGGTCTTCCGGACGGTGGCAGGGGTCAAGGCAGCGCTGACGCCTGACAAGGCACTGCTGGGCTTTGCCGGCAGTCCGTGGACGGTGGCGACCTATATGATCGCGGGCCAGGGCAGTCGCGAACAGGCCGAGGCCCGGCGCCTCAGCTACCGCGAGCCGGCGCGGGTTGCCGCGCTGCTCGATGCGGTTGCCGACGTCACCATCGGCAATCTGCGCGGGCAGATCGACGCGGGCGCCGACGCCGTCCAGCTGTTCGACAGCTGGTCGGGCAGCCTGTCGCCGCAGCAGTTCGAACAGATGGTCATTGCCCCGAACGCGAAGATCGTTGCGGCGCTGAGGCAGTCGCACCCGGGTACGCCGATCATCGGTTTTCCCAAGGGCGCGGGCGGCAAGCTGCCTGCCTATGCGCGTGAGACGGGTGTCGATGCGGTCGGAGTCGACGAGACCGTCGATCCGGAATGGGCGCATGCCTCGCTGCCCGCGGGCATGCCGGTGCAGGGCAATCTCGATCCCCTGTCGCTCGTCACCGGTGGCGCACAGCTGCACGATGCCGTGGCCCGCATTCTTAAGGCCTTTGCCGGTCGTCCGCACATCTTCAACCTCGGCCATGGGATCGTGCCAGACACGCCGCTTGCGCATGTCGAGGCCGTTCTGGCGCAGGTGCGAGGTTGAGCTGAATGTTCGACTGGTTCGGCGTGGGCATGCTCGGATCGGCCTATCCCTGGGTCAAGGCTACGCATGTCATCTTCGTCATCTTCTGGATGGCAGGTCTGTTCATGCTGCCGCGTTTCCTGGTCTACCATCAGGAAGCCGCGCCCGGCTCGGCTGACGAGAAGCTCTGGGCGCACCGGGAAGCGCGCCTGATCTCGATCATCATGAACCCTGCGATGGTCGTGGTCTGGGCGCTTGGTCTGACGCTCGTCATCAACATCGGTGCCTCTGCCGAAGGCTGGTTCCGGGGGAAATTTCTCATCGTGATCGGACTGACCGTCTTTCACATGTGGATGGTCGCCTATGCCCACAAGCTAGCCGCGGGGGAGCGCAGCGCTTCCGGCCGGACGTTGCGGCTGCTTAACGAAATTCCCAGCCTTGCGACCATTGCCATCGTCATCCTGGTGATCGTCAAACCGTTCTAGACACCTTGACTTTCGCCCCTCTCGCGCCGAAATTAGGGCCAGCGGGAACGTCCTGTTCGCCGCCTCGAGTGCCGGTCCTCGGCGTCCTCGCGCGACCCTGTAGGGTTTGCCCATCTCCCGGAATGAAGAATGATCCACCTGAAAGAATTGAAGAAAAAATCGCCTGCCGATCTGGTCGAGATGGCCGAAGCGCTGGGCGTCGAGAGCGCATCGACCCTGCGCAAACAGGATCTGCTGTTTGCGATCCTGAAGGAACAGGCCGAAAATGGCGAACAGGTCATGGGTATCGGCACCATCGAGGTGCTGCAGGACGGTTTCGGTTTCCTGCGTTCGCCCGAAGCCAATTATCTCGCCGGTCCTGACGACATCTATATTTCGCCGAACCAGGTCCGCAAACACGGTCTTCGGACGGGTGACACGGTCGAAGGCGAAATTCGCGGTCCCAAGGACGGGGAGCGCTATTTCGCGCTGACCAAGCTGACCGCCGTCAATTTCGACGATCCCGATGCCGTCCGGCACCGTGTCAATTTCGACAATCTGACGCCGCTCTATCCGGACGAAAAGCTCAACCTCGACACGCTTGATCCGACCGTCAAAGACAAGTCGGCGCGCGTGATCGATATCGTCAGCCCGCAGGGCAAGGGGCAGCGCGCGCTGATCGTGGCTCCGCCACGCGTCGGCAAGACGATGCTGCTGCAGAACATTGCCAAGGCGATCACTGACAATCACCCCGAAGTGTTCCTGATCGTGCTGCTCGTCGACGAGCGGCCCGAGGAAGTCACAGACATGCAGCGCAGCGTGAAAGGGGAGGTCATCTCCTCCACCTTCGACGAACCGGCCACGCGCCACGTGCAGGTTGCCGAGATGGTCATTGAAAAGGCCAAGCGCCTCGTCGAGCACAAGAAGGACGTCGTGATCCTGCTCGATTCGATCACGCGTCTCGGCCGTGCCTACAACACCGTCGTGCCGTCGTCGGGCAAGGTGCTGACCGGCGGTGTCGACGCCAATGCGCTGCAGCGCCCGAAGCGCTTCTTCGGTGCCGCTCGCAACATCGAGGAAGGCGGATCGCTGTCGATCATCGCGACCGCGCTCATCGATACCGGCAGCCGCATGGACGAGGTTATTTTCGAAGAGTTCAAGGGCACCGGCAACTCCGAAATCATCCTCGATCGCAAGGTTGCGGACAAGCGCGTCTTCCCGGCTCTCGACGTCGGCAAGTCGGGCACCCGCAAGGAGGAACTGCTGGTCGCCAAGGACAAGCTCAGCAAGATGTGGGTGCTGCGCCGCATCCTCATGCAGATGGGCACGACCGACGCGATGGAATTCCTGCTCGACAAGATGAAGGATTCGAAGACCAACGAAGATTTCTTCGACAGCATGAACTCATAGTGTAGCCGGTCGTTACGATGCCATGCTGAACCTTTTACCGATGCTCGCCGCCGCCGCGACGGAGCCGATGTCCATGTCGTGGCTGTGGAACCACGTCGTGTCGGATTTCCAGAATATCGGCACGGTATCGGCGCTGACCGCTTTCGGCACAGTCGTGCTGCTCGATATCGCGCTGGCAGGCGACAATGCGATCATCGTCGGCGCTCTGGCGGCGGGTCTTCCAACCGACCAGCGCAAGAAGGTCATTGCCATCGGCATCCTCGCTGCGCTGATCCTGCGCATCGTGTTTGCCGTGGCCGTGCTCTACGGCCTCGAACGGTTCAAGGAATATGGCCTCGTGCTGGGTGGCGGCCTGCTGCTGCTGTGGGTAGCTTGGAAGATGTACCGCGAACTGCAGCCCAAACGCGTCTCCGGCGGTTCTGCCGAGGTCGAAGGCGACGAGCACAGCGGCATAAAGCCGGCCAAGAGCTTCGTGAGCGCGGCATGGGCGGTTGCACTGGCCGATGTCTCAATGAGCCTCGACAACGTCCTTGCGGTGGCGGGGGCCGCTCGCGAGCATCCCGGCATCATGGTCATCGGCCTGATCCTGTCGGTCGCCATGATGGGCGTGGCGGCGAACATCATCGCCAAATATATCGAGCGCTTTCGCTGGATCGCGTGGGGCGGGCTGGTCATCATTATCTATGTCGCCGGCAAGATGATCTACGACGGCTGGCATGATTTCGCGCCAATGGCACAAGCCCTGATCGGGGCCTGACTTGCAGGCGGTGTCCCTTGACCGCATAAGTGCGGCATAGGGGATCCGCCATGAAGATTACCGTCGATGTCGATTGCACGCCCGAAGAGGCCCGGCGCTTCATGGGCCTGCCCGACCTGACCCCCGTGCACGATGCCTATATCGGGCAGATGCTCGATGTCGTGAAGACGGGCGGTGTGTCGCGCGACACGCTCGAGGGCATGATGAAGAACTGGATGCCGATGGGTGAGACCGGCATGAAAATGTGGACCCAATTGTTCGAAACCGTGACCGGGCAGGGCAAGAAATAGCAGGCGGGCGGCCGGTCTTGCGGCAGGCGGTCTTCCCCGCCAGCGAGTAGCATCGATGACACTTCGCCCGACCATCTTTGCCCGATCGACCGGAGCCTTGCCGTCGGCCATCGCGATCGTGCGGATCAGCGGACCCGCGTCGTCGATGGTGCTGACCCGCTTGTCGGCACGCCCGCTCCCCGCGCCGCGTGCCGCTGTCGTGCGTCGGCTTCGCCATCCGGTGACCATGCTGTCGCTGGATACCGCGCTTGTCCTGTGGTTGCCGGGTCCGGACACCGTGACGGGCGAAGACATGGTCGAGCTGCACCTGCACGGCGGGCGCGCCGTCGTGTTGGCCGTCGAGCGCTGTCTTGGCGCGTTTCCCGACCTTCAGCCTGCCGAAGCTGGTGCGTTTACGCGGCGGGCGTTCGAGAACGGGCGCCTCGATCTGACGCAGGTCGAAGGACTGGCGGATCTGCTCGCGGCCGAGACCGAGCGCCAGCGCATGGCAGCTCTTGCGCAGGCGGACGGTGGGCTGCGCCGCGAAGTGGAGCACTGGCAAGCCGCGTTGCTCGGGCTGGCGGCACGGGCGGAGGCGGCCATCGATTTTTCGGACGAGGGCGACGTGGGCGCTGGCGACGCGCTGTTCCAGCAAGACTGTGCGACGCTTGCCGCGACTCTGTCCGCGGCGCTCGAGAACCCGCCTGCCGAACGCCTGCGAGATGGCGTGCGCATCGGGATCGCGGGTCCTCCCAATGCCGGAAAGTCCACTCTTCTCAATGTTTTAGTGGGAAGAGAGGCCGCGATAGCCTCGCCGGTCGCCGGGACGACGCGCGATCTGGTCGAGGCGCCCGTCAATCTCGAGAATATCCCTGTCATCTTCACCGACATGGCAGGATTGCGGACGGACTCGCAGGATCCCGTCGAGATGATCGGCATCGCCCGCGCGGAAGATGCGATTTCCCGGAGCGATCTCGTTCTCTGGCTAGGACATCCGGCAGATGCGCCGGAAGGAGCGCATGTAATTGCCATTGCGGCGAAGTGCGATACGGATGTGCCACCACCCGGCGTCGCCCTGGCCGTATCGGCCGTCACCGGTGACAATATGCCGGCACTGCGCGCGCTGATCGTTGATCGCGCGACGGATCTTTTGCCTGCCATTGGAAGCGTTGCCTTAAGCACGGCGCAGCAAGGGCATTTGCGCGTGGCCGCCGACGCACTGGAGCGCGCTGGCGAGATTGAGAACGAAGTGTTCAGGGCCGAGGAGCTTCGCGCTGCTCTTCGCGCGCTCGATCGCATTACCGGGGCGGCCGACTCCGAAGCGATGCTCGATGTCCTGTTCGGAAAATTCTGCATCGGGAAATAGGGTTTCACGTGAAACAACCACGGCCTAAGGGCGTGCCATGAATTTCGATGTCGTCATTATCGGGGGAGGGCATGCCGGAGCCGAGGCCGCAGCGGCGGCTGCGCGTTGTGGTGCGCGTACGGCGCTGATCACTTTCGACAGCCGGATGCTGGGCGCAATGTCGTGCAATCCTGCGATCGGCGGTCTGGGCAAGGGACATCTGGTGCGCGAAGTCGATGCGCTCGATGGCCTGATCGGAAAGGCATCCGATGACGCTGCAATCCATTATCGCATGCTTAACCGGTCGAAGGGACCGGCTGTTCAAGGGCCGCGCATTCAGGCGGACCGACAGCGATTCACCGCTTCGGTTCAGGCCTCGCTCGGCGCTCTCCCTGATCTGACACTCATATCGGCGTCGGCGGACGCACTGCATCTGGTGGCGGGCCGTGTCGCGGGCGTGGTGTTGGAAGGGGGCACTCTCGTCGCTGCAACGTCCGTCGTGCTCGCAACCGGCACCTTCCTCAATGCCCGCATGTTTCGCGGGAACCAGCGCGAAGAAGGCGGGCGCGTCGGTGAGCGTGCAGCGAGGCATCTGGGTGAGCAGATGCGCGCGCTTGAGCTACCGATCGGGAGGCTGAAGACCGGTACGCCGCCGCGGCTCGATGGCAGGACGATCAACTGGGCCGGGTTGGAGCGCCAGGAGTCGGACAGCGACGGCTGGACGATGTCCTCGCTCGGAAGGCGGACGCTGCCGCAATTGTTCTGCGCGATCACGCGGACTAATATAGCGACTCATGACGCCATTAGAGCTGGGCTTGCAGAGTCGCCCTTGTTCTCTGGTGATATCGAGGGGCAGGGGCCGCGCTATTGCCCCTCGGTCGAGGACAAGGTTGCGCGCTTCGGTGATCGCGACGGGCATCAGGTGTTTCTCGAGCCCGAGGGTCTGAATTCGCATCTGATTTATCCCAATGGGCTCTCGACCTCGCTCGCAGTCGCGACGCAGCTTGCTATGCTGCGAACCATCGCGGGGCTCGAACAGGTCGAGGTCGTGGTCCCCGGGTACGCAGTCGAATATGATTATCTCGATCCGCGTGCCCTGGACCACGGATTGGGGTTGAGCGCGGTACCCGGTCTCTTCTGTGCCGGGCAGATCAATGGCACCACGGGCTATGAGGAAGCTGCGGCTCAGGGGCTCGTGGCGGGCGTAAATGCGGCCGCCCACGCACGGGGAACGGCCGCCCTCCGCCTCGGGCGCGAGCAGAGCTATATCGGGGTGATGATCGACGATCTGGTGTTGCAGGGGGCAAGCGAGCCCTACCGCATGCTGACCTCTCGCGCCGAATACCGGCTTGCCCTGCGTGCAGACAATGCGCCGACGCGACTGTCAGAGGCTGGCATATTGGCGGGCTGTATAAGGCCTGCGCGACGGGATTGGTGGTTCAAACGTCGTGCCGACCTGGAGCTGGCCCGTTCCGGCGGCACCGACGTGCCGCGGGAGGTCTTGGACGAAATTCTGATCGACGCACAATACGCTCCCTATCTCGTTCGCCAGGAGTCGGAACGACGCAGCCTCGCGGCAAGCGACGGGCTGGCTCTTGCCGACGATCTGGCCTGGGCACAAATACCGGGCCTATCGAACGAGATGGTCGAACGCCTGACTCGTGCCTCACCACGCACGCTGGGCGAAGCGCGGCGCGTGAGAGGCGTAACGCCCGCAGCTCTGGCAGCGATCATGGTCACGGCACGGCGCGCCCATGGATGAGGCCGAAGCAAAAATATGGATGGCGGGGCTGAATGTTTCACGTGAAACACGAGATCGTATCGATGAATTCGTCGCGCTGCTGCGCCTTGAAAACGGGAAGCAGAACCTCGTCAGTGCAGCAAGTCTCGACCATGTCTTCGCCCGGCACATCGTTGATTCGGCTCAGCTATGGCAGTTGGCGCCGCATGCCTCCTCGTGGCTCGATCTTGGCAGCGGCGCGGGACTGCCTGGCCTTATCATCGCGATGCTTACCCTCGCCCCCGTGACATTGGTGGAATCGCGACGACTGAGGTCGGATTGGCTCGGACGGGTCGCGGAAGTGCTTGGCCTGACGAACGTTAGCGTCGAACCGGCGCGTCTGGAACTCGTCAGCACCCGTCCCGCCGGCGTGATCACTGCCCGCGCCTTCGCACCCTTGCCGAAGCTTTTTACGCTGGCGCACAGGTTTTCCACAGAAGAAACGCTCTGGATCCTGCCGAAGGGCCGTTCCGCGCCGGAAGAACTGGCATCGATCGCCACGACGTGGCACGGTTCGTTTCACATGGAACCCAGTATCACCGATCCCGAAAGCGCGATCCTGATCGCGCGTGACGTCAAGCCTAAGGGGCGGCGACGGTGATCACCATCTGCGTCGCGAACCAAAAGGGGGGCGTCGGCAAGACGACGACGGCGATCAATGTCGGTACGGCGCTCGCGGCCATGGGTTGGCGGACCTTGCTGATCGACCTCGACCCGCAGGGCAATGCATCGACCGGCCTGGGTGTCCACCACAGCGAGCGGACGCGCTCCAGCTATGAGCTGCTGACCGGCGACTGCACGCTGGACGAAGCCGTCATTGCCACCAAGGTGCCGGGCCTCGACCTGATTGCAGCCACCGTCGACTTGTCGGGCGCGGAAATCGAGCTGGTCGACTATGAGAACCGTACGGACCGGCTCCGTCTGGCCTTGGGCACAAGCGCCGACGCGCGATGGGACATCTGCCTGATCGACTGTCCGCCCTCGCTCGGGCTGCTGACCATCAATGCCATGGTCGCGGCACAATCCCTGCTCGTGCCGCTGCAATGCGAATTCTTCGCGCTCGAGGGCCTGTCGCAGCTGTTGCAGACGATCGAGCGTATCCGCGCTAAATTCAACCCGTCGCTCGGCATATTGGGCGTGGCGCTGACCATGTACGACCGCCGCAACCGCCTTACCGAGCAGGTGGCCCAGGACGTCCGGGCCTGTCTCGGCACCGCGGTGTTCACGACGGTCATTCCGCGTAACGTCCGTCTGTCCGAAGCGCCAAGTCACGGCTTGCCGGCGCTTATCTATGATCTGCGGTGTTCGGGGTCGGAGGCCTATATGGCACTTTCACGTGAACTGATCGGGCGCCTGCCGCCCCGGGTACAGGCGAAGGCGGCGTGAGCGACGGCACTGAAACGCGCGGCGAAGTCATCGCGCCCAAGCGACGGTCGCCCGGCCTAGGCCGCGGCCTGTCTGCCCTGCTCGGCGACGCGACGCCTGCCGAGGCCGCGCGCGTCGATGGCGTCCGCGAACTCGCCATCGCCGACATCTCGCCGCACCCCGGCCAGCCGCGACGCCATTTCGGCGACGAGGCGCTGGGCGAGCTGGCCGCCTCGATCGGCACGCGCGGCGTCCTCCAGCCCATTGTCGTGCGCCCGGTCGGCGACCGGTACCAGATCGTCGCGGGCGAACGCCGCTGGCGCGCGGCGCAGGCCGCCCGATTGCACACGATTCCGGCAATCATCCGCGAATTCGATGAGGGCGTAACCCTGGAGATCGCGCTGATCGAGAACATCCAGCGTGAACAGCTCAATGCAATCGAGGAAGGCGAGGCCTATCGCCGCCTGATCGATCTCCACGGCCACAGCGCCGATGCGCTGGGCAAGTTGCTGCACAAATCGCGCAGCCATATCGCAAACCTGATGCGCCTGGTCGATTTACCCGAGTCGGTGCGCGCCCTGATCGCCGACGGCCGGCTGCAGATGGGCCATGCCCGCGCCCTGATCGGCTTCGATGGCGCCGAAGAGCTCGCGGCCAGAATCGTTGCCGACGGGCTGTCGGTTCGGTCGGTCGAAGCCATTGTAAAACAAGCAAAAAAGCCAGCTCCCGTCGAATATAAGTCGATGCCGGAGCGCGGATCCAATGCGGATATTGCGCTGCTCGAGCGCCAGCTGGGCGACCTGCTCGGCCTGAAGGTTGCCATCAGCCACAAGAACGGGACGGGGGCGGTCAACGTGTCTTATGCGACGCTCGACCAGCTCGATATGATCTGCCAGCGGCTGAGCGGCGGACCCGTCTGACCTAACGCCGCCGGGCGGCTGCCCGCGTCATGCCGAGCATCGCGGCATGGGCCAGCACTTCTCCGGCTGTCCCGGGCATTTTGACAGCCGCTTCCGCCTCCATGGCCAGCCGATGGGCCGTTGCCGCCGCCTCGGGTGACCAGTGGCGCGATTCGCGTTCGACAGTGTCCATCTCGCGCTTGGCGCCGCGCGGCATCTGCCCGCCGCGCCGGGCGGAGAGGGCACGCGCGATCATCAGCGCGCGGCGGTCGATTGCGCGAAGGCCGGGAATCACCTCGACCGCGGCATCGCCGGATATCTCGCGCGCAAGAACGGCGACCTTGCCATCGAACAGCGCATCGACCGTATCCCATGCCTCGCGCACGTCGATCGCGGCGCCCACTGCCTCGATATCGGCGCGCTCGACCGGTCGGGGACGGTCGGGCGACGCATCGACATAAAGCGCCAGTTTCTCCAGCTCGCGCATCATCAGGGCGCGGTCCCCCTGTGTCGCATCGGCCAGCAAGCGGGCGGCATCGGGGCTGAGGCGCACGCCCATGGCGCGTCCGGTCTGCGTCGCAATCGCGTCGGCCTTCTGCCCCTCCGGCTTCCAGCTCTGAAAGGCGAGCACGCGGCTGTCGTCGAGCGCACGCTTGAGGAGCGCCGACGTCTTGGGCAGGTTGCCCGCGACAAGGACGACAGGGCAGCCCTCGGGCGCGTCGAGCAGGGCGTCGATCGCGCGCAGCGCCTCGTCACCGCCCGTCACCCTTATCCAGCGCGGCCCGCCGAACATCGTGATTGCCGTCGCCTCGTCGGGCAGGCGCGCGGGATCGTCCTTCAGCATGCCCCCGTCGAGGTCGACGCGCTCGGCGTCCGGCCCCATCGCTGCCCCCAGCCGGTCGGCAAGCGCGCGCGACCCGGCCTCATCGGGTCCATAAAGCAGGAAAAGCTTGCAGTCGGGTCCGGGCTTGTCGAGCGCCCGTTCGATCCGGGCGGCATCGGCCTTCACTTGTCGGTCATCGCCGGATTCTCGGCGGTACGCTTGGCATAGAGCGCGACGCGCGACACGATCTGATCGGCGACCAGCCCGGTCAGCCGTTCGAGCGCGGAATTTTCCGCTGCAATCGTTGCATAATCCGAACTCACGACGTCGATACCGGCATCGGATCCCGCCGTTGCGTCGAGCACGGTCTGCCCCGTGGCGTTCTCGACCAGTTGGTAACGGGCACGCAGGATCCGCCGCTCGCGCGTGACGGCGTCGTCGCGGCGTACACCGAAGCCGGAAATCCGGTCGTCGAGTTCGACCTTCAGGCTGTACCGCGGGCTGCCCGCGGCCTGGATTCGGTCGGCGAGCGCGGCCTGCATCAGCCAGCCCGCCTTGCCCTGGATGGGGGCGACCGACACGCCGGCCAGTGCTGCCGCCACCGGTCCGGCGTTGCCGCCCGAATAAAGCGGCTGGAGACCGCAGCCGCCGAGCAGGAGCAGCGGTACCAGGAACAAAAAGCGGATCATGCCACCAGATTGACCAGACGGTCGGGCACGACAATCACTTTCTTCGGCGTTGCGCCGGCCAGGATCGTCAGCACCTTGGCATTGGTGATCGCGAGGCGCTCCATTTCCGCCTTGTCGGTGCCCTTGGCCACCGTGATCGTGTCGCGCAGCTTGCCGTTGACCTGCAGCGCTATCGTCACCGAGTCCTCGACGAGCAAGGCGGGGTCCGCTTCGGGCCAGGGCGCGTCGGCCACCAGTCCGGACAGGCCGCGTGCCGCCCAGGCTTCCTCGGCCAGATGCGGCAGCATGGGGGCGACCAGGCGGATCAGGGTCTCGATGGCCGTGTCGCGTGACGCCGACGGGGACGCTTTTTCGATGGCGTTGGCCAGTTCGTGGACCTTGGCGACGGCCTTGTTGAAGCCGAGCGCGTCGATATCGGCGCCGATACCGGCAATCGCGCGGTGCAGGGCGCGGTCGATGGCCGGATCGCCGCCGTCATTGCCGGTTTCCGCGTCGAACAGCCGCCACAGCCGCTGGACGAAACGCCAGGTGCCTTCGATGCCGCTTTCGCTCCACGGCAGGTCGCGTTCGGGCGGCGAGTCGGACAGCATGAACCACCGGACGGCGTCCGCGCCATAGTGGTCGAACATCGGCTCGGGATCGACTGTGTTCTTCTTCGACTTCGACATCTTCTCGACGCGGCCGATCTGGACCGGCTGGCCGCTACCCTTGACGATCAGGTCGCCGCCGCTCGATTCGACGTCGTCGGCGCCGAGCCAGATGATCCTGTCGCCCTGTTCCTCGTGTTGCAGGACGTAGTTGGTTTCCTTGGTCACCATGCCTTGCGTGAACAGGCCGGTGAACGGCTCGGTAATGCCGATCCTGCCGATCCGGTTCAGCGCACGGGTCCAGAAGCGCGCGTAGAGCAGGTGGAGGATCGCATGTTCGACCCCGCCAATATACTGGCCCACGGGCAGCCAGCTCTCGGCCTCGGCGCGGTCGAACGGCCGGTCCTTGGGCTGGCTGGCGAAGCGGATGAAATACCAGGACGAATCGGCAAAGGTATCGAGCGTGTCGGTCTCGCGTCGCGCCGGCTCCCTGCAATTGGGGCAGGGCACGTTTTTCCAGGTCGGATGCCGGTCGAGCGGGTTGCCGGGAATGTCGAACGTGACGTCCTCGGGCAGCACGACGGGCAGCTGCGACCGCGGGACAGGCATGACGCCGCAAAAGCCGCAGTGGATGATCGGGATGGGAGTGCCCCAGTAACGCTGGCGGCTGACTCCCCAGTCGCGCAGCCGGTATTGCGTCTGCCCTTCGCCCCAGCCTTCGGCCTCGGCCCGCGCGATCACGGCGGCCTTGGCCTCGTCGACGGACATGCCGTCGAGGAAGCCGGAATTGACCAGAGCCCCATCGCCGTTGAAGGCCACCTTTCCCCGGAAATAGGGATCTACATCGTCGCCATCGGCCACGACCCGGCGCACGGGCAGTTCATATTTCCGCGCAAAGTCCAGGTCGCGCTGGTCGTGCGCGGGAACGCCCATGACGGCGCCGGTGCCATAGTCCATCAGCACGAAATTCGCGACGAACACGGGCAGCTTCTCACCTGGCATCAACGGGTGATCAACCGTCATGCCGGTATCGAAGCCCAGCTTTTCCGCCGTTTCGATCTCGGCTGCCGTGGTCCCGCCCTTGCGGCATTCCTCGATGAAGACCTCGAGAGCATGACGCCGTGCGGCCATTTCCTGCGCGATCGGGTGGTCGCATGCGATGGCGAGAAAGCTTGCGCCGAAGATCGTGTCGGGCCGCGTCGAATAAACGTCGATGCTGTCGCTGCCGTCCGACAGGTCGAAGCGCAGGCGCACGCCCTTCGACTTGCCGATCCAGTTTTCCTGCATCAGCCGCACCTTGTCGGGCCACTGGTCGAGCGTATCGAGTCCCTCGAGCAGCTCTTCGGCGAAATCGGTGATCTTCAGAAACCACTGGCTCAGCTTGCGCTTCTCGACCAGCGCGCCCGATCGCCAGCCACGCCCGTCGATGACCTGCTCGTTGGCGAGCACCGTCATGTCCACGGGGTCCCAGTTTACAGCCGATTCCTTGCGGTAGACGAGCCCGGCCTTGTACAGATCGAGGAACAGCGCCTGTTCATGGCCATAATAGTCGGGCTCGCAGGTCGCGAGTTCGCGGCTCCAGTCGATCGCAAGGCCCAGCCGCTTCAGCTGCGCGCGCATTGCGGCGATGTTGGCGCGGGTCCAGTCGCCGGGGTGGACCTTGCGCTCCATCGCGGCATTTTCGGCCGGCATGCCGAACGCATCCCAGCCCATGGGATGCAGGACTTCATGACCCGTCATGCGCTTGTAGCGTGCGAGCACGTCGCCCATCGCATAGTTTCGGACGTGCCCCATGTGGATGCGCCCCGACGGGTAGGGGAACATCTCGAGGATATAGGCGCGGGGTTTAGGACTCGAGGAATCGGCGGCAAACGACTGGCGCTTGTCCCACTCGGCCTGCCAGTGCGCGTCCGCCTTCAGCGGGTTGAAGCGCGTACTCATCCTGGAAATCAGCCCGCTATGGCGTTCCGGCGCAGGTCGCGGGCCTTGGTCAGGATGATGTCTTCCAGCTTCTGCACGGTGGCTGCCTGCACGGGCACGTCGATCCAGCTACCGCCTTGCTGCACCTGGCGTGATGCAGCGACGCGCAGAGCGTCGGCGCGCAGGTCCTGATCGAGGATCGTGACGGTCAGCTTCATCCGCTCACCCGCCGAATTGGGGTTGGCGTACCAGTCGGTCACGATGACCCCGCCATTCGAATCGGTCTGTACCAGCGGCATGAAGCTCACGGTGTCGAGCGCAGCGCGCCACAAATAGCTGTTGATGCCGATCGTCGTCGTGCGCGAGGCGGCAAGGTCGGCAACCCGGTACGGCCGCTCCTTCTTGCCGCAGGCGGCGAGGGGAGCGATCAGGATCATCGCGGCGAGAAGGGAACGGCGCATCATGGGTCGGGGCGTCCTTGGATATCGGGCTTGGTCGGGCTGGCGACGAGCGTTAGTGCGCTATGGCCCCGCCCGCAAGCAGACCATGACGTATGCATGGGCGTGCAAATGCGACGCAACAAATTGGTTTATCGATTATTGTGTGTGCATGGTGCAACAGCTGCGCAACAAACGGCGCGCAGGGGTAGAACCGAATCGCTCAGGGGCTATGTTCTGGACGAGACACAAAAGGGTATGAGTCGTTCGATGACGCAGGGGCGAATTTTGGCAGGGCTGGCAGGGGGCGCAATCGTCGCGTCGCTCGCCTTGCTGTCGCCTGCCCTCGGCGCTTCGACGTCAACATCCATTGTCCGGTCACCGTCTTCGCTCGGTCTGCGGGAAGGCGTCGGATCTTTCACCCCTGCAGCCACCGATGCGCGGCTGGCGGCAGCCCTGTCGCGGTCGGGTCTGGCGAACAGCGGCTTTCGCTTCACGCCTGCTTCGTCGGTCCGCCTCAACCGCTCGGTGACAATCGCCGTGCGCGCACGCACCAATCGCCCCGATCTGGCGGGCGATCAGGCCGATCTCGTCAAGGCAGCGGCCTCGCCGATTGCGCCGATCGCCTATAATCTCGGCGCGGCAGTCGGCTGGCGCAAGTTTGCCGTTACCGGCGACATGCAGAATATGGATCTCGCTGGGCTCGGTCGCCGCGAATCAGTCGATCTGGGGGTCAGCTATACGAACAAGCGGCTGACGACTCGCGTTCAGGTCGCGGCCGACCATGCGTCGGGCCCGGTTGCACGCACCGTCCTTGGCGGTTCTGCCGTTTCAGTCGATTTCGGCAGCTCCTATTCGCTGACGCGTAACCTCGACGTGACGGCGGGCGTCCGATATCGCGCGGACCGCGACCGCCTGGTGCCTCAGACCGATACGCGCCGCGACAGTCAGGCCGTGTACGTCGGAACGGCTTTCCGCTTCTAGGGTCGTTTGAACGCGTCGATGGCGGCCCAGCCGTGGCTGTTCATGCCCTGCAGCTTTCTGACATTGTCGAAATTCACCCCGCCCAGCGTAATCGCGCGCTGACGGTGCCTGCCGACCAGCAGCCCGAATCGCACGACGCCCAAAAGTCTGGCTTGCGGATGTGACGCGGTTGCGAAGACCGGCGAGACGAAAAACAGGTCCGCACCGACCCGCAAGGCTCCGGCTAGCTCCCGGTGGCCGTGCACGGCAACGGTCCTGACGCCCTGCGACGGCAGGGCCGATCGGTGATGCGCGCCATCGGCCCCCCACGCCCGTGCCTGTCCCGGCTTTCCCGCCAGCAACAGGACCAGTCGCCGACGTCGGGCGATCTGCCGGACGCGGTCGAACAGTGCGCGCCGCTCATGAACAGGCGTCGCATGATGGCGAAAGACGATCCCTGCCCCAGCCGGCAGCTCTTCGGCCAGGACAACGGGATCGCCGCCGCGTTCGTCGGTCATCAGCCACAGCTTCGGCAGAGGCGCTTTGCGTGGTCGCATCGCGCCCCTATAGCCGCGGCGTGACCGACACCGTAACCGAAAACACACCCGTCGCCCGCCTCCGCATGGTGCGCGACACGATCGAAAAAGCGGCGGCCCGGGCCGGTCGGAAGGCTTCGAACGTCGCCCTGATTGCGGTGTCCAAGACGCATGGCGAGGACGACATTCGCCCGCTGCTCGATGCCGGGCACCGCCTGTTCGGGGAGAACCGGGTGCAGGAGGCGGCGGCGAAATGGCCCGAACTGCGCGCAGCCTACGCGGGCGTGGACCTGCACCTGATCGGCCAGCTCCAGTCCAACAAGGCGGCAGAGGCGGTCGCCCTGTTTGATGCGATCCATTCGGTCGACCGCCCCTCGCTCATCACGGCGCTCGGCAAGGCGATGGTGCAGCAGGGCAGATATCCCGACTGTTTCGTGCAGGTCGATCTGGCGGGCGAGCCGCAGAAGGGCGGCTGCGCCGTTGCCGACCTGCCCAAAGTTCTGGCCCTCGCCCGCGACGAGGGCGTGCCGGTGAAGGGGCTGATGTGCGTCCCTCCGGTCGGGCTCGAGCCTGCCCCCTGGTTTGCCCTGCTGGCAAAGCTGACCGCAGATCACGGCCTTCCACTGCTCAGCATGGGCATGTCCGGCGATTATCCGACGGCCGTGACCTTGGGCGCGACGCATGTCCGGGTCGGTAGCGCGCTGTTTGGGGCGCGCGCGTGACGATCGAGGGCATCATCTTCGACTTCGACGGCGTGCTGGTCGAAAGCGAATATGTCGGCAATGTGCAGCTCGCGCGCACCCTCACCGAAATCGGCCACCCGACCACCGTGGACGAAGCGCTGGCGAAATTCGTCGGCCTCGGCGGCGCGGATTTCCTCGATGCGGTGGCCAGCCATATCGGCCGCCCTGTCCCTGACGAGTTTCACGATGCGCGGCGGGCCGAGGACGATCGCGTTCTCGCCACTGGCGTCGACGCGGTCGTCGGGGTCATCGACTTCGTGCGCAGCCTGCCGCCGTCTCTGCCGCGCGCGATCGCCTCGTCGAGCACCTCGCACTGGATCGAGACCCATCTGGCGCACATCGGCCTGCGCGACGCCTTCGGGGCGCACATCTATTCGGGCCGCGAACATGTGTCGCGCGGCAAGCCTGCGCCCGACATCTATCTCCACGCGGCGGCCCGGCTCGGCCTCGACATCGCGCGTACCCTGATCATCGAGGACTCCCCCGTCGGCGTGACCGGCGCTGTCGCATCCGGCGCCCGGGTCGTGGGGCTCGCGGTGGGGCAGCATTGCGGGTCCGACCACGAAGCCCTGCTACGCCGCGCGGGTGCGCCCCTTGTCGCCCATGACTTCGCGACGATAGCCGCCCTGCTTTAAAGCTGGTGGCCGGTCCGGTCGCGTTTCGTCGCCAGATAGCGTTCGTTGTGCGGATTGGCGGGCATATGATGCGCGACCCGCTCGACGACTTCGATGCCTGAGCGCGCCAGCCCCTCGACCTTGGCCGGGTTGTTCGTGAGCAAGCGGATGCGGTCCTGCCCCAGCAGCTTCAGCATGCGCGCCGCCACGCCGAAATCGCGCGCGTCGACGGCAAAGCCGAGGCGCAGGTTCGCGTCCACCGTGTCAAACCCCTGGTCCTGCAACTCATAGGCGCGTAGCTTGTTGATCAGGCCGATCCCGCGTCCTTCCTGACGCAGGTAGAGCAGGATCCCCCAGCCGCTGGCGGTGATTTCGGTCAGCGCCACGCGCAGCTGCGGTCCGCAATCGCATTTCAGGCTGCCGAGCACGTCGCCGGTCAGGCATTCGCTGTGCAGCCGGACGAGCGGCGCCGACCCGTCGGGCGTACCGAGGATGAGGGCGACATGCTCCGAAATCGTCTCGGGGCTGCGGAACGCCACGATTTCCGCCGTCTCGCTGGCGTCGACCGGCAGGCGGGCGCGGGCCACGATCTGCAGGCGGTCGGCGCTGTCATAGGCGGCGATATCCGCCGCTGACGTCATGGCATCGGCCGAGCCCTCGGACCGGACGAAGAAGGCAGGCAGGATGCCGGTCAGGCGCGCCAGTTCGAGCGCCGCCTGCGCACTGTCCCGGTCGGGCGTCTCGATCGCGCGAAAGGGCCCCTGGAACGGATGAGCGAGGTCGGTCGCCGGATCCGCCATGGCACGGGCGCCGTCCAGATCGATCCAAGGTGCGCGTGCCACGGTTACCGGCGCCTCGCTGTCGGCGGCGGCACGCTGGTTGGTCAGCTTCAGCGTCGCCGCCCGCGACCCGGCAAGCAGGACATCGGCCCGCCCATCGGCGTCGAACGCCGCCAGTCGCACGCTGTCCGCCGTTTCGATGGGCAGCAGCCGCAAGCTGCCGACCTGCACCGGCCAGCCCCGTCGCAGGGCATCGATGGCGCGCGCGGCGGATTTCGGATCAGCCGTGGACGGCACGTCGTTCACGCGCGGAATTCGGTGACGAGCGGCACATGGTCGGACGGCTTGTCCCAGCTGCGGCAGGGCTCGTGGACCACATGCGCCACGGCCTGCGCCGCCACGTCGCGGGTCGCCCACATATGGTCGAGCCGCCGCCCGCGATCGGAGGCAGCCCAGTCCTTCGCGCGGTAGCTCCACCAGGTGTGCAGCCGCTCGGGCGGGGGCACGAACTGGCGGCCGAGGTCTGTCCAGTTGCCGGCCGCCTGCAGCTTGCCGAGGGCCTCGACCTCCACCGGCGTATGGCTGACAACGTCGATCAGTGCCTTGTGGCTCCACACGTCGCACTCGAGCGGGGCGACATTGAAGTCGCCGACGATCAGTGTCTCGCGCGCGACACCTTCCGACCAGCGTGTCATCCGCTCGATAAAGTCGAGTTTCTGGCCGAACTTGGGGTTGACCGTCCGGTCGGGCACATCGCCACCGGCCGGGATGTAGACGTTTTCGATCCTGAGCCCCGCAAACGGGCCGTCGGTCAGCATGATTCCGATATGGCGCGCCTCACCATTGTCCTGCCAGTCATGGCGAAGGTCGTCGGTGAATGGAATGCGCGACAGGGTGGCGACCCCGTGGTGCATCGGCTGGCCGCAAATCGCCCGGAACTGATAGCCGAGCGGCGCGAACAGGTCGTGGGGAAAGTCGCTGTCGCGCGCCTTGGTTTCCTGCAGGCACAGCACGTCGGGGGCCTGTTCGCGCAGGAAGCGCTCGACGATGTCCCGGCGAAACCGGACGGAGTTGATGTTCCAGGAAGCGACGCGCAGCGTATCGGACATGGCGGTGCCTTAGCGGGCCGCCATGTCCGATGCTAGGCGCGGCTTAGCGCGCCTGCGGGGCCGCCGCTGCGGCGTTTGACGGCAGGCCGCCGAGTTGCGTGACGAGCTTGGTATAGGCGTCGAGATAGGCAAGCAGGATGACCTGGCCGATCGCCGAATCCTGGTAGCCGCCCCCTGCGGCGCCACCGAAGGCGCCCCCGGCAAAGCCGCCGCCGCCGGCACCCCAGCTCCAGTCGCTCTTGCGGGCATAGCCCTGGGTCAGCGCCTCTTCCTCGGTCGTGCGCGCATTGACGACCGACAGGGTGACCGTCGCTTCGCCCTTCTTGACGTTGATGCCGCCGGCGATGGCCCCGAAGGCGCGCCCGAAGCCGCCGAACGCGCTGCCGATGCCCCCCAGCACGGCGCCGGCGCCGCCGCCCCCCGAATTACGGTTGGCGGTCACGATGTTGGGCTCGAGGAAGTAATCCGCGGCCTTGACCTGCCCCTTGCCGAGGTTCGACCCCTTCTGCAGCTCGCCCTGGTCGGCCATTGCGCGTTCCATCGCGCGGCTCTGCATGCTGCGCCCGCGATTGACGAGGCCGAAGCAGCCTGACTGCTGGACGAACACCTTGATGATCGCCTCCGGGCTGCCGAGGTTGAATTCGCGCCACCACTGGTTGTCGGGCTCGACGATGGCGATCGTGCCCAGCCGCTTGGTACAGGTGGGGATCTGGCGCTCGGCGCGCTCTTGGTCGCGGCGGGCCGAAGATGCGCCCTTGGTCGTGCCGTCCTTATAGGTCTTGCCCGACGACGACATGTTGGTCTGGGCGATGGCAGGCGTGGCGGCGATCGTAGCGATGGCGACGCCCAAAATCAGTTTGCGCATGATGTTCCCCTCAACACACGGATCCGCCGCCTCTGCGGTCGGAACCATGAAACGACGTGCGACCCCGTTTCGAACCGCCTTGATAACGAGGCTTTTACCGGTTCGCTATAGCGATCCGACGCCAGCCCCTCGTCATCCCATGTGTATCGGGCGGGCGTAATGAAGCGACAAGCTTGGCGCTGGCCACCGCCTCGGCTAGGCGCAGCACATGACCCCGCTCGACAAGATCCGCAATTTTTCCATCATCGCCCATATCGACCATGGCAAGTCGACGCTCGCCGACCGGCTGATCCAGACCACCGGTGGCCTGACCGCGCGCGAAATGTCGGCGCAAGTCCTTGATAATATGGATATCGAAAAGGAACGCGGGATCACGATCAAGGCGCAGACCGTGCGCCTCGACTGGAAGGGCTATGAGCTGAACCTCATGGACACGCCGGGGCACGTCGACTTCGCCTATGAAGTCAGCCGCAGTCTCGCCGCGTGCGAAGGCGCGCTGCTCGTCGTCGATGCGGCGCAGGGTGTCGAGGCGCAAACGCTCGCCAACGTCTACCAGTCGATCGAGCAGGATCACGAGATCGTGCCGGTCATCAACAAGATCGACCTGCCCGCCGCCGAGCCCGAAATGGTGCGCAAGGAGATCGAAGAGATCATCGGGCTCGACGCGTCGAACGCCATCCTGACGAGCGCCAAATCGGGAATCGGCATCGAGGACGTGCTCGACGCCATCGTCGCGCGCATCCCCCCGCCCAAGGGCGATCGCGACGCACCGCTTAAGGCGATGCTCGTCGACAGCTGGTACGACCCCTATCTCGGCGTCGTCATCCTCATCCGCGTCATCGATGGCGTGATCCGCAAGGGCCAGGAAATCGTCTTCATGGCGGCCGGCACGAAGCACCTCGTCGACCGCGTCGGCTGCATGCGCCCCAAGATGGAGATCCTGCCCGAAATCGCCGCCGGCGAAATCGGCTTCATCACCGCGCAGATCAAGGAAGTGGCGCAGACCCGCGTCGGGGACACCAGCACCGACGTGAAGCGCCGTGCCCTCGAGCCGTTGCCGGGCTTCAAGGAAGTCCAGCCGGTCGTGTTCTGCGGCCTGTTCCCCGTCGACGCCGCCGATTTCGACAAGCTGCGCGAAAGCATCAGCAAGCTGCGCCTCAACGACGCGTCGTTCAGCTTCGAGACGGAAAGCAG